>NZ_RQJK02000023.1:0-105209 GCF_022342325.2 Pseudomonas sp. AF32 | reverse complement strand
GAGCCGGGCGTGTACTTCGCCATGAACAGCCCGGCGGCGGTGGTCGGCAGCGATGCCGTGGCCGTGGCCCAGACCATCAGCAGCTGGGGCTTTGCCATCACGCCTGACGCGCTGCAAGCGGTGGCCCGGGACATCGGCGAGACCACTATCCTGGCCCGTGCCGGCGGTGCGCCGACCCTGGCGGTCGGGATCGCGCAGATCCTGCATTCGGTGTTGCCGGGCGAGAACACCATGGCGTTCTGGTACCACTTCGCGATCCTGTTCGAAGCGCTGTTCATCCTCACCGCGGTGGACGCCGGCACCCGTGCCGGGCGGTTCATGCTGCAGGATTTGCTGGGCTCGTTCGTGCCGGCCCTCAAGCGCACCGAATCCTGGACCGCCAACCTGATCGCCACCGCCGGTTGCGTGGCGCTGTGGGGTTATCTGCTGTACCAGGGCGTGATCGATCCGCTGGGCGGCATCAACACCTTGTGGCCGCTGTTCGGCATCTCCAACCAGATGCTGGCCGGTATCGCCCTGATGCTCGGCACCGTGGTGCTGATCAAGATGAAGCGCCAGCGCTACGTCTGGGTCACGCTGCTACCGGCGTCCTGGTTGCTGATCTGCACCACCACGGCGGGCCTGATCAAGCTGTTCGACGCCAACCCGGCGATCGGCTTCCTGGCCCTGGCGCGCAAATACAACGACGCCCTGGCCGCCGGCCAGATCCTGGCCCCGGCCAAGAGCGTCGAGCAGATGCAGCACGTGGTGTTCAACGCCTACACCAACGCGACGCTGACGGTGTTGTTCCTGTTCGTGGTGCTGAGCATCCTGTTCTACGCGCTCAAGGTCGGCGTCGCCGCCTGGAGCACGAAAGAACGCACGGACAAGGAAGCGCCATTCCAGGCCCTGCCGGACGCGTAACCAGAGGATTGCAACGATGTTCAATGACTTGAGTCGCCTGGGTAAATACCTCGGTCAGGCCGCCCGCCTGATGGTCGGCATGCCTGACTACGACAACTACGTCGAGCACATGCAAACCAAGCACCCCGACAAGCCGCTGATGGACTACGAAACGTTCTTCCGCGAACGCCAGGAGGCCCGTTACGGCGGCAAGGGCGGGCCGAAGTGCTGTTGAGGCACTTACCGGTGTGAGGTCACCCTTGTGGGAGCGAGCCTGCTCGCGATGCGGTGGATCAGTTGGCGATGAGGCTGCTGACCGTCCGCCATCGCGAGCAGGCTCGCTCCCACAGTTGTTTTGGGTGGCCTCAAAATTTGCATTAGCCACCGCTCCACAGTTGTATCGTGTGTTTTTTTCCCATTTCGCAGCAGGAGAATCCCGTTGTCCTCTCCCATCCCGGTCACCATCCTCAGCGGCTTCCTGGGCGCCGGCAAGACCACGCTGTTGCGTCATCTGCTCAAGGCCGAGCATGGCCTGAAAATCGCGGTGATCGAAAACGAATTCAGCGATGCAGGCATCGACACCCAATTGTTGGGCGCCGAGCCGGTGCAAGTCATGACCCTGGCCAACGGCTGCGTATGCTGCACCATCCACACCGACCTGACCAAGGCCCTGTACCTGTTGCTCGAGCGGCTGGACAGCGGTGAGATCGCTTTTGACCGTCTGGTGATCGAATGCACCGGCCTGGCCGACCCGGCCCCGGTAGCCCAGACGTTTTTCATCGATGAAGAACTGCGCGAGCGCTACATCCTCGACGGTATCCTGACCCTGGTGGACGCGGCCCATGCGGAGCTTCACCTGACCCAGGCCATCGCCCAGGCGCAGGTCGGCTTTGCCGACCGCCTGCTCCTGAGCAAGACCGACCTGGTGGACGCGGCCCATGTCGAGGCGCTGGGCGAGCGCCTGAGTCGCATCAACCGACGAGCGCCCGTCCGGGTCGTGGAGCACGGCAAGATCGACTTGGCCGAACTGCTCGATATCCGAGGCTTCAACCTGAATGCGGACCTGGGCGCTGGATTCAGCCTGCGACCGGTCATCAAGTCGACCCCTGGCGATCGCATCAGCAGCCTGGTGCTGCGCACCGACAAACCCCTGGACATCGACCGACTCAGCGACTTCATGAACCAATTGTTGGAAGAACATGGCAAGCAGTTGCTGCGCTACAAGGGGGTGCTGAACATTGCCGGCGAGCCCCGGCGATTGGTGTTCCAGGGCGTGCTCAAGTTGTACGGTTTCGATTGGGACACTGAATGGGCTCCCGACGAAGCCCGGGAAAGCGTGATCGTATTCATCGCCGACGAACTGCCGGAGGACAAGATCCGTGCCGGTTTCGAGGCCGCGCTACTGTGATTCACCCGCGCCTGCGGCCATCAGGAGTTGCTGTTCGAGATGGTCCAGGTGCTCATCCATCAGTCGCACCGCTTCATCCACCTTGCCGCTTTCCACGGCGTCCACGATTGCCAGGTGTTCCTGCCAGGCGCAATGCCTGCGGTACCTGCTCTCGTGGCGTGCCAACGCCAGGGAAGTCAAAGGCACCAGGCTGCCGAGAAATTGCGCCAATGGTGCATTGCCGGCCATCGCCGCCAGGTGCAGGTGAAACTCACCGGACAGGCGTATCGCCGCCCCACGCTCGCCGCGCTCCAGGCATTGTTGTTCCCGTGCCACCAGTTCTCTGAGGTGCCGTAGATCCCTGGGCTGCGGAGACCTGCAGGCCAGCCGCACCAGCGTTTGTTCGGCCAGGCGACGGGCGTGGAGGATCTGCCGGGTCTGCTCCAGGTCCGGCGCCGCGACCTGTGGCCGATGGTTGGGCCGCAAGATCACGACTTGCTGGTGGGACAGGCGCGCCAGAACGCGGCGGATGATGCTGCGACTGACGCCGAACACATCCCCCAGGCTTTGCTCGGTGAACCGGCTGGCCGGGGCGATGCGTTGTTCGAGGATGGCGTCGAAGATACGCGGGTAGATATCGTCCACCGATGGCTTGCCGACCTGGCCGGGCAGCGGGAGGGCTGCGAGCACGTTGCGCTGATGCTGATGAGACACAAGGTTATTCATGGCGGGCTCCGCAGGGCGTGATTCAAGTGCCGAGGTTGTCGTCCGGGATATTCAGTTCGATGCCCATGCGCTGGCCTTCCCGGAGGATGTGTCGACGCATTTCGGCGCTGGCCTGGGCGCTGTTTTTGGCGCGTATGGCGCGGACCACGGCTT
Organism: Pseudomonas sp. AF32; assembly: GCF_022342325.2. Lineage (NCBI taxonomy): Bacteria > Pseudomonadati > Pseudomonadota > Gammaproteobacteria > Pseudomonadales > Pseudomonadaceae > Pseudomonas > Pseudomonas sp. AF32. The sequence continues at coordinate 102,061 of NZ_RQJK02000023.1, read as the reverse complement.
CGTTCTCTTCCAGGCGTTCGGCCAGGTGCTCGGGCGAATTGCGCAGCACGCTGGCGCTTTGCTTGAGGGCATTGCTGGTCTGCTGGACCACACTGTGGAAAATCGGGTTGGACGTCAGGGCGAACAACGCCTCATGAAATGCGATGTAGGCGCTGGCACAGGCATCGTTGTCGTTGGCTTCCAGGGCTTCGCGCATGTCCATGAGGGTCAGGCGCAATTGCCCGACTTCCTGGCTGCTGATGGACTGGGCCACCAGGCCAACGATGAAGGGTTCCAGGGTATAACGCAGTTGCAGCACATCTTCCAGGCTGGCGCCGGCCACGGCAGCGCCTTCATGGAGATCGTCGAGGTTGGTCTCCAGCACGATGACGCCCTTGCCGGGCATCGAGCGTACCAGCCCCAGGGTTTCCAGCACGATCACCGCTTCCCGCAGGCTTGGCCGGCTGATGCCCAGTTGCTCGGCCAGCTCCCGTTGGCCGGGCAGCATCTCGCCCGAGCGCCATTGGCCCCGGGCCAGGGCCGCGCGTAGTTTCTCCACCACGGAATTGACGACGGTTGATGAACTGATCACAGGTGACTCCTTGGAAATCAATAGGCGGTGTCGGCCAGCGGACCGGCACCGCGGTCTTTCAGAACTGCTGCTGATGGGCGGTGCCCACCGGCTTGCGAGGTTGGAAGGTATAACCTTGTTGGCCGGACAACACCTTGCGCGCCCGAGATACATCGATGTCCTTTTCCCAGCGGGCGATGGCCACGGTGGCGACGCAGTTGCCGATCAGGTTGGTCAAGGCACGGCCGATACCCATGAACCAATCGACTGCCAGTACCAGCACCAGGCCGACCACCGGAATTGCCGGGATCGCTGTCAGCGTGGCGGCCAGAATCACCAGGGCCGAGCCGGGAATACCATGGGCCCCTTTGGATGTGATCAGCGACACCAGCAGGATGGTCAGCAAATCGGTCAGGGCCAGGGGCGTACCGGTGGCATTGGCGATGAAGACGATGGCCAGGGTCAGGTAGATCGAGAAGCCGTCCAGGTTGAACGAGTAACCGGTCGGAATGACCAATCCCACCGTGGAGCTGCCGACCCCAAGGTGTTCGAGTTTGCGCATGACTTGCGGCAGCACGGCGTCGGAAGAGGCTGTGCCAAGCACGATAAGCAACTCTTCACGCAGGTATTTGAGAAACGGCAGCATTGGCAGGCCCGATGCGCGCATCACCAGGCCCAGGATCAACGCAACGAAGGCCGCGCAGGTCAGATAGAACAGGCCGACGAGGCTGCCCAGGTGTTGCAGTGAATCCAGGCCATATTTGCTGGTGGTGAAGGCGATGGCACCGAAGACACCGATGGGGGCCAGGCGCACGATCATGCCCATGATGCGGAAAATCACATGGCTGAGTTCGTTGATCAGCCGCGATATACCGGAAGCGGCGTCGCCCACCAGGTTCAGGGCACTGCCGAACAGGACGGAAAACAACAGCACCTGCAGAATATTATTGTCGGCGAAAGCACCCAGTACCGAGGTCGGGATGAGGTTCATCAGGAATTGTGTCGTGGTCACCATGTGCTGGCCGCGCTGGGCGATGTCACCCACGTCCGCGGTGGAAAACTGCTCCAAGTGAATGTTGGCCCCGCTGCCGATGCCGGTGCTGAAGGCCAGGACCAGGCCAATGACCAAGGCGATGGTGGTGAGTACTTCGAAGTAGATGACCGACTTGAGGCCGATGCGCCCGACCTTCTTGAGGTCGCCAGCGCCGGAGATGCCACTGACCACGACGCAGAACACGATCAGGCCGATGAGCATCTTGATCAGCTTGATGAAGCCATCGCCGAGGGGTTTGAGCTGTGCGGAATATTCAGGGAGGGTAAGCCCGCAGACGATGCCGAGCATCAGTCCGAGGACGACTTGAAGGAAGATCGAACGCGAGCACCATTTGAGCATGGGAGGAATTCCTGGGTCGGTGTCCTTATCTCCAGCGCGAGGCGGTGGGCGTCAGGACTTCATTGTTGTGGTCTTACCGGTTTGTCCAGTGCGGGGTCAGTCTAGGCCCCATTTTCCGTCTTCCGCAAGCTGATTTTCCGAATTTGGCATGACCGGTCTTACCAGTTGGCGCGAAACCCTCGTGCTTGAGCCGTTGGAGGTGGCGAGGAAAATTCACCACCCTTGAGCCGGAAACATCCGCAACCCGGCCCGAACACGGATCAGCCGTGCCTTGCCTCAAGAATGCTAAGGATGAAAGTTATCCGAGACTTGTGTTCCGTCTCGGCGAGATAAAGATAAGGTGAACCTCGAACTTTTAATCCACCGATATATTTATTATTGGCAGTCATGAGCGAAACAGGCGTATGTCGTGCCTTGATATCGGCCCGGGTAATTACATTGTCCTGATGATTGATCAAAGTGACTACAATGGGATTGTCGATGTGTGAATCGGTGACGCCCAATACTTCCAGCCAACGTTTGCCGATCAACTTGTTGTAATACTCGCCCGGGTTTTTGATGAATAACCTGTAGCCTGTTTGCGTGGCATGAAAATCGAGCCTCAGCGGCTGCGCGGCGGCCCCCTGGCCATGGGCGCGCATCCCCAGCAGATGCGAGTGGTCCAGGGTCTGCGGCCTGCCGGTAAAGAAACCACCACTGAATGAACTGACCGTGGCCAATGCGGGTTTGCCGTGCAGCATTTCCAGCAGGTTGACGTGTGTGTCGGGCAGGCTGAGTGTTGCCTCGAAAGAATGTGTACGGTCCATGTAGTATTCGAATCCTTTACTGAGTTTCATAAGTTGCGCTGTTAAACGGAACCGATGGTAATGGAATTCTCAACAGGTGATGCCGCGTGTGTATTGCAAGGCGTTAAGTGGCACGGCGTTGAAGTTAAGAGTGGACTTCGAATGGGCTGGCGCGGCTCTTGTTGAAGACATGAAAAAAGGCCCGCATCTTCCGATGCGGGCCTTTTTTCATTGCGGTTGGCCGGCCTGATTAAGCGCCGTACACCGGCAGTTTCTTGCAGATGGCCTTGACCTTCTCACGAACGGCATCGATGACCGCTTCGTTGTTCAGGTCGGCCAGGATGTCGCAGATCCAGCCGGCCAGTTCCTTGCACTCGGCTTCCTTGAAACCGCGAGTGGTCACGGCCGGGGTGCCGAAGCGCAGGCCCGAGGTGACGAACGGCGAGCGTGGATCGTTTGGCACCGAGTTCTTGTTCACGGTGATGAATGCCTTGCCCAGCGCGGCGTCGGCGTCTTTGCCGGAGATGTCCTGCTTGATCAGCGACAGCAGGAACAGGTGGTTCTCGGTACCGCCGGACACCACGTCGAAGCCGCGCTCGATGAACACGCCAGCCATGGCCTTGGCGTTCTTCACGACCTGCTGCTGGTAAGCCTTGAACTCAGGCTGCAGTGCTTCCTTGAAGCAGATCGCCTTGGCGGCGATGACATGCTCCAGCGGGCCGCCCTGGGCGCCCGGGAATACGGCGGAGTTGAGCTTTTTCTCGATGTCGGCATTGGCGCGAGCCAGGATCAGGCCGCCACGTGGACCACGCAGGGTCTTGTGAGTGGTGGTGGTGACCACGTCGGCGAATGGCACCGGGTTCGGGTAGACGCCAGCGGCGACCAGGCCGGCTACGTGGGCCATGTCCACGAACAGGTAGGCACCGACCTTGTCGGCGATTTCGCGGAAACGGGCGAAATCCAGCACTTGGGAGTAGGCGGAGAAACCGGCCACGATCATCTTCGGCTTGTGTTCCAGGGCCAGGCGCTCGACTTCGTCGTAGTCGATCAGACCATTGCCGTCGATGCCGTACTGGATGGCGTTGTACAGCTTGCCGGAGGACGAAACGCTGGCACCGTGGGTCAGGTGACCGCCGTGGGCCAGGCTCATGCCCAGGATGGTGTCGCCGGCCGAGAGCAGCGCCAGATAGACGGCTGCGTTGGCCTGGGAACCGGCGTGGGGCTGGACGTTGGCGTAGTCGGCGCCGAACAGTTGCTTGGCGCGGTCGATGGCCAGTTGCTCGACCACGTCGACGTATTCGCAACCACCGTAGTAGCGCTTGCCCGGATAGCCTTCGGCGTACTTGTTGGTCAGAACCGAGCCTTGAGCTTCCATCACCGCGGGGCTGGTGTAGTTTTCCGAAGCGATCAGCTCAATGTGCTCTTCCTGGCGCTGAGCTTCTTGCTCCATGGCGGCAAAGAGATCGGCGTCGTACTTGGCAATAGTCAAATCACGGCTGAACATGGCGGTCCTCAAGGATCGGGGGCAGAAAAGGGGGGCATTCTAACCCAACCGCTTTTGGAAGGCATATGAAAGGAATTCAGCTTCAAGATGCAAGCGACAAGCTGCAAGCTAAATGCGGGCTGGCTTTGCTCCAGCTTGCCGCTTCAAGCTTGAAGCTTGCCGCTGCTTTAATCGAGCATGAACAACGCATCATTGCTGAACTGCGCTTCGAACCGGGTGGCCGGCATCGGGCGGCCGAACAGGTAACCCTGGACTTCGTCGCAGCCATGCTCGCGCAGGAAGTCGAGTTGTTCGTGGGTCTCGACGCCTTCGGCGATCACCGCCAGGTTGAGGCTGTGGGCCATGGCGATGATCGCCCGGGCGATCTGGGCGTCCTGTTCGCCGGAAGGCAGGCCATCGACGAAGGTGCGGTCGATTTTCAACACATCGATGGGGAATTGCTTGAGGTAGTTGAGGGACGAATAGCCGGTGCCGAAGTCATCCACGGCGATGCTCAGGCCCAGGTTCTTCAGCCCGGCCAGGATCTGCATCGCCTCGCTGACTTCGCGCATCAGGATACTCTCCGTCAGTTCCAGCTCCAGGCAGGCCGGCGGCAGGCCGGTGCTGCGCAGGATGTTGGCGATGCGTGTGCCGAGCTGGCCGTCGGAGAACTGCCGGGCCGAAATATTGACCGAAACCTTCGGCACCCGGACCCTGGCCTGGTGCCAGGTCTTGAGCTGGCGGCAGGCCTCGCTGATCACCCAATCGCCGACATCCACCACCAGCCCGAGCTCTTCGAGCACCGGGATGAAGTCCCCCGGCGGCACCAATCCACGCCGTGGATGGCGCCAGCGCAGCAGGGCTTCGGCGCCGGTCAAACGTTTGCCATCGCCGCTGAACTGCGGTTGGTAATACAGCACGAATTCGTTCTGTTCCAGGGCGTGGCGCAAGTCGCTTTCCAGTTCCAGGCGCTCCAGGGCGCTGGCGTTCATGTCCGCCTGGTAGAACTGGAAGTTGTTCTTGCCGCGCTCCTTGGCGTGGTACATGGCTGTGTCGGCGTTTTTCATCAGTTGGCTCAGTTCGTTGCCGTCCTGGGGGCTCAAGGCAATACCGATACTGGCGGTGACGAAGAATTCCCGACCTTCGAGCACGAAGGGGCGGACCAGGCTGGCGAGAATCTGCTCGGCGACGTTGATCGCCCGGTTCAGCGCCATTTCCCGGCTGGCGCGTGGTTGCAACAGCAACGTGAACTCGTCGCCCCCCATGCGCGCCACGGTGTCGTCGTCGGCGACGCAGCCGAGCAGCCGGGTGGCCATTTCCTTGAGCATCCGATCGCCGGCGGCATGGCCCAGGGAGTCGTTGATCGGCTTGAAACGGTCCAGGTCGAGGAACATCAGCACCACCCAGGTCTTCTGCCGCTCGGCCGATTGCAGCGCGGTGTGAAGGCGATCCTGGAACAACGTGCGGTTGGGCAGATGGGTGAGGGCGTCGTAGTAGGCCAGGCGATGGATGCGCTGTTCGCTGGCCTTGCGTTCGCTGATGTCGCTGAAGAAACAGACGTAGCTGGCCAGGTCGCCTTCGTCGTCCAGCACCGCCGTGATGCCGACCCAGGCCGGGTAATGTTCGCCGTTGCGGCGCTTGAGCCAGACTTCGCCTTCCCAGGTGCTGTGCTGCTCCAACTGCTTGAGCACATAACGCAAGTGGGCTTCCTGCTGATCGTCCACGGTCAGCATGTTGGGCAACTGGTCCAGCACCTGGGACACCGCATAACCGCTAACCCGGCTGAAGGCGTCATTGGCCTGGACGATGTAGCCGGCCGGGTCGGTGATCAGGATCGCCGAGGTCGAATGCTCGAATACGGTGGCGGCCATGCGCAGGTCTTTTTCAGCGCGCCGCTGCTGGCTGATATCGCGGCCGACGCCGAGTACCCCCTCGAATGCGCCGAGATCGTCCCAGACCAGCACCAGGCGCAGTTCGATTGGAATCTTGCGCCCGTCGGCCCGCAAGCAGTCGAACAGGAACAACTGGGTCTGCATCTGGTTGCGCAGCTCGGCCAGTTGCTCGGGCTTGTCGAGGGCCTTGCTGACCCGGTCCATCAACGTATAGATGCCGGTCAGCTGTTGCGGATTGGCAATGGTCGATTGCCAGCCGTTCTGGAAAATCCAGTCGGCGCTGTAGCCCAGTACTGCCTGGACCGACGGGCTGACGTAGTTGAGCGAAAGTTTGTTATCGGTGGAAAAGATCACGTCGCTGATGCTTTCGGCGAGCATCCGGTAGCGTTGTTCGCTATCGCGCAGTGATTCACTGGCCTCGATCTGTTCGGTGACGTCCTTGGCCACGCCGATGATCCGGGTCACCTGGTTGTGCCGGTCACGGGCCAGGGCCTGTTCGCGGATGTCGAAGCGACGCCATTTGCCGTTGCGATGGCGAAAGCGCAGTTGGCATTGCAACAGTTGCGTGTAGCCGCCGCGTCGCTGTTCCTGGCGCAGGTTGTGATAATGGTCGGCATCGTCGCTGTGCAACAGGATTTCCCAGAAGTACTCACCCATCTGGTGCAGTTCGGTGCGGTCGTACCCCAACGTCTGCCCCAGGTGATGGTTGCTGAAGATCATCCGCTGGCTGATGACGTCCTGCACATAGAGGTGATCCGGCACGGTGCGCACTACATCGGACCAGAAACCTTCGCGTTCGAGCAGCGACAACTCGATCAGCTTGCGACTGGTGATGTCGTTGATGCTCAGGATGACGGCGTTATAGTCCTGCTGCCTTTCCGGCAGGCGCAGTACCAGCCACAGGTGTTGATCGCGCCCATGGGCGTCCTGGAGCTTGATTTCCAGCTCCAGTTGTTTGTGTGGGTCGAGCAATGCTTCGAGCAGTTTCGAGCCGACGGGGCTACTGTCCTGCGGCCCATTGCCCACCAGCAGCCGCCAGGCTTGTTCACAGGAGTCGACGTTGAGCAATTGCAACGCCATCTGATTGACTTCAGTGATGCGCACTTCCTGTTGCAACTGCTCGAGCTGGTGCGGGTTTTTCATCCAGGCCCGCAATTGATCGCCATTGTGCAGGCCGGCCCTGGTAAAGAATGACTTGAGTCCCGACAGGTCGAGGACGCACAGGGCCACGCCGGTGCCTTCGAAAATGTCCTGATAGCGACGACGACCTTCGTGCAGCTGCCGTTGACGACGACGCATGTTCAGCAGCGCAATCACCGGCAGCATCGAAAATGCCAGCCCCAACAGGCATTTGCCAATGAAGGCCGGCAGCAGTTGTTCGAGCACCTGGCGCCGGTTGAAGAGTCCGCGCAATTGCCAGTCGCTGCTGCTCAGCGGTACGGTCAACACCGTGTTGTCCAAGTCATCGGGCGATACCCGGACGGGACTGGTTGCGGGTGGGCTCTCGTCACGGCTGACGATTTGCTGGTTGAGGCGGTTCTCTACCAGCCACTGCGGGCGCAGGCCCGTATCGGCCTGCTTGGTCAACGTCGAAAAAAAGCTTGGCGTGAGGCGCAGGGCCCAGTAGCCGCGGGTGCTGCCGGAGGCCTGGTGCAACAGCAGATGCACCACGGAACCATCGTCGGCATTACTGAAATAGTGCGCCTGGGCCCGGCTGCGGCGTACCAGCTCGGCCAGGTACTCGGCATCGTGACTGCTGGCATCGGTGTCGCTGAGCACCCGGCCGGAGGGGCTCAGCAGCACCAGGCTGCGCAGTTCGGGCAGTGATTGCCGGAGTTTTCGCAACAGGGCCTGCTGTTCGTCGGCCGTCTGCGGTTCTTCGACGATCGGTAGGAGATTGAGGGCGATTTGCGCATTCAAGGCCATGTTCAGGCTGACTTGCGCGGCCAGATCGGCGGTGTAATCGATGGTGTATTGGCGCTGTTGCTGCTGAGTGACGCGCAGTTGGTCGAGCAGTTGCCAGAAAAGCAATCCGAGCAGCAACAATACCAATGTGGCCAGCGCGCCCTTCAATGTCCCGCGCAGGGGCGAGCCAGGCACAGCATCCGGTGCGCGTGGGGACAGGGTCGGCGTGACATTGGACAAGCTGTAATCCTGCAGTTTGCTGGACTGGCGCGACGTGCACTATAAGCTGGACGCCCGAAGGGCGGCTAGCATGCCTTGAGTTGTGGCAAAGTGCCAGTCCCTGGCGGCTGGACCTTGACGGACGGTTGAGGTAGCTTTGCCGGTCAAACAAGAGCGTTCCAGCTCCAGATTCCCAGGCTTTATCCGCCCGCAGGCATTGATGACCGTCAACTGCCGGCGCCGCGCATGGCCCGGCTCGTTCTTTTCACCTGTCACAGACGCTAGGTTCACCATGGCTCAATACGTCTTCACCATGCATCGGCTGAGCAAAGTTGTTCCGCCGAAGCGGGAAATCCTGAAAAACATTTCGCTGTCGTTCTTTCCCGGCGCCAAGATCGGCGTGCTGGGCCTCAACGGTTCGGGTAAATCCACGTTGCTGAAAATCATGGCCGGCGTCGATAAGGAATTCGACGGCGAAGCCCGTCCGATGCCGGACCTGAACATCGGCTACCTGCCCCAGGAGCCTCAGCTGGATCCCACCAAGACCGTGCGTGAGGTGGTCGAGGAAGCGGTCAGCGTGATCAAGGACGCCCAGGCCCGCCTGGACGAGGTTTACGCTGCCTACGCCGATCCGGATGCCGATTTCGACAAATTGGCCGCCGAGCAGGCCAAGCTCGAGGCGATCCTGCAAGCCAGCGACGGTCACAACCTGGAGCGCCAGCTGGAAGTCGCCGCCGATGCGCTGCGCCTGCCGGCCTGGGAAGCGAAGGTCGAACACCTTTCCGGTGGTGAAAAACGCCGTGTGGCCCTGTGCCGCTTGCTGCTGTCCGCCCCGGACATGCTGCTGCTCGACGAACCGACCAACCACCTGGATGCCGATTCCGTCGCCTGGCTCGAACACTTCCTGCACGACTTCCCGGGCACCGTGGTCGCGATCACGCACGACCGTTACTTCCTGGACAACGTCGCTGGCTGGATCCTGGAGCTCGACCGCGGCGCGGGCATTCCGTACGAGGGCAACTATTCGGGCTGGCTGGAAGCCAAGTCCGAGCGTCTGGCCCAGGAATCCAAGCAGCAGTCGGCCCATGAAAAAGCCATGAAGGAAGAACTGGAGTGGGTGCGCAAAGGCGCCAAGGCCCGTCAGTCCAAATCCAAGGCTCGTCTGCAACGCTTCGAGGAAATGCAGTCCCAGGAATTCCAGAAGCGCAGCGAAACCAACGAGATCTACATCCCGGCCGGTCCGCGCCTGGGTGACAAGGTCATCGAATTCAAGAACGTCACCAAGGGCTACGGCGACCGCGTGCTGATCGACAACCTGTCGTTCTCCATGCCCAAGGGCGCCATCGTTGGTGTCATCGGCGGTAACGGTGCGGGTAAATCCACGCTGTTCCGTATGCTGATGGGCAAGGAAACCCCGGATTCTGGCACCATCGAAATCGGCGAAACCGTGCAACTGGCCTGCGTCGACCAGAGCCGCGAGGACCTGGACGGCAGCAAGACCGTGTTCCAGCAGATCTCCGACGGTTCCGACCAGATCCGCATCGGCAACTATGAAATCCCGTCGCGCACCTACGTGGGCCGTTTCAACTTCAAGGGCGGCGACCAGCAGAAGTTCGTCAAGGACCTGTCCGGCGGTGAACGCGGCCGCCTGCACCTGGCGTTGACGTTGAAGGAGGGTGGCAACGTCCTGCTGCTCGACGAACCGTCCAACGACCTCGACGTTGAAACCTTGCGCTCGCTGGAAGAAGCCTTGCTGGACTTCCCTGGCGCCGCCATTGTGATCTCCCACGACCGGTGGTTCCTCGACCGCGTGGCGACTCACATCCTGGCGTACGAAGACGACTCCCAGGCGGTGTTCTTCGAAGGCAACTACACCGAGTACGAAGCCGACCGCAAGAAACGCCTCGGCGAAGCGGCTGCCCAGCCTCATCGCGTACGGCACAAGAAACTGGCCTGATTATTGTGGGAGCGAGCCCTGCTCGCTCCCACAATGGGTTCCGGGCCAGCCGAAAATCGCTGGTCGCCTCAATCCCCCTGTGGGAGCGAGCCTGCTCGCGATGAGGCCGCCCGGATCACCCCAGCTCTATCGCCACCACCTCAATCGCCAGGTCCCCCACCGGCCGCTTCCAGACCACCTCATCCCCGACCCTGGCACCCAACAACGCCCGCCCCAGCGGCGATCCCCAATTGATCAGCCCACTGGCCGCCTCGGCCTGGTCCTCGCCCACCAATTGCACTCGCTGCTCATGGTCATGCTCATCGACAAACGTCACCCAGTGCCCGATCCGCACTTGATCGACTGAAGTGGCCGTTACGACCTGCGCGCTTTTCAAGCGCTGGTTGAAGTACCGCAGATCCCGTTCGATGTCCGCGATGCGTTGTTTGTCCGTCTGGTCTTTCCTGGCGGCCTGCTGGCTGTGCTGCGCCTGCAATTGGGCGACCCGGGCCTGCAACTGAGCGAGTCCGGCGGGTGTAACGTAGTTGATTTGCGCGCTGACCTGGCGTTCGACCGGCTGATCGGCCTGGGCGGCGGCGCTGTCTTCGTTGACGAAGGCGCGACTCATGGTGTTCTCCTCTATTGGAGTTTGGGCCATGGTCGCAGGCTTTTGGTTTCGACGGATGTCTGTACGCGACTCACTGCGAACGATAAGCCCGGGCGGCATCCCGGTCTTTCTCCTGCTGCCAGGCCCGCTCGCGCTCGTCCCAATGACGCTCCCGGTAGGCGTCACGCTCCTCGCTCTCACGCATGGCCTGGCATTGGCGGAAACCATCGCTCCAACCTTCGGCGTAGCGCGGGTCCTTGAGGTAACGGGGCACGTCTTTCCTGAATTGGCCGGTGATCGCGCCGGCCGCTTGCCGGCCACTGCTGCAACCGTCGTCGTAGCCATCGGCGAAGGCGGGGGGATAACCCCTGGCGATCAGGTCTTCGTGGGTGGTTTCACAGCCACCGAGCAACATCAGCACACCCAGCACTACCGCCACGCGCCTCATTTTCCGCATTCCTGCCATCACCGCTTATAGAACAAGTCTAGAAGCGGATTTGTCAGGTGCGTGTGAAAGCGCTGTGATTAATCCGTTGTTGGGCTTTGCTTGATCAATAGTGATACCACTTCACCTCAAGCATCACCTCGTTTTCCGGCGTAGCCAGATGACTGAATTCCCGCTGGGCACTCAGGCGCAGGCCGAGGTTGCGGGACAGTTCCCATTGCTGGTTCAGGCTCAGGCTACGGCGCACTTCACCGTTGACGAAATAATCGCCCTTGGCTTCCAGGCTGAGGTTGCCCAGTGGGTTTTTCCACAACAGGCCCGTGTTGAAGCCGGCGGCCGGGGCGATGAACTGGGCGAAGTCATTGTTGTGTTCGACCCGCACCGTGCCGAGGGCGAACCCCAATGTATCGTCCCCCAATGACCAGGTACCGCCGGCACCGCCGTTGACATGGCTGACCAGGGTTTCATCGTCGTGCTTGCCCGGCACCCGCTCCAGGCCACCCGTGACTTGCCACGACAGCGGTTGCAGCAGCTCGTTGCGCGGGGTCAGGGAGCGAATGGTCGCCAAGTCCAGTTGTTGCACCTGCCAGTCGTTGCCTTCGTACTGACGCAGTTTCAATTGCAGGATTTCGATCTGAGCCCCCAACGGGAAACTCTCGGTGTTGTCGTTGAGGTCGTGATAGGCCATGCGCAGGCCATATTCGCCGAAGGCCCGGTCGCCTCGCGTGCCCAGGCCGGCTTGCCAGGTGCGCGACTCGTGGCCGTCTTCGGGCAGGCCCGGTTGCGGAATGTCGAGTTCCGGCGCGGGGTTCTGGTTAATCGCCCGCAGCAGCTCGAAACTGCGCTGGGCACGCTGCGGATCGCGCTCCTGGCCGTTGGCCCGATAGCGCTCAAGGCGGTAGGCCGCGTCGATGACCAGCGCCTGGCGATCCCGGGGTAGAGCCTTGAACTCGGGCGCTTGCAGGTTTTGCTGGTCAGCGCTGACTTTCAGGACCCATTGCTGCTCGTCATCGCTCAGCGGCTCGGCGCGGCTGAGCAGTTCTCGTTCACGGGAGGGTCGGTACTGGATGCTTTCCACCAACCCGGCTTCCTTGACGGCCTTCACGGTGTCGGTGGGGATCGCCGTCAGCGGGAATTGTTCGGTCAGGCGCAGGCTGGGACGAGCCACTTGCAGCAGTTCCAGCAGACGATAGGAGCAGTTTTCATCGAAGAAGAAATAGTCGAACTGGATCTGCTTGAGTTCCCACACATGCTCGACCATGCGCTCTGTTTCCGCCTGGCTCAGGTTAAGACGGTATTCCCACAGGTCGCGGTTCTCCAGGCTACGGTACTCGGAAAGTTTTTCCTGATAGGGCACCAAGGCGAACAGGCCGGGATAGCCGCCCATCAGGCCTTTCCAGGCGTAGAGTAGGCTGTTGTCCGAGCCCTCGATGTAGGCGCCGAAATTGATCGCATAGCTGAGCAGGGCGGTCTTGTCGCTTTGCACGTCGGCCTGGTCGATGCGCAGCAAGGTGTGGCCGAACATCGAAGACGGGCTGTTGAGGTAGGCGGCCGGGAAGATCATCACCGCACTGTGGGGTGAAACGTCCTTGAACCATTGGCTGAATTCACTGCAATCGACTGTCGGCAGGTCCGTCAGGTTGAGCTGCGCTTTCAGCCAGCGTGTGCGCGCCGGATACACGCACTGGGCATGTCGCTGGCCGGTGTTGGTCGGACCGTAAAGGGCCTGCAGCGTGGCACTCAATTCATGGTCGGGATGTTCGTTGCCATCGGGCGCGAGGAAAAATTTCCTGTCGCTGATATAGCTGCGCCAGCCACCCAGCTTCGCGGTTTCGTAATGCCCCAGGGATATCCAGAAGCGGTCATTGGCCAGTTGCTGCAAACGTTGAGTGTCGAAATGAGGCGCGGCGGACAGCGGGGCGCACACACAGAGCGCCAGCCAGGCAAGGCGTTTGAGCATAGTCGGCTACTTGGAAAGTCGAAAATAAAGACCAAAAGGGCCCAAAAAAGAAAACCCGCTCCCCGAAAGGAGCGAGTGGGGTCGAGCTTAAGCTTGAGTTGCGTACTTGGCCAGGCGAGGGTCGTTTTTCAGCACGGCCAGGGTGTTGGTATGCACGTCTTCCGCGGTCACGTCAGCTTTGTTGAAGATTTGCTGGAAGTGCTCGTGGGTGACGGCGGAGAAATGCGCGCGGTCTTCCGGTGCCACGCCCAGTACCACGGCGTAGGTGGTCAGCGCTTCGCCTTGCCCCTTGGCCATGTCTTCGGACAGCTCGTTCATCATGCCATTCATGGCCAGCCAGGACTTGCCGCCGTAGGTCAGCGCGGCGTTGGTGGAGCAGCCGTTGGTGCCGGAGGTCATGCCGAAGGTGGCGTTGCCGGAGGTGCCGTTGGTGGTGGATGCCAGGAAGTGAGCCGGAGTGCCACGCTGACCTTCGAACAGCATGTTGCCCCAGCCGCAATCCGGGCCGCCCGGCGCCTGAGCCATGGCGTTGAGGGATACAGCGGTGAAGAGAGTACCGAGAAGAATCCGTTTCATAGCTATGTTCTCTTTATGTGCATACCAATGGACAGGTCTGGCCCGTGGCGGTTGAGCCAGGTGCCAGTGGGCCGGTTATTGTTCCAGCCGCGCAGTTTGGAGTTTAGGCACGATCCACGGGTTCCGTGACATTTTGCAAAAACTATCTTTCCCGTCATGAATTTACCGGCGCCGGCCCAGGGGGAGCCTCTTGACTATGCTTTGGCCTGAGGCGCTCCTTGCCAGTGCGGTACGCGCAGCGCCAGAATGCCGTTATCTGCCCCGCCTGATGTAAGGAAGCCCGATGCCTGATCCTGTTGCTGCCAGCTTGCGTCTAGCGCCCGAAGCGCTGACCCGTCCGTTTTCCGCTGAACAGTTCAGCTTCTCTACCACCAATGATCTGGAGCCCTTCCGCGGTGTGCTTGGCCAGGAACGTGCGGTCGAAGCATTGCAGTTCGGCGTGGCCATGCCGCGCCCCGGTTACAACGTATTTGTCATGGGCGAACCTGGCACCGGCCGGTTTTCGTTCGTCAAGCGCTACCTCAAGGCCGAAGGCAAGCGCATGCAGACCCCGGCCGATTGGGTCTATGTCAATAATTTCGACGAACCTCGCGAGCCTCGGGCCCTGGAGCTGCCTTCCGGCACCGCCGGCGCTTTCATCGCCGACATCAACGGCCTGATCGACAACCTGCTGGCGACTTTTCCTGCGGTGTTCGAGCATCCGTCCTACCAGCAGAAAAAAAGTGCAATCGACCGTGCCTTCAACCAGCGCTACGACCGCGCCCTCGACGTGATCGAGCGCCTGGCATTGGAGAAGGATGTCGCGTTGTATCGCGACAGCAGCAACATCGCCTTTACCCCGATGAGCGAAGGAAAGGCCCTGGATGAGGCAGAGTTCGCCCAACTGCCGGAGGCTGATCGCGAACGTTTTCATGATGACATCTCCGGTCTGGAAGAGCGCTTGAACGAAGAGCTCGCCAGCCTGCCGCAGTGGAAACGCGAGTCCAACAACCAACTGCGCCAGCTCAACGAAGAAACCATTACCCTGGCCCTGCAGCCGTTGCTGGCGCCACTGTCTGAAAAATATGCGGAGAACGCGGCGGTCTGCGGTTATCTGCAGGCGATGCAGGTCAATCTGCTCAGGACGGTGGTCGAGCAACTGGTGGACGACAGCAAGAGCGACGCCGTCGCCCGCAAGTTGCTGGAGGAGCAATACGCGCCAAGCCTGGTGGTCGGGCATCCGGCCAGTGGCGGGGCTCCGGTGGTGTTCGAGCCGCACCCCACCTATGACAATCTGTTCGGGCGCATCGAATACAGCACGGACCAGGGCGCGCTCTACACCACCTACCGGCAGTTGCGTCCCGGCGCCTTGCACCGGGCCAACGGCGGCTTCCTGATCCTGGAAGCGGAAAAGATGCTGGGCGAGCCGTTTGTGTGGGACGCGCTCAAGCGCGCCCTGCAATCGCGCAAGTTGAAAATGGAGTCGCCCCTGGGTGAGCTGGGACGACTGGCGACGGTGACCCTGACGCCGCAGCACATTCCACTGCAGGTCAAGGTGGTGATCATCGGCGCTCGCCAGCTCTATTACGCCCTGCAGGACCTGGATTCGGATTTCCAGGAAATGTTTCGCGTGCTGGTGGACTTCGACGAAGACATTCCCATGGGCGACGAGAGCCTGGAGCAGTTCGCCCAGTTGCTCAAGACCCGTACCTCGGAAGAGGGTATGGCGCCGCTGACCGCTGATGCTGTGGCACGCCTGGCGACCTACAGTGCGCGCCTGGCCGAACACCAGGGACGCCTGTCGGCGCGCATTGGCGATCTGTTCCAACTGGTCAGCGAGGCGGACTTCATCCGCCAGTTGGCCGGCGACGAGATGACCGACGCCGGCCATATCGAGCGTGCCCTCAAGGCCAAGGCCACCCGCACCGGGCGTGTCTCGGCGCGAATCCTCGACGACATGCTGGCGGGGATCATCCTGATCGACACCGATGGCGCCGCCGTGGGCAAATGCAACGGGCTGACGGTACTGGAAGTGGGGGATTCGGCGTTTGGCGTGCCGGCACGGATTTCCGCGACGGTGTATCCGGGCGGCAGCGGTATCGTCGACATCGAGCGCGAGGTCAACCTCGGCCAGCCGATCCACTCCAAAGGCGTGATGATCCTCACGGGCTACCTGGGCAGCCGCTACGCCCAGGAATTCCCGCTGGCGATTTCGGCCAGCATCGCTTTGGAACAGTCCTACGGCTATGTCGATGGCGACAGCGCTTCCCTGGGCGAGGCTTGCACCCTGATCTCCGCCTTGTCGAAGACGCCGCTGAAACAGTGCTTCGCCATCACTGGTTCGATCAACCAGTTTGGTGAGGTGCAGGCCGTGGGTGGGGTCAACGAGAAGATCGAGGGCTTCTTCCGCCTCTGCGAGGCCCGCGGGCTGACCGGCGAGCAAGGTGCGATCATTCCCCAGGCCAACGTCGCCACCCTGATGCTCGATGAAAAAGTACTGGCCGCCGTGCGGGCAGGGCAGTTCCACGTTTACGCGGTGCGCCAGGCGGACGAGGCCCTGAGCCTGCTGGTGGGTGAGCCCGCCGGTGAGCCGGATGAAAACGGTGAATTTCCTGAAGGCAGTGTCAATGCCCGTGTCGTGGAGCGGCTGCGAGTGATTGCCGAAATGGTCAGCGAGGAGGACATCAAGGAGGCGGAAAAGGAACTGGCGCAACAAGCGCTGGCGGAGGCCAAGCCTGCCTGATCTTTTTCCAGGCCATGCAATCCCCTGTGGGAGCGAGCCCTGCTCGCGATGACGGTCAAACAGTCGATAAAGGTGTCGACCGCTACACCGCTGTCGCGAGCAGGCTCGCTCCCACAGTGGTTTTTCATTTTTGAAATTGTGCAGCGATCGTGGCTGGAAGTGACGCCACTTTGGCGTCAATATCCACACTATGACCATTCGGCGCATTCTGGTCTCGGTGCGCTTGCGAGCGGAACTTTTCTTCTATTCTCAGTTCAAGGATAACGAGAGCCATCATCGGATCGAAACAGCCTTTGCAGGCTGAATACGGTATCACTGAGGGGCGCCGCCATGTCGCGCAACCTTTGCCTCACCCGTCAATGCCTGGGCCTGGTCACCCGTATCGAATGCGCTGTGCGCCCGCTGGCGGGCGATAACGGTATGTGGACCTTGCTCTTCGCCGCCGGTATGGCCGGCGAACAACCTTCCGCCCTCAAGGCCCAAGGCCCTTTTCCCGGTCCGAACGCCGCTGAATCCATCCTCGACACCATCGTTCAAAGCCTGACGTTGCACGGCTATGAGCTGGCCGATGACCCGCAAATCTGGTGCCTGCACATGCAAGCCCAGTTGCGTGAAATCAATGGTGGGCGCAGCCGCAGCGGCGGAAGCTTCGAGTTTCGGCCGCCCCATTGATGACCCCCAACGGGAGGGCAGAGCATTGATATGAAAGCGTGGACCAGGGAGGGTGCGGGCGTTTGTGAGGGCCAGGGCGGCTGATATACTCGCCGCCATTTAAGCCCTGGTGTGAGATTCAATGGAACGCTTTATCGAAAATGCAATGTATGCCTCCCGCTGGCTGCTGGCGCCGATCTATTTCGGGCTGTCCCTGGGTTTGCTGGCGTTGGCGCTGAAATTTTTCCAGGAAGTCTTTCACGTCATTCCCAACGTGTTTTCCATGGCCGAGTCCGAGATGATCCTGGTGCTGTTGTCGCTGATCGACATGGCGCTGGTGGGCGGCCTGCTGGTGATGGTGATGATTTCCGGCTACGAAAACTTCGTCTCGCAACTGGACATCGCTTCCGACAAGGAAAAGCTCAATTGGCTGGGCACCATGGACTCTTCTTCGCTGAAAATGAAGGTCGCGGCCTCCATTGTGGCGATCTCGTCCATCCATCTGTTGCGTATCTTCATGGATGCCAAGAATGTCGATCCGGAGCACCTGATGTGGTATGTGATCATCCACATGACCTTCGTGGTGTCGGCCTTCGCCATGGGTTACCTGGACAAGCTGACCAAGCACTGAGGTCCATACGACGCCCGCCTGCCTGGCCGCAGGCGGGCGTTGTCGTTTCCGGCGGAGCGCTTTGATGAACGAGCGCTCATCCGTCGCGGCATCTGTGCTAGTCTGCTCGCCCTTTTGGTTCCGGGCGCTCCGGGAGGCGGTGTGTCACGCACAGCCTTATCCCGAGCCGTCCCCACAGCGGAGCAGTACCATGTCCGAAGTTAACCTGTCCACCGACGAAACCCGCGTCAGCTACGGCATTGGCCGTCAGTTGGGCGACCAACTGCGCGACAACCCGCCACCGGGCGTCAGCCTGGACGCGATTCTGGCTGGCCTGACCGACGCTTTCGCCGGCAAGCCGAGCCGTGTGGGCCAGGAAGAAATGTCCGCCAGTTTCAAGGTCATCCGCGAAATCATGCAGGCCGAAGCCGCCGCCAAGGCTGAAGCCGCTGCTGGCGCCGGTCGTGCTTTCCTGGCTGAAAACGCCAAGCGCGAAGGCATCACCACCTTGGCTTCGGGTCTGCAATTCGAAGTGCTGACCCAGGGTGAAGGCGCCAAGCCGACCCGTGAAGACCAGGTGCGTACCCACTACCACGGCACGCTGATCGACGGCACCGTGTTCGACAGCTCCTACGATCGTGGCCAGCCAGCTGAATTCCCGGTTGGCGGCGTGATCCCGGGCTGGACCGAAGCGCTGCAATTGATGAACACCGGCAGCAAATGGCGCCTGTACGTGCCGAGCGAGCTGGCTTACGGCGCTCAAGGCGTTGGCAGCATTCCGCCGCACAGCGTTCTGGTGTTCGACGTCGAGCTGCTGGACGTTCTGTAAGATTCTGTCTTAACGCCGGGCAAATATGTGGGAGCAGTCTTGCTCCCACATGACCTCTGCGTTCATCCGTGGAACCTGCCGCTGAAATCACTCGTCGGGCGCAACGCCCGGGCATAGCAGAACAGGAACAGGTTGCGCACCAATTCCTTGAGCACCGTCGGCTCGCTGGAATTGAGGCTGGTGAGGTCCAGATCTCCCTGGTCCTGTAGTTCGTTCAGGGCGTCTTCTTCTATCACCGCGCAGACTTCCCCGGTTTCCCGATGCAGAATCCTGAGATAGGGATGTGGGCGGTCCAGCCAGGCATCGATCAAATAAGTCATGGTGCTCATCTCCTTGATGGGTTCGATGAGAATAATTCTTATTCGCTAAATAGCAAGGCTCTATTTGTATTCCGAATTTTTTTCGGACGATGGGTTGTGGCTGCTCAAATCGCAGACATTGGTCGAGGGCGCGGAAACACGGGCTGAAACGAGGAGGGGGTGGCGCCATCCCACGTCGGGCGCGGGATGGAATCACAGATGAATCAGACTTTTCTGACGAACTCGGATTTGAGCTTCATCGGACCGATGCCATCGATCTTGCAGTCGATGTCATGGTCGCCATCGCACAGGCGGATGTTCTTGACCTTGGTGCCCACCTTGACCACCAGCGACGTGCCCTTGACCTTGAGGTCCTTGATCACGGTGATGGTGTCACCGTCCTGCAGGACGTTGCCGACCGAATCCTTTTTCACGGTGTCCTCGGACGCCGTTTCAGCTTCGTCACTGGCGGACCATTCGTGGGCACACTCCGGGCAGACCAGCTGGGTGCCGTCTTCGTAGGTGTATTCGGAATTGCATTTCGGGCAGGGAGGCAGCGTGCTCACTAAGGTTCCTTGGGTGTCAGGAGGGCAAAAGGGCGCACATTATATAAGGTTTTACAGCAGGAAGGGCAGGTTTGATCCTAATGTGGGAGCGAGCCTGCTCGCGATGGCGTACTTGCATTCAACATCTGAGTTGACGGTTACACCGTTATCGCGAGCAGGTCTTTCATGCAGTTGGTCGATCAGTGGGTACGAGCCACCGCAAACTCGCTCAGCTCAACCAGTGCATCACGGTATTCGCTGGCCGGCAGGGCGTCGAGGCATTTGATGGCGCGGGCAACATAGTCCCGAGCGAGTTTCGCGGTGTATTCCAGCGAGCCGGACGCTTCGACCGCTACACGAATGCTTTCCAGGTCTTCGATCCCGCCTTTCTGGATGGCCTGGCGCACCAGCGCCGCCTGTTCAGGCGTGCCTTCGCGCATGGTGTAGATCAGCGGCAGGGTCGGCTTGCCTTCGGCCAGGTCGTCGCCGACGTTCTTGCCCAGGGTTTCGGCATCACCCTTGTAATCCAGCAGGTCGTCCACCAGTTGGAAGGCCACGCCCAGGTGATCGCCAAAGGTGCGCAGCGCTTCGCTCTGTTCGGCTGTGGCGCCGGCCAGGGCGGCCGCGCTGTGGGTCGAGGCTTCGAAGAGCATCGCGGTCTTGCCGCGGATGACCTCCATGTAGGTTTCTTCCGTGGTGCTGGCGTCGCGCACCTTGGACAGCTGAAGGACTTCGCCTTCGGCAATGATGCGGGTCGCCTGGGACAGAATCTTCATGACCGGCATCGAGCCCAGTTCGACCATCATTTCGAACGAGCGCGAGTACAGGAAGTCGCCCACCAGGACGCTCGGTGCGTTGCCCCACATGGCATTGGCGGTCGAGCGGCCACGGCGCATGCCGGACATGTCGACCACGTCATCGTGCAGTAGAGTCGCGGTGTGCAGGAACTCGATGGTGGCGGCCAGCAGGCGCAGGTCGTCGCCTTCACGGCCCAGGGCCTTGCCGCACAAAAGCACCAATAAAGGACGCAGGCGCTTGCCGCCAGCCGAGGTGATATAGTCGCCAATCTTCGAGACCAGCGGCACTCGGGAAGTCAGCTGCTTCTTGATGATGCCGTCAACGGCACTAAAATCGTCCGCCACTGCGCGGTAGAAAGCTTGGGGTTGCATCAGCGACAGGCGCTCCAGAAGGGTTGCGCGGCATGCTAGGACCCATGTCCGGGGCTGTCAAGGCGCGATGGACGGCTACTTGCAAGGCTCCGTTGGCTTGCGTACAATCGCGCACCCTGAACTTCCTGGGCAGCACCTGCCTTACGCAATTGCATCCCGGGCCTTCCAGCCCATGCAGCCATGCCAGCCAATACCTTTTTCTATAAAGCGCTGGGTGAGCAGGATTATCGGAGAAATACCATGTCGTACGCAGTAATCGTTACTGGTGGCAAGCAATACAAGGTCGCCCCAGGTGAATACCTGAAGATCGAAAAACTGGAAGTCGCCACCGGCGAATCCGTGACTTTTGATCGTGTTCTGTTGGTCGCCAATGGTGACGACGTGAATATCGGCGCTCCAGTCGTTGCTGGCGCTACCGTTGTGGCTGAAGTGATCTCCCAAGGTCGTCACGATAAAGTCCGCATCATCAAGTTCCGTCGTCGTAAGCACCACATGAAGCGTATGGGCCACCGCCAGTGGTACACCGAGATCAAAATCACCGGTATTCAGGCTTAATTTCAGCCTAATTCCTCACTAGGAGAATTGAACTCATGGCACACAAAAAAGCTGGTGGTAGTACCCGTAACGGTCGCGACTCAGAAGCCAAACGCCTTGGCGTGAAGATGTATGGCGGCCAGGCTATCAAAGCAGGCAACATCATCGTGCGTCAGCGCGGCACCCAATTCCACGCTGGCTACGGCGTGGGCATGGGCAAGGATCACACCCTCTTCGCTAAAATCGAAGGCGTGATCAAGTTCGAAGTAAAAGGCGCCTTCGGTCGTCGTTACGTAAGCGTTATCGCAGCTTAATTGCGAGCTCGCTGGAAAAGCCCTGTCTTGCGACGGGGCTTTTTCGTTTGTGGGGTGAGTCTCTTGCAAAGCTGTTTGTATGGGCTGTCGGCGCTGCAATTGGGGCGTGAATCAGGCCGCTGCGCTCATTTTTGCAAGAGTCTTATGTCTTGTTTTTTCGGCTCGTCCATATGACGAGAGGCGTGTGTCATGAAATTTGTTGATGAAGTATCGATTCGAGTAAAGGCGGGCGACGGCGGCAATGGCTGCATGAGTTTCCGTCGGGAAAAATTCATTGAAAACGGTGGTCCGAACGGCGGTGATGGCGGCGACGGCGGCTCGATCTTCATGGTCGCCGACGAAAACCTCAATACCCTGGTGGATTACCGTTACACCCGGCACTTCGATGCCGAGCGTGGTTCCAACGGCGGCAGCACCGACTGCACCGGCAAAAAGGGCGAGGATCTGATTCTGCGCGTGCCAGTGGGCACCACGGTGATCGACTCCGCCACCCAGGAGGTCATTGGTGATCTGACCAAGCCGGGCCAGCGCTTGCTGGTGGCCCAGGGTGGTTGGCATGGCCTGGGTAACACCCGTTTCAAGTCCAGTACCAACCGTGCGCCACGCCAGACCACGCCGGGCAAGCCGGGCGAGCAGCGTGACCTGAAGCTGGAAATGAAAGTGCTGGCCGACGTAGGGCTGTTGGGGCTGCCGAACGCCGGCAAGAGTACGTTCATTCGCTCGGTTTCGGCTGCCAAGCCCAAGGTCGCCGACTACCCGTTCACCACCCTGGTGCCAAACCTGGGCGTGGTTAGTGTCGATCGTTGGAAAAGCTTCGTGATCGCGGATATTCCGGGTCTGATCGAAGGTGCTTCCGATGGTGCGGGTCTGGGGATTCGCTTCCTCAAGCATTTGTCCCGCACTCGCCTGTTGCTGCACCTCGTGGACATGGCGCCTCTGGATGAAAGCAATCCTGCCGACGCCGCCGAAGTGATCGTCAGCGAGCTGGCCAAATTCAGTCCGGCCCTGGTCGAGCGTGACCGTTGGCTGGTGCTGAACAAGTGTGACCAGATCCTTGAGGAAGAGCACGAGGAGCGGGTCAAGGAAATCGTCGATCGGCTGGAATGGGAAGGTCCGGTCTACGTGATCTCGGCTATCGCCAAAGAGGGTACCGAGCGCCTGTGTCACGACATCATGCGTTATCTGGAAGATCGCGCCGACCGGCTGGCCAATGATCCTGTCTACAAGGAAGAATTGGCTGAGCTCGACCAGCGTATCGAAGACGAAGCGCGTGCGCAGTTGCAGGCGCTGGATGACCAGCGTGCCTTGCGTCGCAGTGGCGTGAAGTCGGTTCATGACATCGGTGATGATGATTGGGATGAAGAAGACGTGGATGACGAGGACGGTCCGGAAATCATTTACGTACGCGACTGACATCCAAGGCGTGCCTGGCTCCCGTGGGGGCGAGGCTTGTCTGCGATGACGGTATATCTGGCGAGGCGCGGTGTTATCATCGCAGTCAGCCGGTTCCCAGGCGCCGCTCATTCGAGCGGCGTTTTGGTATCTGTAGAACGCAAATACGAATAATCCCATGGGCGGCGCTGGGTCGCGCCGTTCGCTGGCAAAGGTTGAAGAAAATGCGGAGCAAGGTGACGGGTGCGCGGCGTTGGGTCGTGAAGATCGGCAGCGCACTGCTGACGGCGGATGGCAAGGGGCTGGACCGCAAGGCAATGGCGGTATGGGTCGAGCAGATGGTGGCCTTGCATGAGGCTGGCGTCGAGCTGGTGTTGGTCTCTTCGGGGGCGGTGGCGGCTGGCATGAGTCGCCTGGGCTGGACGTCGCGACCCAGCGCGATGCACGAATTGCAGGCTGCTGCTGCCATTGGCCAGATGGGGCTGGTACAGGCCTGGGAGTCCAGCTTTGCCGAGCATGATCGCCATACGGCGCAGATCCTTCTGACCCATGACGACCTGTCCGACCGCAAGCGTTACCTCAATGCCCGCAGCACCTTGCGTGCGTTGGTGGAGTTGAAGGTCATTCCGGTGATCAACGAGAACGACACCGTGGTCACCGACGAAATCCGTTTCGGCGATAACGATACCCTGGCTGCGCTGGTGGCGAACCTGGTGGAGGCGGATTTGCTGGTGATCCTCACGGATCGCGATGGCATGTTCGACGCCGATCCGCGTACCAATCCCGACGCCAATCTGATCTACGAAGCCCGCGCTGACGACCCGGCGCTGGATGCGGTGGCTGGCGGTACCGGTGGTGCCTTGGGGCGTGGCGGTATGCAGACCAAGCTGCGTGCAGCGCGGCTGGCGGCACGTTCCGGGGCGCACACCATTATTGTCGGCGGGCGTCTGGAGCGGGTGCTGGATCGCCTGAAAGCGGGCGAGCGCATCGGTACGTTGCTGTCGCCTGAGCGTGGCATGCTCGCCGCTCGCAAGCAGTGGTTGGCGGGGCATCTGCAAACCCGTGGCACGTTGGTGTTGGACGCTGGTGCCGTGTCGGCGCTGTCGCAAGGCAATAAAAGCCTGCTGCCGGTGGGGGTGAAACTGGTCCAGGGTAGCTTCCGTCGTGGCGAAATGGTGGTTTGCGTGGCGCCGGATGGTCGTGAGATCGCCCGTGGCCTGGCCAACTACAGTGCTCTGGAGGCGCAGAAAATCATCGGCCAGTCGTCAGATGCGATTGTGGGCCTGTTGGGCTACATGGCTGAGCCGGAACTGGTTCATCGTGACAACCTGATTCTCGTCTAAGGAAAACTCATGGGTGTGGCAAAAGGATTGATTGGCTTGCTGCTGGCGTTGCCGCTGCTGGCCTCGGCCGAGGAAATCGGTCAGGTGTCCACAGTATTTAAATTCGTCGGCCCGAACGACCGGATCGTGGTCGAGGCATTCGACGACCCCAAGGTCGAGGGTGTGACTTGCTACCTGTCGCGGGCCAAGACCGGCGGCGTAAAGGGTGGTCTGGGTCTGGCCGAAGACCGTGCCGAGGCGTCCATCGCTTGTCGTCAGGTAGGACCAATCAGCTTCAAGGGTGAGCTCAAGGATGGTGAGGAAGTGTTCAGAGAGCGCACATCGCTGGTGTTCAAGACCATGCAGGTAGTGCGTTTTCTCGACAAGAAACGCAATACGCTGGTTTATCTGGTCTACAGCGACCGGGTGATCGAAGGCAGTCCGCAGAATGCGGTCACGGCGATTCCGATCCTGCCGTGGTCTCGTCCTCAATAAGTTCGCGCGCAACCCCTGTGGGAGTGAGCCTACTCGCGATAGCGGTGTAACAGTAGCGGCAAGTCGTCTGACACTCCGCTGTCGCGAGCGGGCTCGCTCCCACATTTTATATTGCGGTGTGTTTGCAAAATTGCAGGCAATAAAAAACCGACCCTGAGGTCGGTTTTTTAACGAGCGCGTCGCTTAGGCAGCAGCGGCAACGTTCAGGGCCT
Organism: Pseudomonas sp. AF32; assembly: GCF_022342325.2. Lineage (NCBI taxonomy): Bacteria > Pseudomonadati > Pseudomonadota > Gammaproteobacteria > Pseudomonadales > Pseudomonadaceae > Pseudomonas > Pseudomonas sp. AF32. Next base: position 77,216 of record NZ_RQJK02000023.1, on the reverse strand, counting down.
TTACGTGGCCATTCAGGCGGCTCTTATGGCGAGCAGCCTTGTTCTTGTGGATGATGCCTTTATCGGCCATGCGGTCGATAACAGGCACAGCCAGAACGTAAGCAGCTTGGGCTTTTGCAGCGTCTTTTGCGTCGATGGCCTTGACTACGTTTTTGATGTAGGTACGAACCATGGAACGCAGGCTGGCGTTGTGGCTGCGACGCTTCTCAGCCTGTTTTGCACGTTTTTTGGCGGAAGGTGAGTTGGCCACCGTCGAGCTCCTCGAAAGACTTTTTGGGAAATAGCAAACAAAATAGGCCGCGAATCATGCCGATGAGTTGAGGTCTTGTCAAGGGCGGGTGACGCGTTCCGCTGAATGGCAGGTACGGCGCACCGGATGATTTCTTTCCGGCGTGCGACCTGTAAACTCGCGGGCTTTGGCGCTGTGCTGTTGGCGGCGCGGAGTATCGCACAAGTGGGCGCGTAGTTCGCCTGCTGTTTATCGACAGGCAAGAACTCTTTTCATGAATCTGCTCAAATCGTTGGCCGCCGTCAGCTCTATCACGATGCTTTCCCGTGTCCTGGGGTTCGTTCGCGATACGTTGATCGCACGGATCTTCGGTGCCGGGATGGCCACTGACGCCTTCTTCATCGCCTTCAAGTTGCCCAACCTGCTGCGCCGGATCTTCGCCGAAGGAGCCTTTTCCCAGGCATTCGTGCCGATCCTGGCGGAATACAAAAGCCAGAAGGGCGACGAGGCGACTCGCACATTCATTGCCTACGTCAGCGGTTTGCTGACCCTGGTACTGGCGTTTGTCACGGCGGCCGGCATGCTCGCCGCGCCCTGGGTGATCTGGGCGACGGCGCCGGGGTTCACTGACACCCCGGAAAAATTCCAACTCACCAGTGACCTGTTGCGGGTGACCTTTCCTTATATATTGCTGATCTCCCTGTCATCCCTGGCCGGCGCGATCCTCAATACCTGGAACCGTTTCTCGGTGCCGGCCTTCGTGCCGACTCTGCTCAACGTCAGCATGATCGTGTTTGCGGTGTTCCTGACGCCGTATTTCAATCCGCCGGTGATGGCCCTGGGGTGGGCGGTGCTGGTGGGCGGGTTGGCGCAACTGCTGTATCAACTGCCTTACCTGAAAAAGATCGGCATGCTGGTGCTGCCACGGTTGAATCTGCGCGACAGCGGCGTCTGGCGGGTGCTTAAGCAGATGTTGCCGGCGATCCTCGGCGTTTCGGTAAGCCAGATTTCCCTGATCATCAACACGATTTTCGCCTCGTTCCTGGTGGCCGGCTCGGTGTCGTGGATGTATTACGCCGACCGCCTGATGGAGTTGCCGTCCGGGGTGCTGGGCGTGGCGCTCGGCACGATCCTGCTGCCGACCCTGGCCAAGACCTACGCCAGCCAGGATCGCCAGGAATACTCGCGCATTCTCGATTGGGGGCTGCGGCTGTGTTTCGTGCTGGTGCTGCCGTGTGCCCTGGCGCTCGGGATCCTGGCCGAGCCCCTGACCGTGTCACTGTTCCAGTATGGCCAGTTCAATGCGTTCGATGCCGCCATGACCCAGCGGGCCCTGATCGCTTATTCGGTGGGGCTGCTCGGGATCATCCTGATCAAGGTGTTGGCGCCAGGCTTCTATGCCCAGCAGAACATCCGCACGCCGGTGAAGATCGCCATTTTCACCTTGGTGATGACCCAACTGTTCAACCTGTTGCTGATCGGTCCGCTGGCTCATGCCGGCTTGGCCCTGGCAATCAGCATCGGTGCCTGCCTCAACGCCGGTTTGCTGTTTTACCAGCTGCGCAGACAGAAGATGTATCAGCCGCAACCGGGCTGGGGCAAATTCGGTCTCAAGCTGCTGGTGGCCGTGGGGGTGATGTCGGCGGTCCTGCTCGCGGGAATGTATTTCATGCCGGCCTGGGGTGGGGGGCAGATGCTGGAGCGTTTCCTGCGCCTGGGCCTGCTGGTCGTGGCCGGTGTAGTCGCGTATTTCGGCATGTTGCTGCTGCTGGGGTTCCGTCTGCGGGACTTCAATCGCAAGGCCTTGAGCTGACGACGGGCCGCGGGCGGGTAGCGGTTTTGTCGGTTCGATCACTTTGGGTTACGGTGTTGCCTGTCGTTGGCCGCCGGGTGTGGTTATAATCGGCCACTTTATGAGCAAGAAGCGCGTTATGCAGCTGGTTCGAGGCCTCCACAACCTGCGTCCCCGGCATCGGGGCTGTGTCGCCACCATTGGCAACTTCGACGGTGTTCACCGTGGCCACCAGGCTATCCTGGCGCGGCTGCGTGAGCGTGCGCTGGAGTTGGGCCTGCCCAGCTGCGTGGTGATCTTCGAGCCGCAGCCCCGGGAATTCTTTGCCCCGGACACCGCGCCGGCCCGCCTGGCCCGGTTGCGGGACAAATTGCAGTTGCTGGCTGCCGAAGGCATCGACCGGGTCCTGTGCCTGGCCTTCAACCAACGGCTGAGCCAGCTCAGTGCGGCCGACTTTGTCGAGACCATCCTGGTGGACGGCCTTGGCATCAAGCACCTGGAGGTCGGTGACGACTTCCGTTTCGGTTGCGACCGGGCAGGGGATTTCACGTACTTGCAGCAGGCCGGTATCGCCCATGGCTTCACTGTCGAAGCGGCGCAGACCGTCGAGATGGATGGCTTGCGAGTCAGCAGCACCCAGGTTCGCAACGCCCTGGCGGCCGCCGATTTCGCATTGGCCGAACGCTTGCTCGGGCGGCCGTACCGGATTGCGGGACGGATCCTGCACGGGCAGAAGCTGGCGCGCCAATTGGGGACGCCGACCGCCAACGTGCAACTCAAGCGCCGTCGCGTGCCATTGACCGGTGTGTACCTGGTGAGTGTCGAGATCGACGGCAAGGCCTGGCCCGGTGTCGCCAATATCGGCGTACGCCCCACGGTCCAGGGAGATGGCAAGGCCCATCTCGAAGTACATGTTCTGGATTTTGCCGGCGATCTGTATGACCGGCGTTTGACGGTGGTTTTCCACCATAAGCTGCGTGAAGAGCAGCGTTTTGCCTCTCTGGAGGCGCTCAAGACGGCGATCCATGCAGATATCGCCGCCGCCCGTGCCCTTGTCGCAACCAGCGCCAATCGCTAATGAAGAGCCTTAAATGACCGACTATAAAGCCACGCTAAACCTTCCGGACACCGCCTTCCCAATGAAGGCCGGCCTGCCTCAGCGCGAACCACAGATTCTGCAGCGTTGGGACAGCATTGGCCTGTACGGAAAGTTGCGCGAGATTGGCAAGGATCGTCCGAAGTTCGTCCTGCACGACGGCCCTCCGTACGCCAACGGCACCATTCACATCGGTCACGCGCTGAACAAGATTCTCAAGGACATGATCATCCGCTCCAAGACCCTGTCGGGTTTTGACGCGCCGTATGTCCCGGGCTGGGATTGCCACGGCCTGCCGATCGAGCACAAGGTGGAAGTGACCCATGGCAAGAACCTGGGCGCGGACAAGACCCGCGAGCTGTGCCGTGCCTACGCCACCGAGCAGATCGAAGGGCAGAAGTCCGAATTCATCCGCCTCGGCGTGCTGGGCGACTTCGCCAACCCGTACAAGACCATGAGTTTCAAGAACGAAGCCGGCGAAATCCGTGCCCTGGCGAAAATCGTCGAGGGCGGCTTCGTGTTCAAGGGCCTCAAGCCGGTGAACTGGTGCTTCGATTGCGGTTCGGCCCTGGCCGAGGCCGAAGTCGAATACGAAAACAAGAAGTCGTCGACCATCGACGTGGCGTTCCCGATCGCCGACGAAGACAAGCTCGCCAGTGCTTTCGGCCTGGGCAAGCTGAGCAAGCCGGCCGCCATCGTGATCTGGACCACCACCCCGTGGACCATTCCGGCCAACCAGGCGCTGAACGTCCATCCGGAGTTCAACTATGCCTTGGTTGACGTGGGCGACAAGCTGCTGGTGCTGGCCGAGGAACTGGTCGAATCCTGCCTGACCCGCTATGGCCTGGAAGGCTCGGTGCTGGCCACCGCGCCGGGTTCGGCCCTGGAACTGATCAATTTCCGTCACCCGTTCTACGACCGCCTGTCGCCGGTGTACCTGGCCGACTACGTAGAGCTGGGCGCGGGCACGGGTGTGGTTCACTCCGCCCCGGCCTATGGTGTGGACGACTTCGTGACCTGCAAGAAGTACGGCATGGTCAACGACGACATCCTCAACCCGGTTCAAAGCAATGGCGTATACGTGCCGTCGCTGGAGTTCTTCGGTGGTCAGTTCATCTGGAAAGCCAACCCGGCCATCGTCGACAAGCTGACCGAAGTCGGCGCGCTGCTGCACACCACTGTCATCGAACACAGCTACATGCACTGCTGGCGCCACAAGACTCCGTTGATCTACCGCGCCACCGCGCAGTGGTTCATCGGCATGGACAAGCAGCCCACCAGCGGCGACACCCTGCGCCAGCGCTCGCTCAAGGCCATCGAAGACACCAGGTTCGTTCCGGCCTGGGGCCAGGCGCGCCTGCACTCGATGATCGCCAACCGTCCGGACTGGTGCATCTCCCGCCAGCGCAACTGGGGCGTGCCGATCCCGTTCTTCCTGAACAAGGAAAGCGGCGAGCTGCACCCGCGCACCGTCGAGCTGATGGAGGAAGTGGCCAAGCGCGTCGAAGCCGAGGGCATCGAGGCCTGGTTCAAGCTGGACGCCGCCGAGCTGTTGGGCGATGAAGCGCCGCTGTACGACAAGATCAGTGACACCCTGGACGTCTGGTTCGACTCCGGCACCACCCATTGGCACGTGCTGCGTGGCTCGCACCCGATGGGCCACGAGGCCGGCCCGCGTGCCGACCTGTACCTGGAAGGTTCGGACCAGCATCGCGGTTGGTTCCATTCGTCCTTGCTGACCGGTTGCGCCATCGACAACCACGCGCCGTACCGCGAACTGCTGACCCATGGTTTCACCGTGGACGAGGCCGGCCGCAAGATGTCCAAGTCCTTGGGCAACGTGATTGCGCCGCAGAAAGTCAACGACACCCTGGGTGCCGACATCATGCGCCTGTGGGTCGCGTCCACCGACTATTCGGGCGAGATGGCGGTTTCCGAGCAGATCCTGCAGCGCAGTGCCGACGCCTACCGGCGTATCCGCAATACCGCGCGCTTCCTGCTTTCGAACCTGACCGGTTTCAACCCGGCCACCGACCTGCTGCCGGCCGAGGACATGCTCGCCCTGGACCGCTGGGCCGTGGATCGTACCCTGCTGCTGCAACGCGAGTTGCAGGAGCACTACGGCGAATACCGCTTCTGGAACGTCTACTCCAAGATCCACAACTTCTGCGTGCAGGAGCTGGGCGGTTTCTACCTCGACATCATCAAGGATCGCCAGTACACCACCGGTGCCAACAGCAAGGCGCGCCGCTCGTGCCAGACCGCGCTGTTCCATATCAGCGAGGCGCTGGTGCGCTGGATCGCGCCGATCCTGGCGTTCACCGCTGATGAGCTGTGGGAATACCTGCCGGGCGAGCGCAACGAGTCGGTGATGCTCAATACCTGGTACGAAGGCCTGACCGAGCTGCCACAAGGTTTCGAGCTGGACCGTGCCTATTGGGACCGGATCATGGCGATCAAGGCCGCGGTCAACAAGGAGATGGAAATCCAGCGTGCGGCCAAGGCCGTTGGTGGTAGCTTGCAGGCTGAAGTGACCCTCTATGCCGAAGAGGCCCTGGGCACCGACCTGGCCAAGTTGGGTAACGAGCTGCGCTTCGTATTGATCACCTCCACCGCCAGTGTCGCCCCGTTGGTGCAGGCACCGGCCGACGCGGTGGTCACTGAAGTGGCCGGCCTGAAACTCAAGGTGGTCAAGTCCAGCTTCGTCAAGTGCGCCCGTTGCTGGCACTGCCGCGAAGACGTCGGCGTGAACCCGGAGCATCCGGAGATCTGCGGTCGTTGCGTCGATAACATCAGCGGCAGCGGTGAGGTTCGCCACTATGCCTAATACAGCGGGCCGTTTTGGACGGCTGGGCTGGCTCTGGTTGAGCGTGCTGGTACTGGTCATCGACCAGGCCAGCAAGTTCTACTTCGAAAGCTCGCTGACCCTGTACCAGCAGATCGTGGTCATTCCCGACTACTTCAGCTGGACGCTGGCCTATAACACTGGCGCGGCCTTCAGCTTCCTGGCCGACAGTTCGGGCTGGCAGCGCTGGCTCTTTGCTCTGATCGCGGTTGCGGTCAGCGGCGTGCTGGTGGTCTGGCTCAAGCGGCTGGGTCGCAACGAAACCTGGCTGGCCGTGGCGCTTGCCCTGGTGCTGGGTGGCGCGCTGGGCAATCTCTACGACCGCATAGCCTTGGGCCACGTGATCGATTTCGTCCTGGTGCATTGGCAGAACCGCTGGTATTTCCCGGCGTTCAACTTTGCCGACAGCGCCATCACCGTGGGCGCTGTGATGCTCGCGCTGGACATGTTCAAGAGCAAGAAAACCGGAGAAGCCGTCCATGACTGAGCAGCGTATCGCTCAAAACACTGAAGTGAAACTTCACTTCGCCCTGCACCTGGAAAACGGCGACACCGTCGACAGCACCTTCGACAAGGCCCCGGCCGTGTTCAAGGTCGGTGACGGCAACCTGCTGCCCGGCTTCGAAGCGGCGATTTTCGGTTTCAAGGCCGGTGACAAGCGCACCGTAGTCGTTGCGCCGGAAAACGCCTTTGGTCAGCCCAACCCGCAAAACGTGCAGACCATGCCACGCTCCCAGTTCCAGGACATGGAGCTGTCCGAAGGCCTGCTGGTGATCTTCAACGACGCCGCCAACACCGAACTGCCGGGCGTGGTGAAGGCATTTGACGACGCCCAGGTGACCGTGGACTTCAACCACCCGCTGGCGGGCAAGACCTTGAACTTCGAAGTGGAAATCCTCGACGTCAAGGCGGTTTAAGCGTTAACGGGCAGTTATTGCTCTCCACCATTCCTGTGGGAGCGAGCCTGCTCGCGATAGCTGAGTCCCAGCCACCGTCAACGTGACTGATCCACCGCATCGCGAGCAGGCTCGCTCCCACAGACACGAGGCACAGCATGCAAATCAAACTCGCCAACCCCCGTGGCTTCTGCGCCGGTGTGGACCGGGCGATCGAAATCGTCAACCGCGCCCTGGAAGTCTTCGGGCCGCCCATCTATGTGCGCCATGAAGTGGTCCACAACAAATTCGTCGTCGAAGACCTGCGCAGTCGCGGGGCCATTTTCGTCGAGGAGCTGGACCAGGTGCCGGATGACGTCATCGTGATCTTCAGTGCCCATGGGGTTTCCCAGGCTGTGCGGACCGAAGCCGCTGGCCGTGGCCTGAAGGTGTTCGACGCGACCTGCCCGCTGGTGACCAAGGTGCATATCGAAGTGGCCCGCTACAGCCGCGACGGTCGTGAATGCATCCTGATTGGCCACGAAGGGCACCCGGAAGTCGAAGGCACCATGGGGCAGTACGACGCCAGCAATGGTGGCGCGATCTACCTGGTCGAGGATGAGGAAGACGTGGCGGCCTTGCAGGTGCGTAATCCGGAAAAACTGGCCTTCGTCACCCAGACCACCTTGTCGATGGATGACACCAGCCGCGTGATCGACGCCCTGCGTACGCGCTTCCCGGCGATTGGCGGGCCGCGCAAGGATGATATCTGCTACGCCACCCAGAACCGTCAGGATGCGGTCAAGCAATTGGCCGACGAGTGCGATGTCGTGCTGGTGGTCGGTAGCCCGAACAGTTCCAACTCCAACCGCCTGCGTGAGCTGGCCGAGCGCATGGGGACGCCGGCGTACCTGATCGACGGTGCCGAGGACATGCAACGCAGCTGGTTCGAGGGCGTCGAGCACATCGGTATCACCGCCGGTGCTTCAGCGCCGGAGGTGTTGGTGCGTGGCGTGATCCAGCAGTTGCAGGCGTGGGGCGCCACCGGGGCCGACGAACTGGCCGGCCGCGAGGAAAACATCACCTTTTCCATGCCCAAGGAACTACGGGTCCGCTCCCTCCTTTAACTCGCATAGCGCCTGCTCGGCCTCTTTGCTGCGCAGGCTGACGCGTCCGGTACGCGACAGCACCACCTGGTGGTGGCTGACCGGCTGGTGCTTCGCGCATATGTGTAGAGTTCCCGCTTGAAAAGCGCCACTGGGCAGCAGCGCCTGCCCATGACCGGCGAACCTCACCGAATGCTTCACTGCCCAGTTGCCGATGATGCGAGCACCGCTGCTGTGCTGCATCAGCAACGCCTGGTCATCACCGTCCTGGATGATTTGCCACCCTCGGCTCCAATCGTTGTCTATCCCTGTGAGCGCCACCGTTTGGTTGCGTGTGATGGCTTCGCTTCGTGCGGTCCGCAAGCCGCTGGCCAGCAAGCGGGCGGCCTCCTTGCGCTCGATGGACTCGATGAGCGCTTTGTAGCCGGATCCAGCCCATGGCAGAACAATCGCGGCAATTGCCAGTCCCATGAGCAGTTCGATCAGGCTGAAGCCCTGTTGGTGCATGACGTCTCCTCCCTGGAGAGCGTGGAACGGCGTTATAGAGCAATCAATTGTGGAACAGGGCTTGTTGTGGCAATGGTTTGTTCTAGCGTGTAGAGGCAGGTATAGCCGACGTCGGCGGAGGGCATCGATGGATCTTCGTACAAAAGGTTTCACGCTGATCGAGGTGCTGGTCGCCCTCGGCGTGTTGCTGGTCCTCATCACGATGGCGGTGCCTGCGTTCACCGGGTCGATGCAGCGCACCAAGGCCGATACCGAGATCGGCGATCTGCGTCGGGCGCTGAATTTTGCCCGCATGACCGCGATCGATCGTGGCGCCACGATACGCATTCGCCCTACGGTGCTGGGCAGCGCCTGGAGCGGCGAATTGACGGTATATGACAGCACGGGCACGCCGGCCAATGTATTGCGGGTTGTTCCAGCGATGAGCAGCGGTGCGACTCTGACGCTAACCTCAGAGGTGACCAGCATTGATTTCAACAACCTCGGAGGGTTGTCGGCATCGACCACGCCGGTGACCTTCAATTATGTGCGAGGGGCGCAGAGCAGGTCGCTGAGTGTTTGCCTTAACGGACGAATCGTATTGGGTGGAAGTTGCGGATGACGGATTGCAGTAAAAGGACACAGGAGGGCATGACGCTGATCGAGGTGCTGGTGGCGATGCTGATCCTCGGCGTGGGCTTGCTGGGGGCGGCAATGATCCAGCTCAATGCGCTCAAGTACACCGACAGTTCACGCATGACCAGCCAGGCCAGTTTCATCGCCTATGACCTACTGGACCGCATTCGCGCCAATTCCGGTGCGGACTACACCGTCACGCCACCCAGCTCGCCGAACCTCAACGTGGCGAGGGACCAGGACCTTTACGATTTCAAAACCAACATCATCGCCTTCGGCGGTGCCACCGCCACCGGCACTGTTGCACTGAATCAGCGGGTCTACACCATCACCATTGCCTGGGACGATGCGCGAGCCGCCAATACGAGCAATGCGGCCGAGGCGCGACGCAGCTTCGTGCTGACCAGCCGCGTTGCCGTCGACCCGGTGGCGACGCCATGAACAGACGCTGTCGGGGCTTCGGTCTGATTGAATTGGTGATCGCGCTGGTGCTCAGCCTGGTGGTGGTGCTGGGTGTGGTGCGGATCTTCATCGCCGCGAAGAACACCTATATCAGTCAAGACGCCGCCGCGGTGATGCAGGAAGACGCTCGCTTCGCGCTGAGCAAGATGCTTCAGGAGCTTCGCATGGTGGGCATGTTCGGCTGCCTGGGAAGCATCACCGATGCGTCCCAGGCAGGGGATTTCAATGCCAGCCAGGTCACGCCCATTCGCTGGGACAACGCCAACCTGAGGCTGACCCTGGTGACCGCAGATGTAGGCAGCAGTGGCGGTGTGCCGGCCTGGACCGTGGTCTCCGATTGCCGCACCTCGGCCACTGCCTATACCGGTGTGCGGGCGCCAGCGGCGGGGCAGATGGCATTCCCGATAAGACGGTTGATCTACGGCTTCAGCAATAATCAGTTGTTGATGGGCTCCGGGCCCGGTAACCCGACCATGGCGGTGCTGGTGGATAACGTGCGGGCCTTCACCGTGACGTTCGGCGTGGCCAGCAGTGCCACGGACATTGCGGCGTCCAGCTACAGCAGCAACCCGACCGACCCGGCACTGATCCGTAGCGTACGCCTGACACTGACGCTCTTCGACCCCAGGAACGCGGTGCGCGATCAGACCTACAACGTGGTTGCCGCTCTGCGCAACCGGTTGTTGTGAGGGGCGACCATGAAGCCGATGCCCACTCGACACAACCAGCGTGGCATGGCCTTGCTGGTGAGTCTCGTCTTTCTGCTGCTCCTGACGCTCATCGGCCTGTCGTCGATGCAGAGCGCCACCCTCCAGGAAAAGATGACCAGTAGCACCATGCTGCGTAACCAGTCGTTCCAGTTGGCCGAGGCGGCGTTGAGGATGGGCGAAAGCGCCGTGCAGGTGGAGACCTATTCATTGCCGGTTTGTACCACCGCGATCCAATGTGCGCCGCCGGCCGAGTCGGCGACCCTGACGGCGGCGGGGCGCAATTCCACCTCCGGGGTCAACTGGATTGCCGTTCCTGGCGGGTTCTATGGGGTGCAGAACATTGGCACCACGCTCACGGCGGTCAACGTGCCCAGCAATACATCGGCGACCCTGTACCGGATCACGGCGGTGGCGGTGGTGGGGAATAACCAGCGCAGTGTTGTGGAGAGCATCTATGCGAAATATTGAGGCTCTTCGTGGCTGGAGGCAGGTGCTGTGGGGCGTACTGCTCAGCCTTTATCTGACAGCTCCGGTCCATGCCTTCACGCCATCGGACTCGCCATTGCTGAGTGCAGCTGCGGTAACGCCGAACGTGATGCTGTTGATCGATGACTCGGGGAGTATGAATAACATCATCTGGGCGGCGGGGTTTGATCCGACGGCAGCGCAAACGCGCACATATGCATGCAGCGCCAGCAACAATTGCAACGACAGGTATGAGTTGGACCTGGACGACTCGAATATCCTGTTGTTGAGCCTGTTGCGTGGTGGCTGTTCGTCTGGCTGGTACGGTTTCTATCGCTCCAGCATTGGCCGGGTCTGTCTTCGACTTCCAGATCCCGTGGGCGGCGGTAATACCCGTTATACCGCCAGGTACCTGGCCTATCTCGTAACCTTGGCCAACGGTTCGAGCCGGGACTTCACCACAGGCACGATCCCCAATGATTACCGAATCAATGTGGCCCGGGATGTCTCCAACGATCTGGTCGCCAGCAACCGCGCCTTGCGCATTGGCCTGGCCACCTTCAACCCGCCCAACAGCAGCAACTCCGGCCCGGGTGGGTACATTGCCCGGGCCATCAGCGACCTCTCGCCCGTCAGCGGCAGTGTCACCCAGACCCAGGCCAACTCCAACTACACAGCGCTGATCAATGCCATCAATGGCTTGGGCGCCGTTGCGAACACGCCACTGGCCGAAAGTTACTATGAAGTCACCCGCTACTTCAGGGGCATGGCACCGTATTACAACGGCACTCCCAGCACCTACACCAGCCCGATCCAGTATCGGTGCCAAAAGAACTTCGGTGTGGTGATCACCGATGGCCTGCCCACTTTCGACCGGACATTTCCCACTAACGACCCGCAGGCAACCTCGACGGGCGGTCCACGCTTGCCGAACTGGGATGGCATCGGCACCAACGATGGCGACAACCTCAGTGGCGATGCCGAGGGAGACACGCTTTACCTGGACGACATCGCCAAATTCGCCTTCGACATCGACATGCGTTCCACCGGCACCGATGCTACTGGCAAGAGTTGGAACTCGACGGACTTTCCCCGACAGTACCTCAACACCTACACCGTCGGTTTCGCTGTCAACAACCAGATGCTGTCCGATGCTGCCCGTTACGGTGCTGGCCGGTATTATCCGGCGACGGACAGCGAAGGCCTGAACTCGGCCCTGTCATCGGCCCTGAGCGACATCACATCCAAGGCCGGGTCGGGGGGCGGCGGCACCGCCAACAGCGCCACGCTCTCCAGCACATCCAGTTTCTACCAGACCACCTACGACCCCAAGGACTGGCACGGCACCATCCGCGCGTTCGGCTTCAACTCGACAGGCACAGTCAACACGGCGGCGGTGCAGTGGACCACCAACACCACCATCGTACCCGGCGCCACGGCGCCGATTTATCAGTCATGGAACACCGCGACCAACGTGCCGGTAACGTTGGCCTACGCCAACTTTTCGCCCGCCCAGCAAGCCAGTCTCAGCCAGAACCTGCCTACGGGGATCACCGGCAACGATCTGGTGGAGTGGAGCAAGGGCACCAACAAAACCGGCCTGAAGGTGCGCAGCCTATTGCTGGGGGACATCATCAACTCACCCCTGGTGCTGGCCTCGCCCAATGACCAGACTGCCTCGGACCTGGTGAACGACACCAGTTACAGCACGTACCTGACGACCAAGGCCGCAAGCATGAACAGCAGCCTGGTGGTGAACGCCAACGACGGTTTCTTCAATGTCATCAACAGCGCCAATGGCACGCGCCGCTACGCCTACATGCCGTCGAGCGTACTGCCTTCGCTGCAGTCCATTGCCGACGTCAACTACATCAACGGTGTCAGCCACAAGTTTCTGGTGGACGGGCAGATCGGGGTGTTCGATACGCAATCGGGCAGCGCCTGGAAGACCGTTGCCGTGGGGGGAACAGGGGCCGGGGGCAAATCATTCTTTGCCGTTCAGCTATACGACGCAACGGCAGGGAATACGATCCGGGCGTTGTGGGAAATCAGCGCGCCGGCCATTGCCAATGCCACGAACGCCTTCAATGACCTGGGTTATGCCTACGCGCGGCCCGAGGTTGCCCGTCTGGCGGACGGTCGCTGGGCTGCGTTCATTTCCAATGGCTATGGCAGCAACTCCGGCGTGGCGGCGTTGTACGTGGTGGATATCCGCGACGGATCGTTGATCAAGAAAATCGTCATCAACAGCAGCGAGACCGATAATGGCTTGTCCTCGGTCAAGCTTCGGGTCAACTCCCAGAACGTGGTCCAGGCAGCCTATGGTGGCGACTTGAAGGGACGGATGTGGAAGTTCGACCTCAGCGCCACCTCCCCGAATACCTGGGGCGTGGCATTTGCCGGCCAACCCTTGTTCACCGCGCCGGGCGGTGCGACCCAGCCGATCACCGTGCAGCCTTTGTTGGCGGACAATCCCCAGGGCGGGGTCCAGGTTTTCTTCGGCACCGGCAAATTCAATGAAACAGCCGACAAGCTCAACAAGGACTTGCAAGCGTTCTATTCGATCTGGGATGCCGTCGGTGGCGCCGGGGCGATCACGGTGTCGAGCCTGCAGGCTCAGTCGATCACCGGCGTGTTTTCAGGCAGCACGGGGCAGTTCGTGACCACCAGCCAGACCGACGTGACTTACCCCGCGAAGAAAGGCTGGTATTTGCCCCTGGTGTACAACAATGCATTGACCGGGGAACGGGTCATCAACCCGGCCAACCTGGTGCTCGGACGGGTGGTCTTCACCACCGCAGCGGTGGACACCACCGATCCCTGTGCCAGCTTCGGTACTGGCAAACTGATCGAAGTGGATGCTTTCAACGGTAAGATGCTCAACTATGCGGTGCTCGATACCAACGGGGACGGCGCACTCAGCAGCCTCGACACGATCTCCGCCGGGGTGGTTTTCACCGGTGGTATCCCGACCCTGAGTGCAGTCGTCAGTGCCAACGGTGCCACCAACATGGTCGTGAACGATTCCGGAGGCGGTATTACCGACCTGCTGGGGAAAGCCGTAGGCGGCAGCCGTCGCATCATGTGGCGGCAAATACAGTAAGAGGTAGGTATGCGCAAATCCAACCGGGGTTTCACCTTGATTGAAATCATGATCGTGATTGCCATCATTGGTATCGTGATCACCGTCGGCTACCCGAGCCTGACCGAGTACATGAAAAAAGGCCGCCGTACCGAAATAGCCAGTCTGCTATCGGAGCAGGCCCAGATTCTCGAGCGCTACTACTCGAAGAACAACGTGTACAGCAATGCCACCGGGCTGAGCAGTGGCAATGATTTCTACACCATTACACAGACGCTGGCGGACCAGAGCTTTACCTTGACTGCCGTACGCAAAAGCGGTTCGTCCATGGCGACGGACAAGTGCGGCGATTTCACGATCAACAACACTGGCGCGCGAAGCATGCTCAACGCCGCTGCCGGTTTGACCGCCAAGGATTGCTGGGGTCGCTGAGTTTTTCATTCGGGCGCCGTTTTGCGCCCCTGTCTTATGAGTCGAATCAGAACATGACCAGGCAACAGCAAGTGGTGATTGTCGGCGGCGGAGTCATCGGCCTGCTGACGGCGTTCAATCTGGCCTCGGAAGGCCAACGCGTGGTTCTGCTGGACCGTTCCAGTGTCGGCCAGGAGTCGTCCTGGGCGGGTGGCGGTATCGTGTCGCCGCTGTACCCCTGGCGCTATAGCCCGGCTGTCACGGCACTGGCGCATTGGTCGCAGGATTTTTATCCACAGCTGGGGCAACGTCTGCTCGCGGCCACCGGGGTCGACCCGCAAGTGCATGTTACCGGCCTCTATTGGCTGGACCTGGACGATCAGGACGAAGCGCTGGCCTGGGCCAGCCGGGAAGGGCGTCCGTTGAAGGCTGTGGATATCTCTGCTGTCCATGATGCGGTGCCGGTGCTGGGGGCGGGTTTTTCCCGAGCGATTTACATGGCCGACGTTGCCAACGTGCGCAACCCCCGGTTGGTGAAGTCCCTCAAGGCTGCCTTGCTGGCGCTGTCCAATGTCACGCTTCATGAGCACTGTGAGGTCGGCGGGTTCATCCGCGACGGTGGGCGGGTTGTCGGGGTGGAGAGTTCGGCCGGGCCGATTCGTGGCGATCAGGTGGTACTGGCCGCAGGCGCCTGGAGCGGCGAGTTGCTCAAGACGTTAGGGCTGAAGTTGCCGGTCGAGCCGGTCAAGGGGCAGATGATCCTGTACAAGTGCGCGTCGGATTTCCTGTCGAGTATGGTCCTGGCCAAGGGCCGCTATGCGATTCCGCGTCGCGACGGACATATCCTGGTGGGCAGCACCCTGGAGCGCGAAGGTTTTGACAAGACGCCGACCGATACCGCGCTGGAAAGTCTGAAGGCTTCTGCGCAGCAATTGATCCCGGCCCTGGCCGATGCTGAGGTGGTTGGGCATTGGGCGGGGCTGCGACCCGGTTCGCCGGAGGGTATCCCTTATATCGGTGAAGTGCCGGGGGTTGCGGGGCTGTGGCTCAACTGCGGGCATTACCGCAATGGGTTGGTGCTGGCGCCGGCGTCGTGTCGTTTGTTTGCTGATTTGATGTTGGGGCGTGAACCGGTGATCAATCCTGCGCCGTATGCGCTTGCCGGGCGGTTGTAGGCTCTGATCTGGGTGTCCTCTGGGCTGTTTTTCTGGGGGGCAGTTCACTAATGAAATGGTCCTCTCAGACCTCCCCCAGTGGGAGCAAAGCTTGCTCGTGATGGCGATGTCCGGGATTTGTTGACCGGTATATATCCGTTGCTTCGGTAACGGCTACTGATGGTTTCGCCCTGACGGCGACTTACTTTCTTTCAAACGCCAAAGAAAGTAAGCAAAGAACGCTCGCCCCAGCGTACGGCCTCCCGAAGGGGCGGAAGATCAAAAGCCGCGGCGCGGCTTATAGCTCGACACGGCTTTCAAAGGTATACACAGAGCCATTGTGGGAGCGAGCTTGCTCGCGATGATGGTCTGACAGCCACCACCGATTGGTACGAATGGTCAGACAGGATTTCAGTTCAAGAAGATTTTTTCCGACGAACTCCGGCGGTTGCCGGGTGGGAAGAGCTATCGCTAACCTTCCTCGGTCGCTGCCAATTCAGCGTCCGGGCGTCGCGGCCCGCTTATACCTTGGTAATCCATTTTCCTTTTTGGAGTGCCGCAATGTGTGACAAACCTCCATCATCTCCAGAAACCAATAACGCTTCTCTCCACCCCGGCCTGGACTCCAGGCTCGATGAAGCCGCCAAGCGCGCCCTCGACTTTTACTTAACCCCTAAGCCTGAAGCCAAGAAGAAGCCAGCCTCAAACCAATTGTTCACCGTCGTGGAGGGTATAGACGCCGAATGTCTCCTCGCCAACCTGAGCGAAACCCTGGCATCCGCCAACGCAACGCTCTGCGACCTGGCTTTCGAGCTTGATGGTTCACGCCGCATGTTGCCCTGGGTGTGCAGCAGTTGATCGAGTTGAGCGAGTTGCTGGCCAATCGGGTGTTGGATGAACGGGTGCCGGTGACGGCGGATTAGATACCGGTCAACGGAGTTGGCGGGTCAGATAGGATATGTGGCGAGGGGATTTATTCCCGCTGGGCTGCGAAGCGGCCCCGAATCCTTACACCTCGGTGTGTCAGGAGATTGTATTGACTGTCTTGGGGCTGCTTTCGCAGCCCAGCGGGGATAAATCCCCTCGCCACAGGGGGTGTGTGAGCCCAGCCATTGGTCATGCTGACTCTGACTTTCCTCAATCCAACCCCAGCTTCTTCAACCGATACCGCATCGACCGAAACGACAGTTTCAACCGCTGCGCCGCCGCTGTGCGGTTCCAGCGGGTTTCTTCCAGGGCCTGGAGGATGAGCTTGCGCTCAACGTCTTCCAGGTAGTCTTCCAGGTTGTCGACCCGTGTCAGGTCGGGGCTGGCGGCTTCGGTGGGGCTGGTGCCTTCGGACAGGCGCAGGTCGCCGGCTTCGATCTGTTGGTGTTCGCAGAGGGTATAGGCGCGTTCGAGCATGTTTTCCAGCTCTCGCACATTGCCGGGGAAACGATAGTCCTTAAGGGCTGCCACGGCATTGGGGTGAAGCTTGGCGGGGGGATTGCCGGTGTTGGCGGCCAGGCGCTGGAGCATGTGGTTGGCCAATGGTTCAATGTCTTCGCGGCGTTCGCGCAGGGGCGGGACACGCAGTTCGATAACGTTCAGGCGGTAATAAAGGTCCTGGCGGAAGCGTCCGGCGGCGACTTCGGCGCTCAGGTCCTTGTGAGTGGCGCAGAGGATTCGTACATCCACCACTTCCTCCTGCTGGCCGCCAACGGCGCGTACGGCCTTTTCCTGGATCGCTCGCAACAGTTTGACTTGCATCGCCAGGGGCAGGTCGGCCACTTCGTCAAGGAACAGCGTCCCGCCGTGAGCGGCCTGGAACAGGCCGGGCTTGTCCTCGATGGCGCCGCTGAAACTGCCCTTTCGGTGGCCGAAAAACTCGCTTTCCATCAGTTCCGTCGGAATCGCCCCACAGTTGACCGGCACGAATCCCTGGTTGGAACGAGGGCCCTGTTCATGGATCAGCCGCGCCACCAGTTCCTTGCCGCAGCCTGATTCCCCGCTGATATACACCGGTGCCTGGCTACGGGCGAGTTTCTCGATCTGTTTGCGCACATTGCGCATCGGTGGGGAGTCGCCCAGCAGGCAACGCTCGATGGTGGTGGTCGGGACGGCGACCGACGGTAAGCGCAGGGCGCTGCTGACCAGCTCCCGCAGTCGTCCCAGGTCGACCGGCTTGGTCAGGAAATCAAAAGCCCCGGCCTTCAGGGCATCGATAGCGGTTTCCAGGCTGCCGTAGGCGGTAATCATCGCCACGGGCAGTTGGGGAAAACGTTGCTGGATGTGTTGCACCAGCTCCAGGCCGGTGCCGTCGGGCAGGCGCATGTCGGTCAGGCACAGATCGAACGCTTCGTCGGCCAGCAGGGCCTGGGCTTCGGCAAGGTTCTTGGCGCTGCGGGTGTCGAGTTTCATCCGTCCCAGGGTGATGTCCAGGAGTTCGCGGATGTCCGGCTCGTCGTCGACGATCAGGATTCGTTGCCGTGAGCGTGTATTCAAATCTGTTTCCGTCCGTGAGCAAAGGTGATGCGAAAGCAGCCGCCGCCTTGGCGTGGTTTAAAGTCTAGGCGGGCCTGGTTGCTTTCGCACAGCTCTCGGGACAGATAGAGACCAAGGCCGGTGCCCTGGCTGCTGGTGGTGAAGAAAGGCTCGAACAGGTGTGCCTGCTGGTCCGGTGTCACGCCGGGGCCGTTGTCGATGATGTCCAGCGTGGGCAGATGACTATGGGGATCGATGAAGAGCTTCAGCCAGGCCTCGGCTTGCTCATGGACCTGCGCACTGTGGCGCCAGGCGTTGCGCAGCAGATTGTCCAACACCTGGGTCAACTGATCGGGGTCCATGAGCGTGGCGTAGTCGCCCGGGTCGATGCTCAGGTGCAACTGCTGGTGCCCGGTCGCGTTTTCGCGGGCCTGCTGGACGAAATGGCCGAGCCAGGCTCGCAGGTCGAGGCGCTGGGGAGTGGTTTGCTGGCGGCGGGACAGCTGCAGGACATTTTCAATGACGCGGTTCATTCGTTGGGAGTGATCTTGAATAATCTGCGTCAGACGCCGATCCGCGTCGTTCAGTTCCTCGGATTCGCGCAGCAATTGCGCCGCGTGGCTGATCGCCCCCAAGGGGTTGCGAATTTCGTGGGCAATACCGGCGGTCAGGCGCCCGAGGGAGGCGAGTTTCAATTGCTGGGCTTGCTGGGCCACTTGGGCCAGGTCTTCGAGGAACACCAGGATCTGGTGCTGTTCGTTGTGACCCAGGGCGATGAAGCTCGGTTGCAGGGTCAGACCCGTACCGGTGATGGTCAGGCTCGGCGGGCGCAGGCTGGGATTGTTCAGCCACAGTTTCAGACACTCGACCAGATCGTTGGAGTAGTCGTCGATCGGCTGGCCGACCAGGTCATGCATGCCCAGCAGATTCAACGCGCTTTCGTTGGCCAACTGCACCCGTCGCTGGCGGTCGAGGACCAGGATCCCGGTGCGCATGCGCTGCAGGATCAACGCGTTCAGCGCTTCGAGTCCGACCACCTCGCTGGCGCGCTGTTCGGCCAGTGTTTCGCTGGCCTCCAGGCGCCGGGTCAGGCCCTGCACCAACAGGGCGGCGGCAAAGCACAAGGCCCCAAGGGTGCCGGCCTGCAAATAGCTGCTGGGACGGTTCGAGTCGCTGAGACCCAGGAAAAAGGTCGAGCTGACGATGCCGAGGGTAGCGACGGCCGCGATCAACAGGCCGATTCGGTCCCGCAGCAGGGTGTTGCCGATGGCCACCGAGACAATGAGCAGGTTACCAATGGCGCTAGGGGCACCGCCCGCGGCGAAGAACAGCCACGACAGCAGTAATACGTCGGTCAGTGCCAGGCCGAACCGCCGTGCTGGGCGGCGGGTATTTTCCAGAAACACCACCAGCAGGATGTTGAGTACCAGATACAACCAGCTACCGCTTCGTAACAGGTCGTCGTTGGCGTACTCCAGCAGACGGTTGTCCATGTTGCTGGAGATCAACAGTACGAGGGTGATGCCGATGCTCAGGCGGTACAGGTGATACAGGCGCAGCAGGCGCTGCGTCTGCTTGACGCGAGGGCTCGAAGCCTCAGCGATCACGAGGGCCCGGGCCTTGCTCGAGGTGAGCCTGGCTGCAATACCACTGTTGCTCAAGTGCCAGCGCCCGGTCACGGGGCAGGTGTACGCCGCAATGGGCGCAACGAACCATGGGCGGTGCGTCTTGCTCCCGGGGGGCGTTCGGTGCGGAGGAGGCGGCCTTTAATTTGCGCCAGAACCATATCGCGGCGGCAATCAAGGCGATCCAGAACAGTAAACGAAGCATGATGGGCGGCTTTTCGGCTGATGATGCGGCAGTTTAGCCAAGGACCGGAACGGCGCACAGCGCAATAAAAGGCAGGCATAAAAAAGGGAGACCGGCGGGTCTCCCTTTTGATGCATGCCTTGGCTTCAGTCGAACAGGCCAAAGGTCATGTAGCTGAACCAGGAACGGTCGCCGGATTCCTTCTCGGGGGCTTCCTCCTCGATCACATCGCCATTCTCGTCCTTGGGCTTGAGTTCGTTCGGGATGGCTTCCTTGGCGTCCTGGAACTGGCGCTGCACGTCCTGGTTGGCGCGGGTTTCGCCCGGCGGCAGAGGTGGACGGGATTCGATCAGGCCCAGGGTTGCCTTGCTCAGCCACGACCGGTTGTCGGCTTCGTCGACCCGTGGGGTGAACTGGCCATCGACCAGGGATGGGTGATCGGGGTAGTTCAGCTTGAGGGTTTCCAGGCTGGAGGCCGCCAGGTCGTCCAGGTGCAGGCGCTGGTAGGCTTCGGTCATTACCGCCAGGCCGTCGCCGACCGATGGGGTTTCCTGGAAGTTTTCCACCACGTAGCGGCCACGGTTGGCGGCAGCGACATAGGCCTGACGGGTCAGGTAGTAGTCGGCCACGTGGATTTCGTAGGAGGCCAGCAGGTTGCGCAGGTAGATCATGCGCTGCTTGGCGTCCGGCGAGTAGCGGCTGTTGGGGAAGCGGCTGGTCAGCTGGGCGAACTCGTTGTAGGAGTCGCGCGCGGCGCCCGGGTCACGCTTGGTCATGTCCAGCGGCAGGAAGCGCGCCAGCAGGCCGACGTCCTGGTCGAAGGAGGTCAGGCCCTTGAGGTAGTAAGCGTAATCGACGTTCGGGTGCTGCGGGTGCAGACGAATGAAACGCTCGGCGGCGGATTTCGCAGCTTCCGGCTCGGCGTTCTTGTAATTGGCGTAAATCAGCTCCAGCTGGGCCTGATCGGCGTAGCGACCGAACGGATACCGCGACTCCAGGGCCTTGAGCTTGGCGGTGGCGCTGGTGTAACTGTTGTTGTCCAGGTCGTTCTGCGCCTGTTGGTACAGTTCGACTTCGCTCAGGTTTTCGTCTACGACTTCCTTCGACGAGCAAGCAGCAGTCAATGCGAGGATGGCGATCAGCAGCAGGTGTTTCACTTGCATGGCGGCTTGCGTCCCTATGACGGCCGCTGTCTTGGGCGGGGCCGTCCTGTTATGATGAGCGCCCCGTTGAAAAGCCTCGGGGCAAAAGACGCCGTATTTAACCACAAGCGCGCAGCCGAAACCAAAGGCTGTGCCGACGCCCAGTCCGAGCATGTCCGATAAAATAGAACTTCGCGCAGAGGTGCCGTCCGAATTGGGCGGCCAACGCCTCGATCAAGTCGCCGCCCAACTCTTTGCCGAGCATTCGCGCTCGCGCCTTTCCGCCTGGATCAAGGACGGCCGCCTGACAGTGGATGGGGCGGTCGTGCGCCCGCGCGACATCGTCCATGGCGGCGCCGTCCTCGAGCTGACCGCCGAGCAGGAGGCCCAGGGTGAATGGGTCGCCCAGGACATTGCCCTGGACATCGTCTATGAAGACGACGACATCCTGGTCATCAACAAGCCGGCGGGCCTGGTGGTGCACCCGGCGGCGGGCCATGCCGATGGCACCCTGCTCAACGCCTTGCTGCATCACGTACCGGACATCATCAATGTCCCGCGTGCCGGCATCGTTCATCGCCTGGACAAGGACACCACCGGTCTCATGGTGGTGGCCAAGACCATCCAGGCGCAGACACAACTGGTCGCGCAGCTGCAAAGTCGCAGCGTCAGCCGTATCTATGAATGCATCGTGATCGGCGTGGTCACCGCGGGTGGCAAGATCAATGCCCCCATCGGTCGTCATGGCCAGCAACGCCAGCGCATGGCGGTGATGGAAGGCGGCAAGCCGGCGGTCAGCCATTACCGCGTGCTGGAACGCTTCCGCTCCCACACCCATGTGCGGGTCAAGTTGGAAACCGGTCGTACCCACCAGATCCGCGTACACATGGCCCACATCAATTTCCCGCTGGTGGGCGACCCGGCCTATGGCGGTCGTTTCCGCATCCCGCCGGCGGCCAGCGTGACCATGGTCGAATCCCTGAAGAACTTCCCGCGTCAGGCGCTGCATGCACGCTTCCTGGAGCTGGATCATCCGACCACCGGCAAGCGCATGAGCTGGGAGTCGCCGCTGCCGGATGACTTCGTCTGGCTGCTGACTCTGCTCAAGCAGGATCGCGAGGCATTCGTCGGATGAGTGACTGGCTGATACCCGACTGGCCTGCGCCGACCCGGGTAAAGGCCTGCGTCACTACTCGCGGGGGCGGCGTCAGTCTGGCGCCGTTCGACAGCCTCAACCTGGGCAATCATGTGGATGACGATCCGCAAGCCGTCGCCGAGAACCGTCGCCGTCTCACCGACCGATTCGCCATTCACCCGGCCTGGTTGCAGCAGGTTCATGGAATCAATGTGGTCGAGGCTGACCCGGCGCAGGTGCTCATCGCTGACGCCAGTTGGACCGCTACGCCGGGTATCGCCTGCACAGCGATGACTGCGGACTGCCTGCCCGTGCTGTTCTGTAACCGTGCCGGCACCCGCGTCGCGGCGGCCCATGCTGGCTGGCGTGGGCTGGCGAACGGCGTACTGGAAGCCACGCTCGATAGCCTTGAAGTTCCTACAGGTGAAGTGCTGGCCTGGCTCGGGCCGGCCATTGGTCCGCAAGCGTTCGAGGTCGGTCCCGAGGTGCGTGAAGCTTTTATTGCGTCACTGCCCGAGGCGGCAGAAGCTTTCGTACCCAGCCACAACGCCGGCAAGTTCCTGGCCGACATTTATACCCTGGCACGCTTGCGCCTGGCGGCACGTGGTGTCACGGCGGTCTACGGCGGCGGGCTGTGCACCGTGAGCGACCCGCGTTTCTTTTCCTACCGCCGCAACCCGCGCACCGGTCGCTTCGCCTCCCTGGTCTGGATCGAATAAGAGAAGGATGTCTGGCTGAATCAAGCTGTGGGAGCGAGCCTGCTCGCGATGACGGTGTGTCAGCTAACCTTTAATCGATCTGATACACCGCAATCGGGAGCAGGCTCGCTCCCACAGGGCTTCATCCTTACTGATCTGGGTCAACGGGCCCCGTCTTGAAACTCCCAGAATCGACCACATCTATAGCGGTATCTGGCAGGTTTCTTCATTCAGGATGGTTTTCAGGTCCGGCCTGCTCAAAAGGAAGGTGACCCTATGCGTATTGACCGTTTAACCAGCAAACTGCAATTGGCCTTGTCCGACGCCCAGTCATTGGCTGTCGGCATGGACCATCCCGGTATCGAACCGGCGCATCTGATGCAGGCCATGCTCGAACAACAGGGCGGTTCCATCAAGCCGCTGCTGATGCAGGTGGGCTTTGATGTCAACAGCCTGCGCAAAGAGCTGGCGAAAGAACTCGACCACTTGCCCAAGATCCAGAACCCCACCGGCGACGTGAATATGTCCCAGGATCTGGCGCGGCTGCTCAACCAGGCCGACCGACTGGCCCAGCAGAAGGGCGATCAGTTCATTTCCAGCGAACTGGTGCTGCTCGCCGCCATGGACGAGAACAGCAAGCTCGGCAAATTGTTGCTTGGCCAGGGCGTGAGCAAGAAAGCCCTGGAAAATGCCATCAACAACCTGCGTGGCGGCGAAGCGGTAAACGACGCCAACCACGAGGAGTCCCGACAGGCGCTGGACAAATACACTGTCGACCTGACCAAGCGCGCCGAAGAGGGCAAGCTGGACCCGGTCATCGGCCGCGACGATGAAATCCGCCGCACGGTCCAGGTGCTGCAGCGTCGCACCAAGAACAACCCGGTGCTGATCGGTGAACCCGGCGTCGGCAAGACCGCCATCGCCGAAGGTCTGGCCCAGCGCATCATCAACGGTGAGGTGCCGGACGGCCTCAAGGGCAAGCGCCTGTTGTCCCTGGACATGGGGGCGCTGATTGCCGGTGCCAAGTACCGTGGCGAGTTTGAAGAAAGGCTCAAGGCCCTGCTCAACGAGCTGTCCAAGCAGGAAGGGCAGATCATCCTGTTCATCGACGAACTGCACACCATGGTCGGTGCCGGCAAGGGCGAAGGTTCGATGGACGCGGGCAACATGCTCAAACCCGCGCTGGCCCGTGGTGAGTTGCATTGCGTCGGCGCGACCACCCTCAACGAGTATCGCCAATACATCGAGAAGGACGCGGCCCTTGAACGGCGCTTCCAGAAAGTGCTGGTGGACGAGCCGAGCGAGGAAGACACCATTGCCATCCTGCGCGGCCTGAAGGAGCGCTATGAGGTGCACCACAAGGTGGCGATCACCGATGGCGCGATCATCGCGGCGGCCAAGCTCAGCCATCGTTATATCACCGACCGCCAGTTGCCGGACAAGGCCATCGACCTGATCGATGAGGCCGCCAGCCGCATCCGCATGGAGATCGACTCCAAGCCGGAGGTGCTGGATCGCCTGGAGCGGCGCCTGATTCAGCTCAAGGTCGAATCCCAGGCCCTGAAGAAAGAAAGCGACGAAGCGGCGAAGAAGCGCCTGGAGAAACTGCAGGAAGAGATCGTCCGTCACGAGCGTGAGTATTCCGATCTGGAGGAAATCTGGAACTCGGAAAAAGCCGAAGTCCAGGGTTCGGCGCAGATCCAGCAGAAGATCGAGCAATCGCGCCAGGAGTTGGAAGCGGCTCGTCGTAAAGGCGACCTCAATCGCATGGCCGAGCTGCAGTACGGGGTGATCCCGGATCTGGAGCGCAGCCTGCAAATGGTCGACCAGCACGGCAAGAGTGAGAACCAGTTGCTGCGCAGCAAGGTGACCGAGGAAGAGATTGCCGAAGTGGTGTCCAAGTGGACGGGCATCCCGGTGTCGAAAATGCTCGAAGGCGAGCGCGACAAACTGTTGAAGATGGAAACCCTGCTGCACCAGCGTGTGATTGGTCAGGAAGAGGCCGTCGTAGCCGTGTCCAATGCCGTGCGTCGGTCCCGTGCGGGGCTTTCGGACCCTAACCGTCCAAGCGGTTCGTTCATGTTCCTCGGCCCGACCGGTGTCGGTAAAACCGAATTGTGCAAAGCGTTGGCCGAATTCCTCTTCGACACCGAAGAAGCCATGGTGCGCATCGACATGTCTGAGTTCATGGAGAAGCATTCCGTGGCGCGGCTGATCGGTGCCCCACCGGGCTACGTCGGTTATGAAGAGGGCGGCTACCTGACCGAGGCGGTGCGGCGTAAACCGTACTCGGTAATCCTGCTCGATGAGGTCGAGAAGGCGCACCCGGATGTATTCAACATCCTGTTGCAAGTGCTGGAAGACGGGCGTCTGACCGACAGTCACGGGCGTACGGTTGACTTCCGCAATACCGTGATCGTGATGACCTCCAACCTGGGCTCGGCGCAGATCCAGGAGCTGGTGGGTGATCGCGAGGCGCAGCGTGCCGCGGTGATGGACGCGATCTCCACGCACTTCCGCCCGGAATTCATCAACCGGGTCGATGAAGTGGTGATCTTCGAGCCGCTGGCCCGTGACCAGATCGCCGGCATCACCGAAATCCAGTTGGGCCGTCTGCGCAGCCGCCTTACCGAGCGCGAGCTGAAGTTGCAATTGAGCGACGAAGCCTTGGACAAGCTGATTGCCGTGGGTTACGACCCGGTGTACGGCGCACGACCGCTCAAGCGTGCGATTCAGCGCTGGATCGAGAACCCGTTGGCTCAGTTGATTTTGTCCGGGCGCTTCATGCCAGGCGAAACCGTGACTGGCACGGTGGAGAACGACGAAATCGTCTTCAACTGACAGCCAGCACGTGCTTTGATCGAATGGCCTCGCATTGCGAGGCCATTTTTTTCATCAGGCCGTTGAACTCAAAGGAAAAGGCTTGTAAAGTGCGCCCCGCAGTCAGTCACCCACGGGTTACTTCTCACCGGGAAGGAATCCAAAACAAGTTGCAAATCATTGTCTTGAAAGCAATTTAGGGGGTTGACAGCGGTTTTGAAGATTGTAGAATAGCGCGCCTCAGACACGCGAACGCAGCGATGCAGACGGGTAGAAGAGGTTGAAGCGAGATTAGACAAGCTTCAATGTTGTAACTTGAAATATCAGTTCCGTGATAGCTCAGTCGGTAGAGCAAATGACTGTTAATCATTGGGTCCCAGGTTCGAGTCCTGGTCACGGAGCCATTTCAATCGGGGTATAGCGCAGTCCGGTAGCGCGCCTGCTTTGGGAGCAGGATGTCAGGAGTTCGAATCCCCTTACCCCGACCATATTTGGGTCGTTAGCTCAGTTGGTAGAGCAGTTGGCTTTTAACCAATTGGTCGTAGGTTCGAATCCTACACGACCCACCATTTTTGAAACCAGTTCGCTGGAATCGAATCTCAAGATCAGAGGCCAAAAGCGCTGATCGAGGAAGGCGACTTGCGAAGGTCGCCTTTTTTTTACCGGGGTATAGCGCAGTCCGGTAGCGCGCCTGCTTTGGGAGCAGGATGTCAGGAGTTCGAATCCCCTTACCCCGACCATATAGAAAATCCCCGTATCGAAAGATACGGGGATTTTTTTTGCATGCGAAAAAGCGCAACGCTTCAAGTTGTCGTACAACTGGCCGATAAACCGCCGACAGGGACTCCACACCATTTCACGCCAACAATAAAAAAGGCATTCCATTATGTTTCTTCGTCAGATGAATATCGCCCGCCGTGCCGCGTTGGGTTTTGCCTTGATCGCCCTGTTGGTGGCGCTGCTCGGAGTCTTTGCGTTGGGGCAGATGTCGAGCATCCGCGACAGTGAGGTCGCCGTTGAAACCCAGTGGTTGCCGAGCATTCGCGGTGGTGACGAGATTCGCGAATTGATGCTGCGTATTCGCACCATCTCCCTGCGCATGGCCCTGGACCAGGATCCGAAGAACACTTCGGTCTACCGGGGACAAATGGACACCCGCGATAAGGAACTGAGCGAAAAGATCGCCAGTTACGAACGGCTCGTCGTGACGCCTGAAGGCAAAGCGCTCTATGACCAGTTCAAGCAGACGTTTGCCGCCTACCGTGCGGGTATTGCGCAATCCTTCACCCTCGCCGAGCAAGGGCGTCGGGATGAACTGATCAAGCTGCTGCTGGTGGACATGAAGACCGTAGTGGACGGTTCCGGCAAGCAGCTCAACGATCTGGCGGAGCTGTTCTCCAAACAAGTCTCTATCGAGAGCCAGAAGTCCCAGGAGCACTACGCCAATTCCCGCATGATCGTCACCCTGTTCATTGTGCTGGCTGCGCTGGCGACGGTGGCCTTGGCAATGCTGCTGACGCGCAGCATCGTCAAGCCCTTGGGCGAGGCACTGAACGCCGCAGAGAGCGTGGCCAAAGGGGACCTGACCCGGCCGATCGAAACCCATGGCAGCGACGAAGTGAGCCGCTTGCTCAAGGCGCTGGCGACCATGCAACAAAACCTGCGTGATACGTTGCAAAGCATCAGTGGCTCGGCGACGCAGCTGGCAACGGCGGCGGATGAGCTGAACGCGGTCACCCTCGACAGCACCCATAGCCTGCAACAGCAGAACAACGAAATCGAACAGGCCGCCACCGCTGTCACCGAAATGACCACAGCTGTCGAGGAAGTGGCGCGCAACGCAGTTTCCACTTCCGATGCCACGCGCCAATCCAGCGAATCGGCGTCCCTTGGGCAGCAGCGGGTCAGCGACACGGTCGACGCGATTGGCGCCCTCGCCAACGATGTAGAAGTGACCGGTGGCCTGGTGCAGTCCCTGGCGAACCAGTCGCAGGATATCGGCAAGGTCCTGGACGTGATCCGGGCCATTGCCGAGCAAACCAACCTGCTCGCGCTCAACGCGGCCATCGAGGCCGCACGGGCCGGCGAAAGTGGTCGCGGTTTTGCGGTGGTGGCGGACGAAGTCCGGGCGTTGGCTTATCGCACGCAGCAATCAACCCAGGAAATCGAGCAGATGGTTCAGGGCATGCGCACCGGCGCCACCCAGGCCCTGGACTCCATGCAGGCCAGCTCCTCTCGCGCAGCCAGTACACTGGCGATGGCGGAACGGGCAGGGGAGGCGTTGCAGACCATCACGGCGTCGGTCAGTGAGATTCACGAGCGCAACCTGGTGATCGCCAGCGCCGCCGAAGAACAGGCACAGGTGGCCCGCGAAGTGGATCGCAATCTGGTGAACATCCGTGATCTGTCCGTGCGCTCGGCTACCGGAGCGGACCAGACCAGCGCCTCCAGCCATGAGCTGTCGCAACTGGCGAACTCGTTGCGCACGATGGTGCAGCGGTTTCAGGTGTGATTGCAGGGCGGGTTGACAGTGTTGCCCTCATCGCGAGCAGGGCTCGCTCCCACAGTTGATCGAGTGTCCTCAAAAGAATGCGATCCCTGTGGGAGCGAGCCCTGCTCGCGATGGCGGCGTGTCAGGCTCAGTGCAACTTGAGCCGAGGCTCGGTCCCGCGCCCGATCTTGCTGCCCAGCATCAGCATGGCCGTGCGAAACATGCCGTATAGCGCCATCTGGTGCATGCGGTACAGCGACACGTAGAACATCCGCGCCAGCCAACCTTCGAGCATCACGCTGCCGGTGAGGTTGCCCATCAGGTTACCCACCGCCGAAAACCGTGACAGGGAAATCAACGAGCCGTAATCGGTGTACTTGTAGTGCGGCAGCGCCTTGCCTTCGATCCGCAGTTTCAGGGACTTGGCCAGCAGCGAGGCCTGCTGGTGCGCGGCCTGGGCACGGGGTGGTACGTTGCGGTCGGAGCCCGGCTGCGGGCAGGCCGCGCAATCGCCGAAGGCGAAGATGTTCTCGTCGCGGGTGGTCTGCAGGGTCGGCAGTACCAACAGCTGATTGATCCGGTTGGTTTCCAGTCCGTCGATGTCCTTGAGGAATTCCGGGGCGCGAATCCCGGCAGCCCAGACTTTCAGGCTCGCGTCGATCACTTTGCCATCGACGGTGATCAGGCTGTCGGCGGTGACCCGACCGATGGCGGCATTGGTCATCACGTTGACCCCCAGTTTTTCCAGGGTCTTGTGCACCGGGCCGCCGATGCGCTCGGGCAATGCCGGCAGCACCCTTGGCCCGGCCTCGATCAGGGTGATGTGCATGTTTTCCGGCTTGATCCGGTCCAGGCCATAGGCCGCCAGCTCATGGGCCGCGTTGTGCAACTCGGCTGCCAGTTCGACGCCGGTGGCCCCGGCACCGACGATGGCGACGCTGATCCGCTCCTCGGTGTCGGTCTGGCCGGCGTGGGCACGCAGGTAATGGTTGAGTAGCTGTTGGTGGAAGCGTTCGGCCTGCTTGCGGGTATCGAGGAACAGGCAGTGCTGCGCCGCGCCCTCGGTGCCGAAGTCATTGGTGGTGCTGCCGACTGCAAGCACCAGGGTGTCGTAGCTCAATTCCCGGGCCGGCAACAGTTCCAGGCCAGCCTCGTCATACGTGGCGGCCAGTTGGATGCGCTTGCGTTCCCGGTCCAGGGCGCTCATGCGTCCAAGCTGGAACTCGAAGTGGTTCCATTTCGCCTGGGCGACGTAATTGAGTTCGTCTTCGGAGGAGTTGAGAGAGCCGGCGGCCACTTCGTGCAGCAGTGGTTTCCAGATGTGGGTCAGGTTCGCGTCGACCAGCATCACGCTGGCCGTGCCGCGCTTGCCCAGGGTCTTACCCAGGCGGGTAGCCAACTCCAGGCCGCCGGCGCCGCCGCCAACGATAACGATACGGTGAGTCATGGGGATATCTCGCAAGGCTAAAGGAAATCGGTGCCGTTACCCTCGCGAGCAAAAGGTGTTGTGCCTCACAAATACTGTTTGTGAGGCACAACACCTGCTCATAGCGTCAGGTAACTGATCAGTCGGCTCAACAGACCCAGGCCGATGGTCACGGCCAGTACCACCACCAGGAGCAGCCACGGCCGGAAAGGCCGGCGCTCAACTCGGTGCTGGGACAGTTGCAGGTACTCTTCGACATGCTTCTGGTCTTCGGGGTTCAGGCGGCTCGTCATAAAGGCCTCGTCAGGTAGACGTTACGAAGTGTACAGACGTTACAGGCAATGTAATCGGGCATGGGACTTCACAAACTGATCCCGACATCGAACACGATGCTGCGACCCAGGTTGCCCCGCAGGAAATCCGGCGCGTCGGGATGGGCGAACAGCACCCGGGCGAAGGTCGGCCCCACCAACGACAGCGAGCGCCAGCCCTGGCGCAGGTATTCGGTTGGGGGCGGGAAGTGGCTGTTGAGGTCCAGCACTTCACGCTTGAGACTGGCAAACGCGATGATGTCCAGTTCCCCCAGGTCCATGCCCCGTTCTGTGTAGTTGTGGGCTTTCTTGCGCAAGGTCGGCGCCAGCCTCAACAGGAACTCATTGGCCGGAATCCGCCTGGGCTTGGCCTCGCGGCGTACCAATTGGCTGAGGGAAAAGGCACTGCGGCGGCGTTGCAGTTCGTCGCGCCATTCGTCATTGAGGCGACGACCTTCGTCGAGGACGAAAAATACCTCGAAGTTCGCGTCGCGGAACAATACGTCCGGCGGCTCCCCCGCGGGGGTGAACTCATCGGCGCGATAGGGCACGTTCAGCCCCTGCAACAGCCGCTGGCAGACCCAACGCTCACGCTCCCATTTGCGGGCGTTGGAGAGAAAAGCGTTGGCTTGCTCGGCCGCGATGGTCAGCAGGCGTAAGTAGTCGGAGTCATCCATGAACCCAAGCTTAGCGTTCAATTGCGACAAGCTGAAAGCGTTGCGTTGATTAATGGGGGGTAGGTGGGGTGTAGACTGCCGGATTGAACTCTTAAATGACGCCAGGGCAGGCGAAAGGTGTAGTCCATGATCGGAGCTCAATTGCTCTCACCACAGACACTGACGGTTGGTTGGCTGATTTATGTACCGGTGCTGGCCTGGGCGGTATGGCGGGCGCCGTGGGTCGAGCTGTTCACCGACAGCCGTCGTCAGCACCTGCTGTTCGGCACGGTGCTGGCACTGTTCATGTTGTGGCTGGTGCGACGGGACTTCGAGACCGGTGTCTCGTATCACTTCATTGGCATGACGGCGGTCACGCTGCTGCTGGACTGGCCGCTGGCGATCCTCGGCGGGCTTTCTGCGCAGCTTGCGCTGGTGCTGTTGGGGCGCCAGGACATGGCGGCGATGGGTGTCAACGGCGTGTTGCTGGTCCTGTTGCCGGTATGGGTCACCGAGTGCTGTGCAATCCTGGTGGAGCGTGCCCAGCCGCGTAATCTGTTCGTGTACATCTTCTGTTCAGGTTTTCTTGCCGCTGCTCTGTCGGCGTTGCTGTGCCTGCTGCTGGGGCTCGGCTTGCTGTGGTACGACGGGGTATTCGCCATGCCGTACTGGTTGGGCGATTTCGTCGGCTACCTCTGGCTGATCATTTTTCCCGAGGCCTTCATCAACGGCATGGTGGTCAGCGCCCTGGTGGTATTCAGTCCCGAATGGCTCGAGACGTTCAACCGCACGCGCTATCTGTCGGCGCCCTGGAAGGATGACGACAAGCCTTGATTCACATCAAGGCCGGGCAGGCAGCGGCGCTTCATGCTCTGGAAAATTTCCAGGAGCACAGCCATGAGTGTTTATGAGTGGGCGAGACAAGAGATCAGGCGCAGTCACGACGCGGCGATGGAGATCGGCTTCGATCCAGGCCTGAGCCTGCGCGCCTTGCTCAGTGCAATCGTGCAACAGAGCAAGACAGTGCGCAGCGTTGAAGACCTGGCCGATGAGTTGAGTTTCCTGGCGGAGAACCTCGACGATGAACAGGATTACGGTTTTATGCGACCTTAGTGGTGCGAGCGAGGATTGAAGTCCTCGCTGAACAGTTCATCCTCGGCATCCGGGCTGACCGGGATTTTGTGTTCTTCCGACGCCCAGGCGCCCAGGTCGATCAGTTTGCAGCGATCGGAACAGAACGGTCGGAATTTGCTCTCCGGGCTCCATTCCACAGGTGCGCCGCAGGTCGGGCAATTGACGATTTGGGTCTGGCTCATGACTGGCCTCCACGCAAGGTAAGGTAAAAGTGATGCAGGCGTTCGACCTCGGCGTGCAGCCACGCGAGGTCGCGGTCGTTGACCACCACGTCGTCTGCATGGCTCAGGCGATCCTGGCGGCTGGACTGTGCCTTGAGGATGGCCTGGACCTGCTGTTCGCTGGTCTGGTCGCGCTGCAAGGTGCGTTCGATCTGCAGCTGTTCCGGGGCATCGATCACCAGGATGCGCTGGGTCATGGCGTATTGTCCCGACTCGATCAGCAGCGGCGATACCAGAATCGCATACGGCGATTGTGCCAAGGCCAAGTGGTGCGCGATCTCATCGGCTATCAACGGGTGCAGCAAGGCTTCGAGCCAGCGCCGTTGCTCGGCATTTTCAAAGATCAGTGTGCGCAGCGCTCCACGGTCGAGGGCGCCGCCGGCCTGCAACACGCCGGGGCCGAAATGCCTCGCGATTTCCGCCAGCGCCGGGCGCCCCGGCTCGACGACCCAGCGTGCCGCGTGATCGGCGTCGACGACGTGCACACCCAAGTCGATGAAGTGCTGCGCCGCCGCGCTTTTGCCACTGCCGATGCCGCCGGTCAGGCCGAGGATCCAGGGTTTTTCCAAAGAGGTGTTCATTAGAAACCGACAGACTGCCAATAAAAGTCCGTTATTTGACCACCCCAGAGCAAGGCAATCCAGCCGGCAATCGCCAGATAAGGTCCGAAGGGAATCTGAGTCGATGTCGGCGCATCCCGCATGCGCAGCATGACAATGCCGACGACGGCACCCACCAGGGAAGACAACAGCAACGTCAGAGGCAGGATTTGCCAGCCGCCCCAGGCCCCCAGCATCGCCAGCAGTTTGAAATCCCCATAGCCCATGCCCTCTTTGCCGGTGATCAGCTTGAATACCCAGAACACCGACCACAGCACCAGATAACCGGCCACGGCGCCCCACATCGCCTCGTTCAACGAAACGAATACACCGAAGCTGTTGACGATCAGGCCCAGCCACAACAACGGCAGTACCAGCGTATCGGGCAGCAATTGATGCTCGGCATCAATCAGGCTCATGCCCAGCAGGCCCCAGGTCAGGACCATCACCATCGCGGCCTGCCAGCCGAAGCCGAAATGCCAGGCGACAAACGCCGACAATGCGCCACAGGCCAGTTCGGTCAATGGGTAACGCTTGCCAATGGGGGCTGCACAGCTGGAACAACGCCCGCGCAGCGCCAGGTAGCTCAGCAACGGAATATTTTCCCAGGCCCGGATGCGGTGTCCGCAATGGGGGCATTGGGAGTGAGGCAACACCAGGTTGTAGGCCGGGCCGGGCGTTTCGGCGGGCAGGCCGAGCAAGTCGTGGGCTTGCAGCCGCCACTCGCGGCTGAGCATCTTGGGCAGACGCCACACCAGGACGTTGAGAAAGCTGCCGACAATCAGCCCGAGCAGTAGTGCCGCCAGCACAAAGGCCAAGGGATACAGCACGAAGAATTCGGTCAGGGGCATGTCAGATCGCAGAGCCGAGTTGAAAGATGGGCAAGTACATCGCGACCACCAGGCCGCCGACCACCACCCCCAGGATCACCATGATGAAGGGTTCCATCAGGCTGGTGAGGTTGTCCACCAGATTGTCCACTTCGGCCTCATAAAAGCTCGCCACTTTGTCGAGCATGTCGTCCAGCGCGCCGGATTCCTCGCCGATGGCAGTCATCTGGATCGCCAGGTTCGGAAAGATGCCCGAGGCGCGCATGGAGAAATTCAGTTGCATGCCGGTCGAGACATCCTGGCGGATGCGCTGCACCGCACGCTTGAACACGACGTTGCCAGTGGCGCCGGAAACCGAGTCCAGGGCTTCCACCAGCGGCACGCCGGCCGCGAAAGTCGTGGACAGCGTGCGGGCGTAGCGGGCCACCGCGGATTTGTACATCAGGGCACCTACCAGCGGTAGCTTGAGCAGCCATTTATCGCGCCAGTCACGAAACCCCTGGGAGCGCTTGAGCGCGTACTTCACGCCGAAGAAGCCGCCCACCAGGCCCCCCAGCAGCAGCCACCACCATTGCTGCATGAACTCCGAGAGGCCGATGACCATGACCGTGAACGCCGGCAGTTCGGCGCCGAACCCGGCGAACACCGACTCGAATTGCGGGACGACCTTGACCAGCAGGATGCCCGTGACCACCGCAGCGACGAGGATGACGGCCGTCGGATATGTCATGGCTTTCTTGATTTTGGCCTTGAGGGCCTCGCTCTTTTCCTTGTAGGTGGCAACCCGGTCCAGCAGCGTGTCCAGTGCGCCGGCCTGTTCACCGGCGTCCACCAGGTTGCAATACAGCTCATCGAAATATTGCGGGCATTTGCGCAGCGACGCGGCGAAGCTGTTGCCGGCGGCGACTTCCTGTTTCACCTCATCCACCAGCTTGCGCATGTTGGCGTTGTCGAAGCCTTCGCCAATGATGTCGAACGCCTGCAACAACGGCACGCCGGCCTTGAGCATCGTGGCCATCTGGCGGGTGAAGAGAGCGATATCCAGCGGCTTGATGCGCTTGCCCTTGCCGAATATCGAGGTGGACTTCTTGCGCACCTTTTCCGGGTTGATGCCTTGCTTGCGCAATTGTGCCTTGACCAGGGCCGGGCTCTGGCCGGCCAGCTCGCCGGACATCTTCGTGCCCTTGCGGTCCTTGCCTTCCCACGTATAGGTATCGGTTTTGACTGCCTTGACCGCCATGCTCAATCCTTGGTGACCCGGTTGATTTCTTCGAGGCTGGTCATTCCTTGCATCACTTTGAGCAGCCCGGAGGCGCGCAGGTCGTTGAAGCCGTCCTTGCGCATTTGCAGGTCGATTTCCAGCGAGTTGCCCTCGGCCATGATCAGCCGTTGCAGCTCGGGTGTGTTCTTGACCACTTCATAAATCCCCACGCGTCCCTTGTAGCCGTTGTTGCACTGTTCGCAACCGACCGGCTCATAGATCGTGAACGAGCCGATGCGTTCCCGGGGGAAACCTTCCTTGAGCAATGTCTCTTCGGGAATTTCGATGGCCTTCTTGCAATGGCTGCACAGCTTGCGCGCCAGTCGCTGGGCGATGATCAGGTGGACCGCCGTGGCGATGTTGAAGCCGGGAATGCCCATGTTCTGCAAACGGATCAAGGTTTCGGCAGCGCTGTTGGTGTGCAGTGTCGACAACACCATGTGCCCGGTCTGGGCCGCCTTGATGGCGATTTCAGCTGTTTCGAGGTCACGGATCTCACCGACCATGATCACGTCCGGGTCCTGGCGCAGGAACGAACGCAGCGCCTGAGCGAAATCCAGGCCCTGGCGTGGGTTCACGTTGACCTGGTTGATCCCTTCCATATTGATTTCCACCGGATCTTCGGCAGTGGAAATGTTGATGTCCACGGTATTGAGGATATTCAACCCCGTGTAGAGCGAGACGGTCTTGCCCGAGCCGGTCGGCCCGGTTACCAGGATCAGACCTTGCGGTTGTTTGAGGGCCGCCAGGTACAGCTCTTTCTGGTCCGGTTCGTAGCCCAGGGCGTCGATGCCCATCTGCGCACTGGAGGGGTCGAGAATCCGGATCACCACTTTTTCGCCCCAGAGCGTGGGCAGGGTGTTGACCCGGAAATCGATGGATTTGGTTTTCGACAAGCGCATTTTCAACCGCCCGTCCTGAGGCTTGCGCCGTTCGGAAATATCCAGGTTGGCCATGACCTTCAGGCGCGCAGCGATGCGGGTCGCCAGCTGGATCGGCGGACGGGCGACTTCGCGCAACATGCCGTCGGTGCGTACCCGCACACGGTAGGATTTTTCATAGGGCTCGAAATGCAGGTCGGAAGAGCCGCCCTTGATCGCATCCAGCAGCATCTTGTTGACGAAGCGCACCACCGGCGCATCGTCGGCGTCCAGGCCGGCGATGGCGTCCTGCTTGTGGTCATCGCCCGACTCGATGTCCAGGCCATCGAGGTCTACATCGCCCATGCCTTCCAGGCCTGTGGTACTGGATTCGAAGAACTTTTCGATGGCGTCGCTGAGTTTGTCGTCCTCCACCAGGATGGCTTCGGTGGTCAGGCCGGTACTGAACTGAATGTCATTGATAGCCTGGTGGTTGGTGGGGTCGGAGATGCCCACGAACAGTTTGTTGCCTCGCCGCCACAACGGCAGCGCATGGTGCTGGCGAACCAGTTTCTCGCTGACCAGACCCGTAGGCTGGGCCTCCTTGTCGAGGCTGTTGAGATCCAGCAGGGCGACGCCGAAGTGTTCTGAAGCGATCTCCGCAACCTGGCGGCTCTGGACCAGTTTGTTCTGCACCAGATAACTGACCAGGGGCATGCGAGTGCGTTGGGCCTGTTGGTGCGCCTGTTGCGCACTTTGTTCGGTGAGCAGTTCGGCCAGCACCAGTTGCTTGGTCAGGCCGCTGAGAGCGATGTCATTCATGGGGATCCCGGACGCAGACAGTTCATGACTTATAGCCTAGTCAAGCATCAACACCAAACCAGCGGGGTGGGGTGACAAAAAATGTCAGATAGTGCGGTTGTTGGGGTGGGGCGCAGGCCTTCTACGGCCCTGAACCCTCGGTGGGCATGGCTCCGGACGGTTGGCATGTGCCCTGCAACGGCTGCCCCAACCATGAGATTTCGCCTCATGTATGGAGATATCTATGAACAAGCAGAGTGGCTTTACCCTGATCGAGCTGCTGATCGTCGTGGCGATCATCGGCATCCTGGCGACCTTTGCGTTGCCGCAATATTCCAAATACCAGGCGCGGGCCAAGGTGACGGCGGGCCTGGCGGAGATCACCGCGTTGAAAGTGCCGTTCGAGGACACGATCAACTCGGGAACCAACCCGACCCTCGAACTTGTTGGCGGGACGGCAACGACCAGTAACTGCACCACCACTGCCTCGGGTGTTGCCTCTACAGGGGTCGGCACCATTGGCTGCACCATCCTCAATGCGCCGGGCCCGGTGGTGGGCAAGACGATTACGCTGAGTCGTTCGGGCACCGGTGTATGGACCTGTGCCACCACGGCTGAACAGGAATACGCTCCGAAGGGCTGCACCGGTGCCGCCGCTGCAGGTAGTTGAGGCATAAAGGTTGATCTGACCGGCCCCGCTTTTAGCGGGGTTTTTGTTTAGGAAAATGCTCTGCAATTCAGTGGCTTAAGCCATGGCCGAAACCCGCATGTTGCATGTACAAAATCGAGAGGTCATGCATTTTGCATGATTCCGTAAAATGCCGTTTCGCTTAACTTATTGATTTACATATATTTTCTTAAGACGAAAAAACTGGCACACCCTTCGCACTACTCCTGACAGCCCTGCCGGAATGCATTAGCCGGCAGTTTCTGAGAAAAACAGGAGTTACTCGTATGAAGAAGTTCGCTATCACTGCCGCTGCTGCTACCGCACTGACCCTGACCATGGCTAACGCCGCATTTGCCCAGAACGTTCAAGCGACGCAGGCTCCAATGATGCTGGCTGCTGGCGAAGTTACGAAAGCCAAGGAAGAAACCAAAGACACCTGGATCACCACCAAGGTCAAAGCGGACCTGGTCACCGAAAAAGGCATTCCAGGCACCGATATCAAGGTCGAAACCAACAAAGGCGTTGTGTCCCTGTCGTCGGATGTCGCTGTCACGAAGGCACAGAAGGAAACCGCCGTGGCGATTGCCAAGAAAATCAAAGGCGTGCAAGCCGTATCGGCTGATGGCCTGAAGGCCGAATAACGCCAAGACTTCTCGCCTGGACCGGGAGAAGGCACGGCAAACGGGCCGAGTCATACGTTTGCCGTTGCTTTGGAGTTCATGCGAAAGGCCACAGGGAGGTGGCCGTCCACAGGCCCCCGGCGTTTGCCGGGGGCCTGTTCTATTCAGTGGTCAGAGATCGGGTCGCCAGTATCGCGAGCAGGCTCGCTCCCACAAGGGATTGGCGGTGAACTGTCGTAATGAGGGCACACAAGACACTGTGGGAGCGAGCCTGCTCGCGATGGCGGTGGAACAGGCATCAACCTTGTTTGCCATGAAGCAGTTGCGGTTCAGCGCCCACGCTTGCTGGTGATCTGAACCAGTCGATTGCCCTCGAAGCGCAGGTATTGGTACATGCCGCTGTTGGGCCCATAGGTCCACTCTTCCACCGGGTATTCTTCCCGTCGATTGACACTGCGCTTGTAACCCAGGTCATCCCGAGCCGCCGGTTCTCCGCATTTTTGCAGCACTTCGCTGGAGCGGTTACCGACGCTGATCAACTGGCTGCCGCAGCGCAACGTGTCGGCAGCCGGTGCCTGACTCGCAACCAGCAACAAAACCAGGTAGAGCCAGCAAGCGCGTTTCATCTTATTCGGCATCCAGATGCATGGGAGTGATCACGCGCCCGTCGCTTTCGGCCTGGCCGAGGCTGGCGTCGATAAAATAGACACGGTCGTCGGCCAGTTTGCCTTTGTCCACCAGGAAGTCCTTGATGCTGCTCGCCCGTTCCTGGCCCAGTTCGCGCAGCAATACCTCGCTGCCGCTCCAGAATTTGATGACCCCTTCGCGCAGTTTCTCGATGCGGGCTTTTTTATCCAGTTGCGACCATTCGGCCGGCGGTTGTGTCTTGAGGCGGGTGCGGTAGATGCCTTCCAGCAGCGGAGCCTTTTCGTCTTCCGGAACTTCGAGTAACGACGCCTTGGCCGGGACTTTATCGCCCCGACGTTGCAGCATCTTGTAGTAGTTGTACTGGTACTCACGCTCCAGGCGCTGGGAGGCCAGCAATGGGCCGTCGCTGCTCTCGGCGGCGGTGCCTTCGATCTCCAGGCGCAGTTCCGGACGTTTACCGAGCGCTTCGGACAGCTTGAGCAGCACTCCTTCGTTTTCCTTGCTCAGCTCGCTGGAGCCCGGTGCGAACGCCACGCTGCCCAGGTCTTCGGACCCTCCTCCCGACACCAGCCCGCCAATGAGCTTGAACGGTGCCTGGGCCGCTCGCACCACGAGATTACGCAGGGTCTGCCAGACGATCGGCATCACGCTGAACTGCGGATCGTTGAGGTTGCCGGACACGGGCAACTCGATGGAAATCCTGCCTTCGGAATCCTTCAACAGGGCAACGGCCAGCTTCAACGGCAGGCTGACGGCGTCCGGGCTGTCGACCTTTTCGCCCAACTGCAATTGCTCGACCACCACCTTGTTCTCGGCCTGGAGCTGGCCCTGGGTGATGCGGTAATGCAAATCGAGATTGAGCCGGCCCTTGCGGATGCGGTACCCGGCAAATTTGCCGGAATAGGGCGTCAGGGTCGTCAGCTCGACCCGCTTGAAGCTGGTGGCGATATCGAGGCTGGCCATGGGGTCGAACGGATTGAGTGCACCTTTGATGGTGACCGGGGCATAGCGATCGACCTTGCCCTTGACGTCCACGCTGGCCGGTTTGGCCTGGCGGCTGTCGATGGTGCCGATCTGGCCGTTGAGCTGTTGGATGGCGGTGGCGAAATTCGGCGTCAGGCTGAAGTCGGCGAAGTTGGCGGAGCCGTCATTGATGGCAATCGCACCGATGTGGATACCCAGCGGTTTCCCCTGGGACGCTGGTTTGGCCGCCGTGTTCTTCGCGCTGTCGGGCGGTTGCGGGATCAGCAGGTCATCGACGTTGGTGGTGCGATCGTCGTTGATCATGAAGCGCGCGTAGGGCTGGAACAGGTTGACCTTGTCGATGAAGAGACTGTCGCCATGCTGATAGTTGATGCCCTCGACGACCACGCTTTGCCATTTGACGAAGTCGCGGGTCTTGAGGGTATCGAGCGTGTGCAACTGGTCGACCTGGGCGCGACCGGTGACCGCGAATGCCAGCGGGTCGGTGCCCTTGAGGTCTACCGCCAGGTCGCTGCCGAGCATCCCGGAGCGTAGCTCCAGCCGAATGAAAGGATTGATATAGGCCTGGGCGACGCGCAAGTCGATGTCCTGGGTCTTGACCTTGAGCCTGGCGGTGACCGGGTTCAGGTTGACCTCGCCGTCGGCCAGGATCTTGCCTTGTTTACCCAGGCCAGTGTCCAGCTTGAGGGTAAAGGGCGAACCGTTGAGGGTGTCGTAGTTCTGCAGGTCGAGGTTCAGCGGGCCGACGTCCAGCGCCACGGCGGGTTGGGCCTGGCGATCGGCCAGGTGCACCTGGTAGTCGCGCAATTGCACGTCCTTCAACAGGACCTGCCAGGGTTTGCTCGGCGGAGCGGGTTCGGGTTTGGGTGAGTCGGCGGCTGCCGGCGCCGATGCCGGTTCCACCTTGACCTGGGGCTTGGCCGGCTGGCTGGCGAACAGTTTCTGCCAATCCAGTTGACCGTCTGCCTCCCGGGCCGCCCAGGTTTCCAGTTTCTGGCTGCGGACCTTGCCCACCAGCACTTGCTGTTTGGCCAGGTCCACCGTGGTTTCGCTGACATCCAGGCGTTCGAGCCTGGCCAGCGGACGACCATCGGGAGACTTGATGGCGAAGGGCGCGACGCTGACGGCAGCGTTGCTCAAGAGCAGTTCGGTGCCCTTGGCCAGGTTGAGTTTGTAGTCGGTGCTCAGGTTGACGATGCCGTTTTCCAACACCAGGGGGACCGCATCGCGTACATAGGGCCACCAGAATTTCATCTGACCATCGGTGACCTTGAGCTTGCCCTCGGAGGCGATTGGCGAAAGGCTGAAATTGCCGGTCCAGTCGATTTTCCCGCCTTCGGGACCGGCGGCGACCAGGGTCATGTCGGCGCTGTCGTCGGGCAGGGTGCTGAGGTTCTTCAGCTCGAAATCAAGCGCGTCGTAAAGGAACTCGATGGGCTCGCTGGGGCGCAGGTCCTGGAAATGCACATATCCGGTAGCGAGCTTGATCCTATCGACCCGCAGGGGAAACGGCTTGGCGTCCGGGTTCGCTGGAGCAGGCTCGCTGGGCGGTAATTTGAACAGGCCCAAAAGGTTCAGTTGCCCATCCTTGGCGAACACGATCTCGGTCCTGGGCTTGTCCAGCTCGATGTCGGCCAGGTGCAGGGCGCCGGACCACAGGCTATCGACTTGCAGGTTGGCGTACAGCCGTTCGAAGCCGACCTGCTCCTTGCCCGGTTCGCCCACATTCAGCCCCCACAGGGTGACTTCAAGGCTGAAAGGATTGAGTTCGATGCGCTGGAGCTGAGCCGGAACCGTGGCGTGACTGGCCAGTTGCTGGTTGGCGATCCGCAAGGCGATGCCCGGCAATATCAGAAATCCCAGCAGGCTGTAGAGGGCCAGTGCGATGAGCAGTGCGGCGAAAGCGCGCTTCAATCCTTTGGACATGTGTGGCTTCGTCTGGTGTGAATCGGAGTGCCTTGGAGTATGGCATGCGTTTACGGTTCCGAAACCACTGAGATTTATCGGATTTGTCCGTTTTTTCCGTAGGCCTGCGGAGGTTGGCTTAGAACTGAAGGATCAGTGTCTTGAGCGGTGGATTTGCGTCCCTGGAAGGAAAATCGTCGCCGGGTGCCAGCACGCTCCATTCCCGCACCGGTCGACCGGCTTTGCTCGCGCAGCGCAGCACCTGTTCGCGCCAATTCTCCATGGAGACTTTCGCCAGGTTGTTGCAACAGATCAGCACGCCATCATCAGCGGTGGTCAGCAGCGCCGGCTTGAGCAGACTCTGGTAGTCACGCAACAGGTCGACGGTACCGAAAGCACTCTTCGCCCAGGCCGGTGGGTCGAGCAGTACCAGATCGTACTGGCGAGGTTCCAGGCGCACATAGCTCGGCAATTTCTGTCCGCGTCGCTGACTGATGGGCAGGCCAGCCAGTTGGCGGATCGCCGGGAAGTAATCGGATTGCACGAACTCCATGGGCGGTAAATCCGGATTGAGCAGGCCGTTTTCCCGACCCACGGCGAGGTTGCCTTCGGCGAAGTCAAGGTTGCATACCTCCCGCGCGCCACCGGCCGCGGCGCTCAGGCCAACACCGCAGGTGTAGGCGAACAGGTTCAGCACGCTTTTGTTGTGGCTGTGTGCCTTGACCCAGCCACGGGCGTTGCGCAGATCCAGGAACAGCAACGGGTCTTGTCCGGCATGGCGCCCGCGAACGCGATAATTCAGACCCCATTCGTGGCCGACGAGGTCCTGCAGGGCGGCCTCGTCAGCCTGGTAGACGGCGTCCTGGCGATCTATCCGTGAATTGCCCCGGGAGCGGTCGTTGTAGACCAGCAGCGTGTCCAGGCCCAGGTATTGGTTGACGATGCCGTGCATGTGCAACAAGGCATCGCGTTCCAGGGGCTCATGAAAACTCTGCACCAACAGCTGCGGGCCGTAGCGATCGACGGTCAGGCCCGGTGCGCCTTCCTGGCTGCCATGGAACAGCCGGTAGCAATCGGTGCCTTGCTGTTGCAACTGGCCGAGCAGGTCATGACGCTGGTCGAGGGCGGCGCGCAGCGCCTGATTCAAGGAAGACATGCCAAGCGCGCCTTAGAGAAATGAGGCGCGGGAGTTTAGCAGTTATGGAAATCCGGGTCCTGGCAGGAGCACATTCTGTGGCGAGGGGATTTATCCCCGCTGGGCTGCGAAGCAGCCCCAAAACCCGACATCGTGGTGCGTCAGGCGGTTTGCATGGGGGCGCTTCGCACCCCAGCGGGGATAAATCCCCTCGCCACAGGGTCAGCGATTCAAGCGCTTGTCGATCAGCCCCTCCACCACACTCGGGTCGGCCAGGGTCGAGGTGTCGCCGAGGCTGTCCAGTTCGTTGCAGGCGATCTTGCGCAGGATCCGGCGCATGATCTTGCCCGAACGGGTCTTGGGCAGCGCCGGCGCCCATTGGATCAGTTCCGGCTTGGCGAAACTGCCGATTTCCTTGCTGACGTGGGCCAGCAGTTCCTTCTTCAGTTCCTCGTTGGCCTCGACCCCGTTCATGGGCGTGACGAAGGCGTAGATGCCCTGGCCCTTGAGGTCATGGGGATAGCCAACGACCGCTGCCTCGGCGATGCTGTCGTGCAGCACCAGGGCGCTTTCCACCTCGGCGGTACCGATGCGATGTCCGGAAACGTTGATCACGTCATCGATACGCCCGGTGATCCAGTAATCGCCGTCCTCGTCGCGACGGGCGCCGTCGCCGGTGAAATAATAGCCGGGGTAGGGCTTGAAGTAGGTATCGACCATGCGTTGATGGTCCCTGTAGACGCTACGGATCTGCCCGGGCCAGCTGGATTTGATCGCCAGTACGCCACTGCCGGGACCGCTGATTTCCTTGCCCGCTTCATCCAGCAGTACCGGTTGTACGCCGAACATCGGCCGGGTGGCGCAGCCTGGCTTGAGCTGTTGCTGACTCACCAGCGGGCTGAGCATGATGCCGCCGGTTTCGGTCTGCCACCAGGTATCGACAATCGGGCAGCGTTGCTCGCCAACCTTGTTGAAATACCATTCCCAGGCTTCCGGGTTGATCGGCTCGCCGACGCTGCCGAGTAGTCGCAGACTCTTGCGGGAGGTTTTCTGCAGTGGTTCGATGCCTTCGCGCATCAGCGCGCGCAGGGCGGTGGGGGCGGTGTAAAAAATATTGACCTGATGCTTGTCGATCACCCGCCAGAAGCGCGAGCTGTCGGGATGGCTCGGTACACCTTCGAAGATCAGCGTGGTGGCCCCGTTGGCCAACGGGCCGTAGACGATGTAGCTGTGGCCGGTGACCCAACCGACATCGGCGGTGCACCAGAACACTTCATTATCGCGGTAGTCCAGCACGTACTTGAAGGTCATTGCGGCCTGCAGCAGATAGCCACCGGTGGTGTGCAATACGCCCTTGGGTTTGCCGGTGCTGCCGGAGGTGTAGAGGATGAACAGCGGATCCTCGGCGTCCATCGGTTCGGGCGGGCAATTGTCGCTGGCGTCGTGCATGGCCTGGTGATACCAGAGGTCACGGCCTTCGACCCAACTGATCTCGGCCTGGGTGCGCTCGACCACCAGGACGGTACTGACGTCGGGGCAGTTTTCCAGCGCTTGGTCGACATTGCGCTTGAGCGGTATGGACCGTCCTCCGCGCACGCCTTCGTCGGCGGTGATCACCGTGCGGCAATCGGCATCGAGAATCCGATCGCGCAGCGAGTCCGGCGAAAAGCCACCGAACACCACCGAATGCACCGCGCCGATACGAGAGCAAGCGAGCATCGCATAGGCCGCTTCCGGAATCATCGGCATGTAGATGCAAACCCGGTCGCCTTTCTTTACCCCGCGACTTTTCAGCACGTTGGCCAGGCGGCACACATGATGGTGGAGTTTTCGGTAAGAGATTTCCGCCGATTCGGCGGGGTTGTCGCCTTCCCAGATGATCGCCGTCTGGTCGGCGCGTTTGTCGAGATGACGGTCGATGCAATTGGCGCTGACGTTCAGCTTGCCCCCGGCGAACCAGGTGGCATCCCCGATCTTGAGGTCATAGCGCTGGACGGTTTGCCAGGGCGTTATCCAGTCGAGGAAGCGGGTGGCCTGTTCGGCCCAGAAGGTGCTGGGGTGTTCGATGGATTCCTTGTAGAGCCGCTTGTATTCGTCCTGACTCAGTTGCGCAGCCCGGCGGACGGCATCGGCTTGGGGGAACTGGCTGATATCGAGCATGGCGGTTCCTTATTCTTGTTTTGCGACAAGCCATAAAGATGCGCCCAGTTGCCGGAGGGTTCAAGCCATGCACAAATGACTGTGGGAGCGAGCCCGGTGGGAGCGAAGCTTGCTCGCGATGACGCCGTCACATTCAACACGCAGGTTGATACGGCTATCGCGAGCAAGCTTTGCTCCCACAAGACCCTCTCCCACAAGGGTAATGCAAACCTGGGATCAGCCGCGATGACGCCCGCGGAAGTAGTTGATCAGGCCCTGGGTCGAGGCATCTTCGGCCGGGTTCTCTTCGCTGCCCACCAGGCGGTTATAGACACCTTTGCCCAGCTCCTTGCCCAACTCCACCCCCCACTGGTCGAAGGCATTGATGCCCCAGACCACGCTTTGCACGAACACTTTGTGTTCATACAGCGCCACCAGTGCGCCCAGACGACGAGGGCTGATGCGTTCGACCACGAGGGTGTTGCTCGGCCGGTTGCCCGGGATGACCTTGTGGGAGGCCAGTTTTTGCACGTCTTCTTCGCTGGCACCCTTGTCGCGCAATTCGGCCTCGGCCTCGGCGCGGGTCTTGCCGAGCATCAGTGCCTGGCTCTGGGACAGGCAGTTGGCGTACAGCCACTGATGGTGGTCGGCCAC
The DNA here is from genome assembly GCF_022342325.2 of Pseudomonas sp. AF32. NCBI lineage: Bacteria > Pseudomonadati > Pseudomonadota > Gammaproteobacteria > Pseudomonadales > Pseudomonadaceae > Pseudomonas > Pseudomonas sp. AF32. The sequence continues at coordinate 32,455 of NZ_RQJK02000023.1, read as the reverse complement.
CGGGTTGAAGCTGACCACGGGTACGATGAAGTCGGCCGGGATCAATTGGGTGCCCTGGTGCAGCAACTGATGGTAAGCGTGCTGGCCGTTGCAACCGACGCCGCCCCAGATGACCGGGCCCGTGTCGGTCGATGCCGGGGTACCGTCCTGGCGCACGCTCTTGCCATTGGATTCCATGTCCAATTGCTGCAAGTGCTTGGTGATGTTGCGCAGGTAATGGTCGTACGGCAGGATCGCGTGGCTCTGCGCGCCCCAGAAATTGCCGTACCAAACGCCGAGCAAGGCCAGCAGCACCGGCATGTTCTGCTCGAACGGCGCACTCTGGAAGTGCTGGTCCATGGAATAGGCGCCGGACAGCAGTTCCTTGAAGTTCGACATGCCGATGGCCAGGGCGATCGGCAACCCGATGGCCGACCACAGCGAGTAACGGCCGCCGACCCAGTCCCACATCGGGAAGATGTTCTCTTCACGGATGCCGAACGCCACGGCCGCCGCGTTGTTGCTCGAGACGGCAATGAAGTGGCGATACAGCTCGGCTTCGGAGCCGCCCTGGGCGAGGTACCAGGCGCGGGCGGCCTGGGCGTTCTTCAGGGTTTCGAGGGTATTGAAGGATTTCGACGAGACGATGAACAGCGTGGTCTCGGCGCGCAGCTTCATGGTCAGCTCGTGGAATTCGCTGCCGTCGATGTTCGCCAGGTAGTGGCAGCGAACGCCTTTTTGCGCGTAGGACAACAGCGCTTCGGACACCAGTTCCGGGCCGAGGAAAGAGCCACCGATGCCGATGTTCACCACGTCGGTGATCGGCTTCTCGGTATAGCCCCGCCACAGCCCGTCGTGAATGCGGCCCACCAGGTCGGTGATCTGGTTCAAGACCTTGTGCACATCCGGCATCACGTTGACGCCGTTTACCAGCAATTTGTCGCCCACCGGCCGCCGCAGGGCGGTGTGCAAGGCCGGACGGTTTTCCGAGGCGTTGACGATTTCGCCTTCGAACAGCGCCTTGATCGCACCCTTGAGGTCGACTTCGTTGGCCAGGTTGACCAGCAGGTCGCGAGTCTGGGCGTTGATCAGGTTTTTCGAATAATCGAGAAACAGGCCACAGCTCGACAGGGTGAATTGGTTGAAACGCTGCGGATCGGCGTTGAACGCTTCGCGCATGCTGAAATCCTGCATGGCTTTGCGGTGGTCATTCAGCGCTTGCCAGGCGGGCAGAGCGGTCACGTCATGAGGGTTTCGGTAATACGCCATCGCTGCGGGTTTCCTTTTACTTGAACGACCTTTTGTACACTAAAAACTCCGGCATGGCCCGAGGCGGGCGTCCGGACGACTGCGTCGACACGATCACTGGGCGCAGGGCGACTACAGTAAACCTCGCGTTGCGATCTGTCTTGACTTTGTCTGACCGGTTCCCGGTACTTTTTTATACAACGGGCTCGGGATAGGTCCGACAGACGGGGCTCGAAACATACTCAAGGACACTGAGCACTATTGTGGGAGCGGGCTTGCTCGCGAAGGCTGTGGGTCAGTCAGCCTCAGTGCCGCCTGATCCACCGCCTTCGCGAGCAAGCCCGCTCCCACAGGAAAGGTCGTGCCGAATCAGGCAACCTGGACCGGGATGGCGTTGCTGGTGTGGCTCAGTTCATTGCCTGGCGCCATGTACAGCATGCGGGGTTTGAAATTCACCAGTTCGGCTTCGCTGTAATGGGCGTAGGCGCAAATGATGACACGGTCGCCCACCTTGGCCTTGTGCGCTGCGGCGCCGTTGACCGAAATCATCCGCGAGCCATCTTCGCCACGAATGGCATAGGTGGTGAAGCGCTCGCCGTTGTCCACGTTGTAGATCTGGATCTGCTCGTATTCGCGGATGCCGGACAGGTCCAGCCATTCACCATCGATGGCACAGGAGCCCTCGTAATCGAGCACGGCGTGAGTGACTTCGGCGCGGTGCAGCTTGGCCTTGAGCATGATGGCGTGCATGGGGTTTCCTCTGGTCGGGTCCAAACGGCGGGCAGTGTGCCCGAAGGCTGCCGGGGCGGCAATAACACCGCAGTGCCCTATGGGCGAACCTGTGGGAGCACAGCTTTCCCCCACAGTTTGTTCCCGCAGGAGGATGTTCAGGCGCGCGCGTCGAGATCCAGATGCAGGTTGTCGATCAGCCGAGTCGTGCCCAGGAAGGCCGCGACCAGGATCACCAGGTCGCGGTCGTCGGCCGTGGCCGGGCGCAAGGTCCGGGCATGGCGGACTTCCAGGTAGTCGGGGCGCAGCCCGGCGGCTTCGAGTTGCCGGATCTGTTCACCGATCAGTGCCGGAAAGTCCCGTTGTCCTTGTCTGATCGCCTCGGCAATCTGGGTCAGGCTGCGGTAGACCGCTGGGGCCACGGCGCGTTGTTCCGGACTGAGGAAACCGTTGCGAGACGACAATGCAAGCCCGTCCTCGGCACGAACGGTCGGCTCCCCGATGATCTGGATCGGCATGTTCAGGTCATGGACCAGCGCGCGGATCACTGCCAGTTGCTGGAAGTCCTTCTGACCGAACACCGCCAGGTCAGGCTGGACCATGTTGAACAGCTTGCTGACCACGGTCGCCACGCCTTCGAAATGGCCCGGACGGCTGGCACCGCACAGGCCTTCGGACAATTGCGGAACGCTGACCCGGGTCTGTCCGGCCATGCCGTCGGGATACATCTCTTCAACGCTTGGGGCAAACAGCAGGTGGCAGCCAGCTTGCAGTAGCTTTTCCTGGTCCGCCGCCAAGGTACGGGGGTATTTGTCCAGGTCTTCGCCTGCCCCGAATTGCAGGGGGTTGACGAAAATGCTCGTCACCACGAAATCGGCCCGTTGCGCTGCTTTGGTCACCAATGCCATGTGGCCGCTGTGCAGGTTACCCATGGTCGGCACGAAGGCGATGCGCTTGCCTTCGTTGCGGGCACGGGCCACGGCGGCCCGCAGTTCACGTACGGTCTTGACGGTGTTCATGCAGAGAATCCATGTTCGGCGCCAGGGAAGGTCGCGGCTTTGACCTCTGCCACGTAGGCGCTCAAGGCTGCCTGGATGCTGGTTTGTCCGGCCATGAAGTTTTTCACGAACTTGGGAACGCGGCCGGTGATCGACAGCCCGAGCATGTCGTGCAGCACCAACACCTGGCCGTCGGTGGCGCTGCCGGCACCGATCCCGATGACCGGTATCTTGACCGCCTGGGTGATTTCTTCAGCCAGCTCGCTGGGCACGCATTCGAGCAGCAACATCGCCGCGCCGGCCTGTTCCAGCGCGATCGCATCGGCGCGCATCTGCCGCGCCTGGTTTTCGTTGCGCCCCTGGACCTTGTAGCCACCGAGGACGTTCACCGACTGCGGCGTCAGGCCCAGGTGTGCGCACACCGGGATGCCACGTTCGGCCAGTAACCGGATCGACTCGGCCAGCCACAATGCACCTTCGACTTTCACCATGTGGGCGCCGGCCTGCATCAGCTGGGCGCTGTTGGTCATGGTCTGTTCGAGGGTGGCGTAGGCCATGAACGGCAGATCGGCGAGGATCAGCGCATCGGTGTTACCGCGTTTGACGCAGGCCACGTGATAGGCCATGTCCGCGGTAGTTGCCGGCAGCGTGCTGTCATGGCCTTGCAGCACCATGCCGAGGGAATCGCCCACCAGTAGCACTTCGACCCCGGCCTCGTTGCAGGCGTGGGCGAAGGTTGCGTCATAGCAGGTCAGCATGGTGATTTTTTCACCTTTTTGCTTGAGACCTTGCAGCGTGGTCAGGGTAATAGCTGGCATGAAAAAGTCCTCATTGGACGCTTGTATTCAGGCGCACCCTCTATGCGTGGTGCTTGTAAGGCCTGGATTGCGCCCTTGAATGCCGCGTTGGCGGCAACGGGACGCCTATAGTCGTGAGGAGCACCGGGGAAGTCAATTGGATGTGTTACCGGCGGGTGTTACCGGGGTTACTGATGCGTTTCAGCGTGGGGGAGCGTATCGGATCTGACCGTTGGGTACCGGATCCCTGAGGGAGGGGGGTGTCAGTCAGGCAAGCGTTCCAGGCCGACGAATGGGCAAGCTGCGAGCAGGTCCTCGAGCAGGCGCCCATCGGCCAGGCGCAGGTCGGCGGGGGCCAGCTCGGCCAGCGGGTACAACACGAAGGCCCGGGCCTGCATGTGGTAGTGGGGGACTTTCAGGCGAGGCTCGTCGATCAGCCGATCGCCGAACAGCAGAATGTCCAGGTCCAGGGTGCGCGGGCCCCAGCGTTCCAGGCGTTCGCGTCCCTGGCCGGTTTCGATGGCTTGCAGCGCATCGAGCAACGCCAGCGGCGCCAGGCGACTGTCCAGCGCGGCCACCGCGTTGGTGTAGCGCGGTTGGCCGGGCAGCAGCGAGTCGCTTTGATAGAACGCCGAAACGCCAGCCAGTTGGGTGTCGGGCAATTGCGCCAGCGCCTGGAGGGCATTGCGCAGTTGTTCGGCGGGTTCGGCCAGGTTGCTGCCCATGCCGATATAGACGCGTTCCATGGATTATTCGCCCGACGCGCCGACCTGTTTACGCTTGGCGCCGCTACTGCGCCGGCGTTTGCGCGGACCGCTGGCACCGTCGTCCTTGCCGCTGAGTTGGCGGATCATCTCGCGACGCTCGCTGTCGTTGGCATCCTGGTAATCGGTCCACCATTCGCCCAGGCCATCGGTCTGTTCACCGGCACTTTCGCGCAGCAACAGGAAGTCGTAGCCGGCGCGGAAACGCGGGTTGTCCAGCAGCAGGTCGGCCCGCTTGCCGCTACGCCGTGGCAGGCGTTCCTGCATGTCCCAGATTTCTCGGATCGGCATCGTGAAGCGCTTCGGGATCGCGATGCGCTGGCATTGTTCGCTGATCAATTCGTGAGCGGCTTCCTGCATGGCCGGGATCGGCGGCATGCCGCGCTCCTGAAGGCGCAACACCCTAGCCGGCAGCGCGGGCCAGAGCAGCGCGGCGAACAGGAAGGCCGGGGTCACCGGTTTATTCTGCTTGATACGCAAATCAGTATTGATCAGCGCTTCGCTAATGAGGGTATGGGTGTAGGTCGGGTTGTGCTCCAGCGCCTCGGCGCTGGCCGGGAACAGTGGATCGAACAGTTGCAGGTCCACCAGCATTTCGAAGGTGTCCGCCGCATTGCCCGACAGGAACAGCTTGAGCACTTCCTCGAACAGGCGCGCCGAGGGAATGTCCCGCAGCGTCGGCGCCAGGTCGCGGATTGGTGTGGCGCTGTGTTTTTCGATGCCGAAATCCAGCTTGGCGGCGAAACGCACGGCCCGCAGCATGCGTACCGGGTCTTCCTGGTAGCGCTGCTTGGGATCGCCAATCAGGCGGATCAGACGATTGCGGATGTCGTGCACGCCGTTGGCGTAGTCGAGGATGCGTTCGCTGACCGGATCGTAATACAAGGCATTAATGGTGAAATCGCGGCGTTGCGCGTCTTCTTCCAGGGTGCCGTAGACGTTATCCCGCAGGATGCGCCCGCTCTCGTTGCGAGAAGACTGGTTGCTGTCTTCGTCGTCCTCGTTTTGCGGGTGGTTGGCGCGAAAAGTCGCCACTTCGATGATCTCACGACCGAAATGGATGTGAACCAGTTTGAAGCGTCGACCAATGATCCGTGCGTTCCGGAATTCGGCCCGAACCTGTTCCGGCGTGGCGCTGGTGGCGACGTCGAAATCCTTGGGGGTGATGTTAAGTAGCATGTCGCGCACGCATCCGCCCACCAGGTAGGCCTGGTAGCCGGCGTTCTGCAGGCGTTCGACGATGTTCACCGCATAACGGCTGAACTGGGCCTTTTGCAAGGAATGCTGGCCGCTGTTGAGCACTTCAGGCGTGCTGCGAATGTGTTGCGTACGACGCAAGGGAGAACGAAATGACTGGAACAGCTTCTTCAGCATGGGATGCACTGTTTGAAGGAATGTTCGGCCAAAACGGAGAATGGCCGCATGATGGGCGGGGATTCTAGCATTTAGTCAGGGGATGGTGTAGGACACCGCAGTTTTGAGCTGCAAGCTTCAAGCGACAAGGCTTGTAGGCCGGAGGGAAGGGGAATGACAGAAACCACAAGGGGAGCCGAAGCTCCCCCAGAATTAGTTGCGTGCTCTGTTTTTATTATGGTTTTGGGCTTCTTGTTTTTGTGAGTGCCCGCGCCACGAGGTTTCCCTTCGTGACCCTCCCAATCGGGAGCCAAGAGCAAACGGATTGCTTTGGTCGCTGTGTTGCAGTGATCAGTCGATCCAACCAGTTCAGGCGCCTGTCTTGAGACAGTTTTTATTGTTCTCGGCCTGGTCGTGGGGCAAGCCCCAAATACAACGCCTCTCCAAAAGAATCAGTTAGCTGCGCCTCTCGCCGTCTTGTTTTTATTGTGCGTGAGTCGATTCGTCTTATTTTTATTGTCTTGTGCATTGCTTGTTATTGTTCTTGTACCAAAGCTATAGCAGGGTGCGTGCCAACTTTTGCGAGGCCCAGCGAAACCGGGGGTTCTATGGTTATAGCCATTTTTCCTGGGCGAAAAAAAGCCAGGGTTTCGTTACCGTAAACCCCGGCTCCTGTTACGTGAAAAAGCTGGGGTAACAGTTTTTTCACAATCACGTTGTACAGCAGTGTGCCACTTGTGGGAGCGAGCCTGCTCGCGATAGCGGTGTGCCTGTCACATCAATGTCGGTTGATCCGACACTATCGCGAGCAAGCTCGCTCCCACAGAATCTCAGCTCTCGCTGGCCACCCCGGTCTTGCGCCGTGGAATCCCCAGGCGCTGGCGGCGCTCCCACAGGCACTTGCGGCTTACCCCGAGCTTGCGAGCCAGTTCGGTTTCGGTCATGTGGTCCTGGTGCTCCAGGACGAAGTGCTGGAAGTAGTCTTCCAGGGACAGGTCCTCGGTCGGCTCATGGCTGGTGTTGTTGGCAGCACCGCCCTGTTGAGGGGCCAGGCCAATGAATTCTTCATCGTCCATATCGCTGAGCTCGATGTCGATACCCAGCAGGTCGGCGGAGATTTCCGGGCTTTCGCACAGGATCACTGCCCGCTCCACTGCGTTTTCCAGTTCTCGTACGTTGCCTGGCCAGGCGTAATGACGAATGGCCTGCTCAGCGTCCGGGGCGAACTTCAGGTCGGTGCGGTTGACCCGTGCGCTCTGGCGGGCAAGGAAGGCATTGGCGATTTCGTTGACGTCCGCGCCTCGTTCGCGCAAGGCCGGTAATTTCAGCGCGATGACGTGCAGCCGGTAATACAGGTCCTCACGGAACTGGCCAATCTTTGCCAGGCTCTTGAGGTCCCGGTGGGTCGCTGCGATCAGGCGTACGTCGACTTTTTGCGACTGGACTGAGCCGACCCGGCGGATTTCGCCTTCCTGGAGTACCCGCAGCAACCGTGCCTGGGCTTCCAGAGGCAGTTCGCCGATTTCGTCAAGGAACAGCGTGCCGCCATCCGCTGCTTCCACCAATCCGGCGCGTCCGGCGCTGGCACCGGTGAATGCGCCTTTCTCATGCCCGAACAGCTCGGACTCGATCAGGCTTTCCGGGATCGCCGCGCAGTTCACCGAAATCATCGGGGCCTTGGCCCGGCGAGACAGGTTGTGCAGGGCGCGGGCTACCAGTTCCTTACCGGTACCGGACTCCCCCTGGATCAGGACGTTGGAGTCGGTCGGCGCCACTTTGCGGATCTTGACGTAGAGGTCCTGCATGGGAGGGCAGGAGCCGATGATGCCGATTTCGCCATTGGCATTGCCGGCGCCGGCTTTCGCGGAGGCTGCGCTTTTACCGTTCGTCGGCTCCGACGGATTGCTCGCTGCCGTCTGTCGGTCGCGCAAGATGCGGGCCACGGCCTGGAGCATTTCGTCATGGTCGAACGGCTTGGCGATGTAGTCCACCGCGCCCATTTTCATGGAGTCGACCGCCGAGCGCAGGCTGGCGTAGCTGGTCATGATCAGCACGGGTGTGCCCTGGCCAAGCTTGATCAGCTCCGTGCCGGGAGCACCGGGCAGACGCAGGTCGCTGACGATGAGGTCAAACGTTGGGATGCTGAAACGCTCTTGTGCTTCCTGCACGGAACCGGCTTCGCTGACCTGGTACTGGTTGCGTTCCAGCAGGCGGCGCAAGGCGGAGCGGATAATGGTTTCGTCTTCGACGATCAAAATGTGCGGCATTGATTCGATTCTCTCGACGGTCTCAGTTCACAGCGGACGTCGCTTCGACATGGCGCGGCAGGGTGACTCGGATACGGGTGCCGCGCTGGCTTTGAACATCGGCCGGGCTGTCGATGGTGATTTGTCCATAATGCTCTTCAACGATGGAATAGACCAGTGCAAGGCCCAGTCCGGTGCCTTCGCCAGGATCCTTGGTGGTGAAGAAAGGTTCGAACAGTCGATCCATGATGTTCTGTGGGATGCCGCTGCCTTCGTCTTCGACGATCAGATCGATCGTGTGTTCGCTGGCTTCGCTCTTGACTCGTACCGCACTGCCGGCCGGTGAAGCGTCGCGGGCGTTGGACAACAGGTTGATCAGCACTTGGGCGAGTCGCTGGGGGTCGCCGTCGACCCAGTGATCCGGGTCGCACAGGTTGAAAAACTGCACTTCGAAATTGCGCCGGTTCAGGGCCAGCAGGCCAATGGCATCCTGGGCAACTTCGGCCAGGCACACGGGTTCGTCGTTGTGCTGGTGCCCGCCGGCATGGGCGAAACTCATCAGGGACTGGACAATGCGCGACACGCGGCGGGTCTGCTCAAGGATCTGGCTGCTGATTTCCGTCAGCTCGCTATCGTCCTCGCGCTCTTCGCGCAGGTTCTGCGCCAAGCAGGCGATGCCGGTGATCGGGTTGCCGATTTCGTGGGCCACCCCGGCGGCCAGCCGGCCGATGCTCGCCAGGCGTTCGGAGTGGACCAGCTTGTCTTCGAGCATCTGGGTGTCGGTCAGGTCTTCCACCAGCAGTACCAGGCCGCTGTTACCCGGCGCCAATGGCTCGTCGATCGCCGCTTTGTGCAGGTTCAGCCAGCGGGTCTGGCCGTCCAGGGCCAGGTGTTGCTTGTGCAGGTGCTCGTCCGGCAGGTCGATGAACCCTTGCAGCAAGCCTCTCCAGGGTTCGCCCAGGGTACTGAGGCGTGAACCGACCACGCGCTGGGCGGCGATCCCGGTCAGTTCTTCCATGGCCTTGTTCCACATCAGGATTTCCTGGTCCTTGGCCAGGGAACATACGCCCATTGGCAGTTCTTGCAGGGTCTGGCGGTGATATCGCCGCAAGGCGTCCAGTTCGGCGGCCAGGCCCGTCAGGCGCGAGTGGTAGTCTTCGAGGCGGCTTTCGATGAAGTGGATATCTTCGGTGACATAGTTTTCGCCGCCCGCCTTGTAGGGCAGGAATGTCTCGACCATGTCCTGGGCCACGCTGGGGCCCATCAGGCCGGACAGGTTGGCTTCGATGCGGTCGCGCAGGCGGCGCAGGGCATACGGGCGGCGTTCGTCGAAAGGCAGGTAGAGATCGCGCAGGGCCTGTTCGACTTCCTTTTGCGCGGCCTTGGCGCCCAGGGGCTTGGCCAGTTGCGTGGCGAACTCCTGGGGCGAAGCAGCGTGCAGTTCGCGACGTTGCGGACGACGCACATTGTCCACTGCGCAGGCTTCGGCGGCGCTGGCTTCTTCGCTGCTGGCGTTGGTGAACAGGGAAATCAGGGTGAACATCAGCACGTTCGCCGCCAGCGAGGCGATGGCCGCCATGTGCCAACTGGTGTCGTCGAGCACGTAGATCATGTTCAGAAGAGGGATGTAGAAACCCTCCAGATTGCCCAGCAGCGGCAACAGCATGGCGACCAGCCAGACCAGGATGCCCGCCAGCAGACCGGCGATAAAGCCGCGGCGGTTGGCGGTCGGCCAATACAGCACCGACAGCACCCCTGGCAGGAATTGCAGGGTGGCGACGAAGGCGACGATGCCCAGGTTCGCCAGGTCCTGTCCGTCCCCCAGCATCAGGTAGAACCCGTAGCCGGCCATGATGATCGCCACGATCAGCGCCCGCCGGGTCCATTTCAGCCAACGGTAGATGTTGCCCTCGGCCGGCGGCTGGTAGAGCGGCAGCACGAGGTGGTTGAGCGCCATCCCCGACAGCGCCAGGGTGGTCACGATGATCAGGCCGCTGGCCGCCGACAGGCCGCCGATGTAGGCCAGCAAGGCGAGGGCCGGGCTGTTGGCGGCGATGCCGATGCCCAGGGTGAAGTACTCCGGGTTGGTACTGGCGCCCAATTTCAACCCGGCCCACAGGATCAAAGGCACCGCCAGGCTCATCAGCAGCAGGAACAGCGGCAGGCCCCAGCTCGCGCTGACCAGCGAGCGCGGGTTGAGGTTTTCGGTAAAGGTCATGTGATACATGTGCGGCATTACGATCGCCGAGGCGAAGAACACCAGCAACAGCGTACGCCACGGACCTTCTTGCAGCGGCGTGTGCAGGGCGGCGAGGGCGGTCTGGTTTTGCAGCAGCCAAAGTTCGAGCTGTTGCGGGCCATTGAAGACACCGTACAGCGCATAGAGGCCAACGCCGCCGATGGCGATCAGCTTGATCACCGATTCGAAAGCGATGGCGAACACCAGGCCTTCGTGTTTCTCCCGGGTGGCGATGTGCCGGGAGCCGAAGAAGATGGTGAACAGGATGATCAGGACGCAGAAACTCAGCGCCACCCGGTGTTGCACCGGCTCATGGGTCAGAATGCTGATGGAGTCGGCCACGGCCTGCATTTGCAGAGCCAGCAGCGGCAGCACGCCCACCAGCATGAAGATCGTGGTCAGCGCCCCGGCCCAGGTGCTGCGGAAACGAAAGGCAAACAGGTCGGCCAGCGAAGAGAGCTGGTAGGTACGGGTGATTTTCAGGATCGGATACAGCAGCACCGGCGCCAGCAGGAATGCCCCTGATACACCGAGGTAACTGGACAGGAAACCATAGCCGTACTGGTAGGCCAGACCGACCGTACCGTAGAACGCCCACGCACTGGCATAAACGCCCAGCGACAGGGTGTAGGTCAGCGGATGGCGAATGATCGCCCGGGGGATCATGCCCCGTTCGCTGATCCAGGCCACGCCGAACAGTACCGCCAGGTAGACGGCGCTGATCAGGACCATCTGGGTCAGGCTAAAGCTCATCGGCATCTTTTTGGCTCTGCAGGATGAAGGTCACGACGATCAGGATCAGCCAGAGCAGATAAGGCCGATACCAGGCACCCGTGGCGTCGATCCACCAATCCATGATGGCGGGGGAGAACAGGTAGATCCCCACTACCAGGAGCAGGACCAAGCGATAGATGTACATCCCGGCCTCTCTTTTTTAAGCGCGTGCCCGAAAAACGTGCGGCGATGGTAACGGATGGGCGCCAAGCTGCAAGGGCCGTCAGCGTATTTGCGCTTCGGGCAGGGTCAGTGTGCGTGGAATGCTGGCTACATCCCAGTGCCGAATGCCCCAACTCAACAGTTCACGGGGGCTGGCATTGACCAGCTCGGGCCCCGGTTGCTGGCCCAGCGCCCGCAACGCCCGTAGCAGAAGCGGGGTCGCCTGGTCGGCGGCCAGCGGCGGCGAACGGTAGGATTTGCCGAGCTTGTGCCCGTCCGGTTGAGTGATCAGCGGCACATGCAAATAACGTGGTTGCGGCAAGCCGAGCAGTTCCTGCAGGTAAAGCTGGCGCGGGGTGGAGTCCAGCAGGTCGGCGCCACGCACGATGTCGGTCACCCCTTGCCAGGCGTCGTCCAGCACCACGGCCAATTGATAGGCATGGAGCCCGTCGCGACGACGGATCACGAAGTCGCCGACCTCGCGACCAAGGTGCTGGCGGAATGGGCCCTGTACCCGGTCGGTGAAAGGGTACTCGAGCTCGGGGACACGCAGGCGGATGGCAGCGTCCTGCATGTCGTGCCCGGCGTTGCGGCACAGCCCCGGATAAACGCCGTGGTAGGCCTCCAGCTGTTTGCGCGAGCAAGTACAGGCATAGGCCAGGCCTTGGCTGAACAGTCGGTTGATGACTTGATTGTAGGCGTCATGACGATCGCTCTGGCGAACCATTTCGCCGTCCCATTCGAAACCATACGCTTCCAGGGCCTTGAGAATCGCCGCTTGTGCGCCCGGTTCTTCCCGGGGCGGATCCAGGTCCTCCATGCGCAGCAGCCAGCGGCCACCCACGGCCCGGGCGTCCAGGTACGAAGCCAGCGCGGCGACCAGCGAGCCGAAATGCAGGTGGCCGCTGGGGGTGGGGGCGAAGCGGCCGATGTAGGTGCGGGTGCTCATGAGGAATGGCTACTGTTGTTTAAGTCTGGCACGGCCTTGTGGCGAGGGGATTTATCCCCGCTGGGCTGCAAAGCAGCCCCGGGATCTTGAAGGCTGTGCTCTCTGGATGGGGCCGCTTCGCGACCCAACGGGGATAAATCCCTTCGCCACAAAGGGTCTCACTGTCTGTGTTCATACCAGAAACAAAAAACGGAGCGTGTGGACGCTCCGTTTTTTGTTACAGCCCGGCGATTACTTGCCGACCTGTTTTTCCTTGATTTCGGCCAGGGTCTTGCAGTCGATGCACAGGTCGGCGGTCGGGCGGGCTTCCAGTCGGCGGATACCGATTTCGATGCCGCAGGATTCGCACCAGCCGTACTCTTCGTCTTCGATCAGTTGCAGCGTCTTGTCGATCTTCTTGATCAACTTGCGTTCACGGTCACGGGCACGCAGTTCGAGGCTAAATTCTTCTTCCTGGCTGGCACGGTCGGCCGGATCGGGGAAGTTGGCCGCTTCGTCTTTCATGTGGTCCACGGTGCGGTCGACTTCCTGCATCAAGTCCTGCTTCCACTTGTTCAGGATCCTGGTGAAGTGAGCACGCATGGGGGCGCCCATGTACTCTTCGCCCTCTTTAGGGACATAAGGCTCAAACCCGCTGAGCGACTGGTTTTGATTCTGCTTTGCTTGGGTGGGCATGAATGGACCGCCTCTACTCTTGTAATCCACTACGCAGGATTGCTCCATCACCGACACCTGCCGGCCCTGCGGCTGCAAGCGGGCGAACTTACCAGATCGAATCGGGCCGCGCTACTCCCGGTTGTCGAGCCTGCGGCGGGCGGGGCTTTGTGAGGCGCGGTCGGGTTCGCTCCGGTGGAACTGTCATCCTGCTCAATGCTTGATTCTAGTCAAGCCTGGGTCAATCGCCGGAGTCATTTCCTGCAATCCAACGGCTCAGACCCATTTGAATCGATGCTCGTTCCCGCACGCGTTTGCGAGTTGGGTAGAATCGGTTCTTTTTACGCGAAGGAAGGCCCATGGCTCAGCCCTACAGTGCGCGCAGCCGCGCCATCGAACCTTTCCATGTCATGGCGCTGCTGGCCCGCGCCAACGAACTGCAGGCCGCCGGGCACGACGTCATCCACCTGGAGATCGGCGAACCGGACTTCACCACGGCCGAGCCGATCATCCAGGCCGGCCAGGCCGCGCTGGCGGCGGGCAAGACCCGCTATACCGCAGCTCGCGGAATTCCCGAGCTACGCGAGGCCATCGCCGGTTTCTATGAGCAGCGCTACGGCGTGGCGATCGATCCGCGGCGCATCCTGGTCACTCCGGGCGGGTCCGGTGCGTTGTTGCTGGCCAGTGCCTTGCTGGTGGATCCGGGCAAGCATTGGCTGTTGGCCGACCCCGGTTACCCTTGCAATCGCCACTTCCTGCGGTTGGTGGAGGGCGCGGCGCAGCTGGTGCCGGTGGGCCCGGATGTGCGTTACCAGCTGACACCGGACCTGGTGAACCGTTACTGGGATCAGGACAGCGTTGGCGCATTGGTGGCTTCGCCGGCCAACCCCACCGGGACGATCCTCACCCGGGACGAGTTGGCCGGGCTGTCCACGGCCATCAAGGGGCACAACGGCCATCTGGTGGTGGACGAGATCTACCACGGCCTGACCTACGGCACCGATGCCGCCAGCGTGCTGGAAGTCGATGACGAGGCCTTTGTCCTGAACAGTTTTTCCAAGTATTTCGGCATGACCGGTTGGCGGCTGGGCTGGCTGGTGGCCCCTTCGGCTGCGGTCGCTGAGCTGGAAAAGCTGGCGCAGAACCTTTACATCAGTGCACCCAGCATGGCCCAGCATGCGGCGCTGGCCTGCTTCGAGCCGGCCACTATCGAGATTTTCGAGCAGCGTCGGGCCGAGTTCGCGTTGCGCCGCGACTTCCTGCTGCCGGCCTTGCGTGAGCTGGGTTTCGGCATTGCGGTCGAGCCGCAAGGTGCGTTTTACCTTTACGCTGATATCAGTGCGTTTGGTGGCGATGCGTTTGCCTTCTGCCAGCATTTCCTGGAAACCGAACACGTGGCGTTCACGCCAGGGCTGGACTTCGGGCGTCATCAGGCCGGGCATCACGTGCGTTTCGCCTATACCCAGAGCCTGCCACGGCTCCAGGAAGCGGTGGAGCGCATTGCCCGCGGGCTGCGGAGCTGGCAAGGCTGATGCGATTTTCTCCTGAGTTGGAAGCAGGTCGGCTGATCCGGCGCTACAAGCGTTTTCTCGCCGATATCGAAACCGTCGATGGCGAGCAACTGACCATTCACTGCCCGAACACCGGTTCGATGCTCAATTGCATGGCCGAAGGCGCGCGCGTCTGGTTCAGTCGCTCCAGCGACCCCAAGCGCAAGCTGCCCGGCACCTGGGAAATAGGCGAGACCCCTCACGGACGGCTGGCCTGCATCAATACGGCGCGGGCCAACGCGTTGATCGAAGAGGCGTTGCGCGCCGGGGTGATCACTGAGCTGAACGGCTTCACCGGCTTGAAGCGTGAGGTGGCCTATGGCGTGGAGAACAGCCGTATCGATTTTCGCCTGGATTACGATCACGGCTCGGCCTGGGTCGAGGTCAAGAGCGTCACGCTGGGCTTCGAGGGGACGAATGTCGCCGCGTTCCCCGATGCCGTGACCCAGCGCGGCGCCAGGCACCTGAGGGAGCTGGCCTGTCTGGCTCGACAAGGCGTGCGTGCGGTGCAGCTGTATTGCGTCAACCTGAGTGGCATCGACGCCGTGCGTCCCGCCGAGGAAATCGATCCGTTCTATGCGGCCGCGTTACGCGAGGCGGTGGCGGCAGGCGTGGAGGTGCTGGCCTATGGCGTCACGTTGACGCCCCAGCAGATGTGGGTAGACCGTGCGTTGCCGGTTCTGCTTGAGCCGCTACAGCTCAACCCAGATGCCTCGCTCGTCCTCCCGGCTCTCTAGGGCGGCCAGGAACTGACCGGCACAGGGGCCGGCCACGCACTCGCCGCTTTCGATGAGGAACAGCGCGCCATGGGTCGCGCATTGGATCAGGCTGGCACTGGCGTCGAGGAACTGGTCCGGTTGCCATTCCAGCGGCACGCCGCGATGAGGGCAGCGGTTGAGATAGACATACACCTGACCCGCACGACGCACGGCCAGCACCTTGCGCCCCTCGATGTCGAAACCGCGACTGCCGTTGTCAGGCAAATCTGTATTGGCACACAGAAATTTCATGTAGGTCCTCAATAGCCCGACGGCGGCGGGCTGTAGGGGGCCCGCTTGCATATCGGTTCTGGATGTCCACGCTTGACGGTCAAATGAAAACAATTATCAAATGGCTCCTCCTTCGCAGGTCGTCGAGGATACTTGGCATGGCGGGGCAATGCCCGCTCCTGTGAACAACTTCGTTTGAGGAAGCTGCCAGATGCGCCTGAATATCCGCGTAGTCGCACTTTGTGTCGCATTGCTGGCCAGCCAGCAGGTCGGCTCGACCGAGTTGCCGCAACGCTGGGTCAGTGCCGGTGGGGCATTGTCGGAATGGGTCAGTGCCCTGGGCGGGGAATCGAAGCTGGTAGGGGTTGACTCCACCAGCCAGCATCCTGAATCCCTGCGGGCCTTGCCCAGTATCGGCTATCAGCGACAACTGTCGGCGGAAGGTGTGCTGAGCCTGCGTCCGCAGATCCTGGTGGGCACCGAAGAAATGGGCCCGCCGCCGGTGTTGTCGCAGATTCGCAGTGCCGGGGTACAGGTGGAACTGTTCTCGGCCACGCCCGACTTATCGACGCTACAGGACAATCTAGCGCACCTGGGCCGCCTGCTGGGGGCTGACGCGAAGGCCGCGCAGTTGTTCGAGCATTTCCAACAGCAGCTCGTCCGGCAACAGGCGCGAGTGGCGCAAGCCCAGTTGAAGCGACAGGCGCCCGGCGTGTTGCTGGTGCTGGGGAATGCGGGCGGCAAGCCACTGATCGCAGGCAAAGACACAGCCGCCGATTGGCTGCTGCAACAGGCCGGTGGCCGCAATCTGGCGTCCCACAGTGGTTACAAACCTTTTTCCGTGGAAGCCCTGGCCGGATTGAATCCCGAGGTGCTGGTATTTGCCGACCGTGCCTTGAGTGGCGAAGCGGCCCGTGCGGCACTGTTCAAGGACAACCCGATTCTGGCCTCGACCAGAGCCGCCCGGGACGGGCGTGTCGTGGAACTTGATCCAACCTTGCTGGTGGGCGGTTTGGGGCCTCGCTTGCCCCAAAGCCTCGCGGCCCTGACGGCCCGGTTTTACCCGAATGAGACGGCCAATACGCCATGACGCCACTGGTCAAGCCGCGTACGTTGTTTATCGGCCTGGGGCTGCTGTGTCTGTTGGCGATCTGGTTGTCCCTGGCCCTGGGCCCGGTGAGCCTGCCCTTGCTCGA
This sequence comes from Pseudomonas sp. AF32, assembly GCF_022342325.2. Taxonomy (NCBI): domain Bacteria; kingdom Pseudomonadati; phylum Pseudomonadota; class Gammaproteobacteria; order Pseudomonadales; family Pseudomonadaceae; genus Pseudomonas; species Pseudomonas sp. AF32. The sequence continues at coordinate 15,828 of NZ_RQJK02000023.1, read as the reverse complement.
TACTGCACGCGCGGCGTTACGCCTGTCGGGGTTGCCGGTGGCCGCCGACAATCTGGAGCAGGCTGAACTGATCCTTGGCCAGATACGTTTGCCGCGCACGCTGTTGGGCCTGGCAACAGGCGGCGTGCTGGCGTTGTCCGGCGTAGCGATGCAGGGGCTGTTTCGCAATCCGCTGGCGGATCCGGGCCTGGTGGGCGTTTCCAGCGGCGCTGCACTGGGCGCGGCGTTCGCCATCGTCGGCGGGGCCGCGTTGGGCGGGCTGCCCGAAGTGTTCGGCCCTTACCTGCTGTCGCTGTGTGCATTCCTTGGCGGGCTCGGGGTCACGGCGCTGGTCTATCGCCTGGGACGACGCAACGGCCAGACCCATGTCGCTACCATGCTCCTGGCCGGCATTGCTCTCACTGCATTGTCCGGGGCCGCGGTCGGCCTGTTCACCTATCTGGCGGATGACGCGACCCTGCGTACGCTGACGTTCTGGAACCTGGGCAGCCTCAACGGTGCCAGTTATGCGCGCTTATGGCCGTTGCTGCTGGTCAGCGCTGGTGTTTCGCTGTGGCTGCCACGGCGGGCGCGGGCCCTCAACGCGCTGTTGCTGGGTGAATCCGAGGCCGCGCATTTGGGGATCGATGTCGAACAGCTCAAGCGTGAACTGGTGTTTTGCACCGCCCTGGGTGTCGGCGCTGCGGTAGCGGCGGCGGGCATGATCGGCTTTGTCGGGCTGGTGGTGCCCCACCTGGTACGGCTGATGGCCGGTCCCGACCACCGCGTCCTGCTGCCAGCCTCTGTGTTGGCGGGGGCAAGCCTGCTGCTGTTCGCCGATCTGGTGGCGCGTCTGGCACTGGCCCCGGCGGAGCTGCCGATCGGCATTGTCACGGCGTTCATCGGAGCGCCGTTCTTTCTTTATTTATTGTTGCGAGGGCGTGCCTGATGTTGCGAGCGCAGAGCCTGCACATTCAGCGTGGTCGGAAAACGGTGCTGGCGGAGGTTGATCTGGCGCTCAATCCCGGCGAAGTACTCGGAGTGCTTGGACCCAATGGTGCCGGTAAAAGCACCTTGCTGGCGGGCCTGTGTGGTGAATTGCGCCCGACCCAGGGACAGGTCTGGCTCGATGAGAAACCCCTGGTCCAGTGGGACGGCACTCAACGTGCCCGTCGTCTTGCGGTATTGCCGCAGTCCTCGACCCTGGATTTTGCGTTTCGCGTGGAAGAAGTCGTCGGCATGGGGCGCCTGCCGCATCAAAGCGGTCGTGCACGAGATGAGCAAATCGTGACCTCGGCCCTGCAAGCCGCAGACGCTGCGCATCTGCAGGGTCGCAGTTACCTGGCGTTGTCGGGGGGCGAGCGTCAAAGAGTCCACTTGGCGCGGGTACTTGCGCAATTATGGCCGGGGGAAGCAGGACAGACCTTGCTGCTGGATGAGCCGACTTCAATGCTCGATCCGTTGCACCAACATACGATCCTGCAAGCGGTGCGTGATTTTGCAGATCGAGGCGGTGCCGTGCTGGTGATTCTGCATGACCTGAACCTGGCGGCGCGCTACTGTGATCGTCTGTTGTTGCTTGCCTCCGGCCGGCCGGTGGCCCTGGACACACCGCAACATGTGCTGCGCCCGGAACCGCTCAAGGCGGTATTCGGCCTTGAAGTGCTGGTGCAACCCCACCCGGAGCGCGGACATCCATTGATCATCGCCCGTTAAGGGCTCAATGAGGATGACGCTGTGCGCCTGATCCTGATCTTGTTCCTGAGCCTATTGACCGCTTGCCAGAGCTTCTCGCCGCCCCCGCTCAGCGGGCGTATTCGCGATTTGCACACCGGCAGCGCCGTCACGCCCCAGGCGCTGGTCGAGCAGTTGGCAAAGGCTCCACGGCTGATCGTGGGCGAACAACACGACAACCAGGATCATCACGCCTTGCAATTGTGGTTGCTCCAGGCCCTGGACGGGCAGCGGAGCCAGGGCAGTCTGTTGCTGGAAATGCTGACGCCGGAGCAGCAACCTCGGGTCGACGCGGTCCGCCGGTCACCGGTCTTGCCGCAGGATTTGCCTGCCGCCCTGGGTTGGTCGCCGGGTTGGGACTGGAACCTGTATGGGCCGGTTATCACATTTGCCCTGGTACAACCCTATCCGCTGCTGGCTGCCAACCTGGATACCGTCGAGATCCAGCGATTTTACCGGCAGTCATCGAGCCTGACGGGGGCTCGCTCCAATGCGGCGGCCGTGAAGGATCAACTGCTGGGGCAGATCAGGGATTCGCATTGTGGCCTGCTACCAGCGTCGAAAATGCCGGCCATGCTGGCCGTCCAGCAACAGCGTGATCGGCGGATGGCCGAGCGATTGCTGGAGGCGCCGAAGCCCGCCTTGTTGTTTGCTGGCGCCTGGCATGGACGCAAGGACGTTGGCGTGCCGCTGCATACATTGGATCTCGGTGCGTCAGAAGCGCCAAAGGTCCTGATGCTGGCGGAGGAGGGCAGCGAGGTAACGTCAGCCATGGCGGATTACGTGTGGTACACGCCAGCCAAGCCAGCGGTGGATTATTGCGCTCAGATGCGTGGGGGGTAGGGTGAGCACCGGTCCCGCGGGCAAAAAAAGACCCGGCAAAAGCCGGGTCGAATAACCGTGATTAGCCTGATGAGGAGATATCTGAGAGTCCGAACCAAGGGCTGTTCAAATATCGACCAGTCTCGCGACCGGATGTGGTAATCATAGCGATTCTCATTACCAAGTCAAACTTTCTTTTAACGAAACCTCGAAATACTCCAAGGCGGTCTGTCGCGCATCGTCAGGTAGCGGGTTTGGTCAGGCTTTGTGGCGCGTGGAAATGGCATCCAGCTGTTGATTCAGGGCTTCCTTGCGTTCGGCAGGGATGTCGTTCCAGTGCACATCCATCAAGGCGCCTTCGATGGCATATAGCAATACTTTCGATGCCCGGAATCCACGAGTACGCACGGCGCGATAGGCGTCGACCGCTCCGAGCCGACGCAGATCGGAAGCACTGTGGATGCCTACGGCGTGCAGCCACTGGGCCGATGTCTTGCCCAGGTTTTTCAGATGTTGCAATTCATCATTCATCGAGCCTCCTTGCGACGGCCGACTGTTGCAGTGGGCAAGCTTTTCAGGAGTGTAGCGCTCAGTAGGAAAAGCGTGATTCTTTGATCGGAATCGTCGCAAAAGCTTCTAAGGCATAACGCACGACACAGCGCGGCACACATCGGCATGCCCCTATCCAGCGCAAGCGGGGGCGCTGGAAACAGTGGTGCTCAGTCGTATCTACCCCACCAGCTGCCCCACCAGCGGAGCCATCAGCGGGTGCGATAACGCAACCGGGTGCCGAAGTTCATCGACATGAGGATTTCGTCGGCGGACAGTTCCGGCGGGAAATAAGCGCCGGATATCTGCGCGTGGGCCAGGCTCGCGCCTTCCAGTTTGGATTTGCGAAAATCGACGCCGCGCAAGTCGGCGGAGCGGAAGTACGCGTCGGTAAAGTCGACGTCGTCCACGTTCAGCTCCCGTAGATCCAGGCCACGGAAGTCGCCGCCACGCATGTCGACCGGGCCTTGGGGGCGCTCGCTGTTGAAGCCCGCGATGTCGTCTTTGCGCAGCAAGGCATAAAGCGGGGTATTGAGAAGCTTGGGATGGCTCATGTCATAGCACCTGTTGGTTTTATGACGCCAGTATAGTGCCACCAGTTGTCGGCCGTGAAGCCGGGCGTCGCTTCACGGCCTGATAGTGGTTTACAGGCCAGGGAGGCGCTGGCGAATCTGCGCGACGACCTCGTCGAGTGTCACGCTTTCATTGGTCTGGACCGGCTTGCTGCACAGAATTTCCTCCGGTGTCAGGGGTTCGCGGCTGGCCTGTTGGGCGGCGATCACGGCCAGGTTGGCGTCGGACGGGTCCTTACGGTCTGCCTGACGCTGTGCCAGGCGGCTTTCGATGACCGCTTGCGGTGCATCACAGTCCAGAATCAGGAACGGGGCGCCTGTCGCTTCGGCGATTTTCGCGGCCGCGTCGCGCTGGTCATGTTTGAGGTAGGTGGCATCGATGACCACCGCAAACCCTGCGCGCAGAATGGCGCCGGCGATTTCATGCAGGCGTGCATACGTGGCGCTGCTGGCGTTGCTGCTATAAATGCCGGCCTGTGGGTCGTTCGGCACCTGTTGCTCGCCGAACAGACGCTTGCGCTCTACATCCGAACGCAGGCGAATCGCGCCCAGCGCCTCCACCAGGCGCATCGCGACATGGCTTTTGCCCACCGCCGAAACACCATGGGTAATGGCCAGGAACGGTGAAGGGATGGTGCTGTAGCTTTCGGCCAGGTTGGCATAATTGCGGTATTGGCGCAGGGTAGTGGCTCGCTGCACTGGGTCGGCTTCGGCCGGCATGCTGAACAGCGCGACCTTTGCCCGGACCAGAGCACGGTAGGCCTTATAGAAGTTCAGCAGTTCCAGGCCCTGGTAATCGCCGGTCAGCTCCAGGTACTGGCTGACGAATCGCCGGGCCAACGATTTGAGACCGCGGTCCTCCAGGTCCATCGCCAGAAAACCGGTGTCGGCGTAAACGTCGGTGAAGCGGAACGGCTCGTTGAATTCAATGCAGTCGAAAATCACCACTTTGCCGTCGATCACGGTGGCGTTGCCCAGGTGGATGTCGCCGTGGCATTCACGGATGAAACCTTCGGCCTTGCGTTGGGCGAACAGTGGCTTGAGGCGTTCGAAGCTGCTTTCGGCCCACGCTTGCAACGCTTCGAGCTGAGCCAGGTCAGCTTTGTCACTGAGGAACGGGCGGATCTGTTCGAAGTTCTGCCGAACCGGTGCCATCACGCTGTCGGGAGTGCCGGCCTGGTTTTCGGCGGGGACCTTGGGCGTGGAAAGGTGGAAGCGGGCAATCTGCTCGGCCATCTCGTCGATGTGGGCAGTCGTCAGTTCGCCATTGGCCTGCAAGGTGCTGAGCAGTTGGCTCTGCGGGAACTGGCGCATCTTCAGGGCGTATTCGATGGCCGGGCCGTCACCGCCCAGCTGTGGGGCGTCGACGCTGCCGGTCACCGGCAGCACTTCCAGGTAAAGATCCTGGGTCAGGCGCTGGTTCAGGCGCAGTTCTTCACCGCAGAAATGCTTGCGGGCCTCGAGGTCGGTGAAGTCGAGGAAACCGAAGTTGACCGGCTTTTTGAACTTGTAGGCGTAAGGGCCGGTGAGCAAGACCCAGGAAATGTGGGTTTCGATGACCTGGAACCCTTCGACGGGGTGGGGGAAGAGGGCCGGGTTTTGCAGGGCAGCGATCAGGGACTGGCTCACAGGCGATCCTTCAGAGTCTGGAAAATTCAAGGCCGTCATTATGGCTGCAAGCGGCGCTAACGCAAACCGCAGGGGCTGACCGCTCCGTTCTGTCAGACCGTTTTGCAGGCTCATGTTGAACCGTCGCAAAGTGCGTATAATCCGCCGCCATGACTCGTACCCGATCCCCCCGTACCCCAAAGAAACCACCCGCCAGCCGCCTGCGGCCCTGGTTGGGCTGGGCCCTTAAACTGAGCCTGGTGGGCCTTGTCGTGCTCGTCGGTTTTGCCGTCTACCTCGATGCCATCGTCCAGGAAAAATTCTCCGGCAAACGCTGGATGATTCCGGCCAAGGTCTACGCACGTCCCCTGGAGCTGTTCGTCGGCCAGAAACTGAGCCGGGACGACTTCCTCACCGAGCTCGATGCCTTGGGCTACCGCCGCGAGAGCGTGGCCAACGGGCCGGGCGCCGCTTCCGTCAACGGCAATACCGTCGACCTCAATACCCGTGGCTTCCAGTTCTACGAAGGCATGGAGCAGGCGCAATCGGTGCGCGTGCGTTTTTCCGGCGATTATGTGGCTGCGCTGACTGGCGCCAAGAATACGAATCTCTCGGTGGTGCGCCTTGAGCCCCTGCTGATTGGTGGCCTGTACCCCAAGAATCTGGAAGACCGGATCCTGATCAAGATCGACCAGGTGCCACCGTTCCTGATCGACACGCTGATCGCCGTCGAGGACCGCGATTTCTATCACCACTTTGGCGTTTCGCCCAAGTCGATTGCCCGGGCTGTCTGGGTCAACACATCGTCAGGCCACATGCGCCAGGGCGGCAGTACCCTGACCCAACAATTGGTCAAGAATTTCTACCTGACCAACGAGCGCAGCCTCACCCGCAAGCTCACCGAAGCCATGATGGCGCTGCTGTTGGAGTTGCATTACGACAAGCAGGAGATCCTCGAGGCGTACCTCAATGAGGTGTTCATCGGCCAGGATGGCCAGCGGGCGGTGCACGGTTTCGGTCTCGCCAGCCAGTTCTTCTTCAGTCAGCCCCTGTCCGAGCTCAAGCTGCACCAGGTGGCATTGCTGGTGGGCATGGTCAAGGGGCCTTCTTCCTATAACCCGCGTCGCAACCCCGAGCGCGCCCTGGAGCGGCGCAACCTGGTGCTCGATCTGTTGCAGCAACAGGGCGTGGCGACGGCCGAGCAAGTCGAGGCGGCCAAGAAAATGCCATTGGGCGTGACCAAGCGCGGCAGCCTGGCGGATAGCTCGTTTCCCGGTTTCCTTGATCTGGTCAAACGTCAGTTGCGTGAGGACTACCGCGACGAAGACCTGACCGAAGAAGGCCTGCGGATTTTCACCAGTTTCGACCCGATCCTGCAGATGAAGGCCGAAGCGTCGGTCGAAGACACCTTCAAGCGATTGGGTGGGCGCAAGGGCGCGGACGAGGTCGAGGCCGCGATGGTAGTGACCAACCCCGAAACGGGTGAGGTGCAAGCCATGATCGGCAGTCGCCAGGCCAGCTTTGCCGGATTCAACCGGGCGCTGGATGCGGTGCGTCCGATTGGTTCGCTGATCAAGCCGGCGGTATACCTCACGGCTCTGGAAAAACCGAGCCAGTACACCTTGACCAGTTGGCTGTCCGACGAAGCGTTCTCAGTCAAGGGGGCAGACGGCCAGGTCTGGAAACCGCAGAACTATGACCGCCGTACTCACGGCACGGTGTTCCTGTACCAGGGTTTGGCGCATTCCTACAACCTGTCGACTGCGCGCCTTGGAATGGAAGTCGGTGTGCCGAATGTGCTCAAGACCCTGGCCCGCCTGGGTGTCAATCGCGAACTGCCGGCCTTCCCATCAATGTTGCTGGGCGCCGGCGGTCTTACGCCAATTGAAGTGGCGGCCATGTACCAGACGCTGGCCAATGGCGGCTTCAATACGCCGATGCGCGGTATCCGCAGCGTGCTCACCGCAGACGGCGAGCCACTCAAGCGTTATCCGTTCCAGATCCAGCAGCGCTTCGATCCGGCTTCCATTTATCTGATCCAGAACGCCATGCAACGTGTCATGCGTGAAGGCACCGGCAGTTCGGTTTATAACGTGTTGCCCCGGACTTTGACGTTGGCAGGCAAGACCGGTACCAGTAATGACTCGCGCGATAGCTGGTTCGCAGGTTTCAGCCAGGACCTGCTGGCTGTGGTCTGGCTTGGCCGTGATGACAATGGCAAGACGCCATTCACCGGGGCCACCGGCGCGTTGCAAGTCTGGACCAGCTTCATGCGCAAGGCCGATCCGTTGCCGCTGGACATGCCGCAACCGGACAACATCGTCCAGGCCTGGGTAGATTCCCATACCGGACAGGGCTCTGACGCCAATTGTCCGGGAGCGGTGCAGATGCCGTATATTCGCGGCAGCGAACCGCCACCCGGTGCCGCCTGTGGCAGTACGAATCCCGCCGAATCGGTGATGGATTGGGTCAAGGACTGGATGAATTAAGCAAAGAGGGTTTCAAGTGAACAAGTGGTTGATTCCAGCGGTGACTGCCGTGGCTTTGCTCAGCGGTTGCTCCACCGTGCAACGTGGTTCGATTCCGGTGGTGGATGCCGGCACGGCGGTTTCCAATAGCGAGCGGGTCTCCGCCAGCGGCGGTTTCCGCCAGACGACGATAAAGCGCCCGGCGCAGGGGCAGGCCCAGGCAATTCCTCAGGGTGATTCCGGCGTCGTGGTCATGGTACCGGGTGGCGGCGCCACTTCGGCTCCGATCAGTAGCCAGCCGATCACGCCAGGGCCGGTCACGTCGGGTCCGATTACGCCCGGACCTGTCAGTGGTTCGCCAATCGACCAGGGTAGCTACAGCATGCCGTCGACCCCCGGCAGCATTGCGCCGTCCAACAGCGGCGGTTTGTCTGCGGATGAACAACTGGACGGACCGGTATTGGCTCTCCTGACCACGGCGCAGCAACAACAGGCCGGTGGCGACCTCAACGGTGCTTCGTCGAGCCTGGAGCGTGCGCAGCGCGTTGCGCCTCGTGAGCCCCAGGTTCTCTATCGCCTGGCCCAGGTGCGTCTGGCCCAGGGCGATGCGCCACAAGCCGAGCAACTGGCCCGTCGTGGCCTGACATTCACCAGTGGCCGTCCGGCACTTCAGGCCAGCCTGTGGGAATTGATCGCCCAGGCTCGCGAGAAGCAGGGCGATTCCGCTGGCGCGGCGCTGGCCCGTCAGAAGGCCAAGGTTGCGCTCTGATGGACGTTCGTTTCCCTCGGATCGCCGATCAGTTGCTGCTGATCGAGCGAGAGCTACGGGTTCAGGGGTGGTGGAGCAGCGTTTCGCCTTCGGTCGAAGCGCTGGCCAGCGTCGAGCCGTTCGCGGTCGACACCCTCGATTTCGAGCAGTGGCTGCAGTGGATTTTCCTGCCACGGATGAAAAGCATCCTGGAAAACGATCTGCCGCTGCCCAATGCCTCGGGCATCCTGGCCATGGCCGAGATGGTCTATGCCCAGCGGCCAGGGCAGGGCATAGAACTGCAACGGTTGCTGGCGCAGTTCGACCAATTGATCGCAGAGGTCAGTTAACCGCCGTCACTGGCAGTGCTCTTCGATCTGCTTGCGCGTTTCATCGATACGCTGGCTCCGCTCTTCGTCCGTAAGACGGCGCATTTCCCCTTCTACCTCTTCGCGCAGCCTGGGATTGTTCTGCAGCTGCGCCAGGTTGGTCCGGGCCTGTTCGCAGAAGACCTTGAGCTGGGCTTCCTGCTCGGCGATCTGTTTCTTCACGTCCTGGTCGATGGCCTTCTGGTCGCCAATGGCGCCGCCGGAAGGGGGCGCTGGCGGTTTGCCGGCGGGCGGCGCAGCGGATTTGATCACGGTGGTGGCTTCCGTGCCTTGAGGAGGCTGGGAGCCGAAGTGGGTGACACCCTGGGCGTCCACCCACTTATAGACCTGGCCGGCCATGCACATCGGGCTCAGGCCGACCAGCAGGCCGGCGGTCAACAATAACGTTCGCATGCTGTTTCCTTGTCTTGGGTTGCGCAATTGAAGCTAACACAGTTGCCGTTTAAAGGTTTTTTCTTGCGTTCTCATGCGCTTACTTGAATAAAGCACATAGACGACTTGACTTGCAGAAGGCGAAACAGAAGAATCCAAAGTCCGCTGTAGAGGGACTGCCAGAAGCAGACCCACTCGGCAGATCATGAGGCGCATATCCGCGTCGACCTGTTACACCCGCAACGCGTTACCTCGCGCTGGGTGGGAAAGGCCCGCAACACTTGGGACGATCCCAATACTTGCTCAGTCAGTGCTGACGTAGTCGGCGACCACCGTCGCTCATGCTCTGCCGAGAAGTAAACCTATTAAGACCCGTCCCCTTTCCCGAGGGTCGGTATTCTGGCGTTTTAGAGGTGAACAACGTGGAGCTTTTATCTGGCGGTGAGATGCTCGTCCGCTTCTTGCGTGACGAAGGCGTCAAATATATCTATGGGTACCCGGGTGGTGCTCTTCTTCATGTCTACGATGCCCTGTTCAAAGAACCGGAAGTGACCCACATCCTGGTTCGTCACGAACAAGCAGCAACCCACATGGCTGACGGCTACGCCCGTGCCACCGGCAAGGCCGGCGTGGTACTGGTGACTTCCGGTCCTGGCGCCACAAACGCCATCACCGGTATCGCCACTGCCTACATGGACTCCATTCCGATGGTGATCATCTCCGGTCAGGTGCCCAGCACCATGGTCGGTACCGATGCGTTCCAGGAAACCGACATGATCGGTATCTCCCGGCCGATCGTGAAGCACAGTTTCATGATCAAGCACGCTTCGGAAATCCCGGAAGTCATGAAGAAGGCTTTCTATCTGGCCGAGTCCGGTCGTCCGGGCCCGGTGGTGGTCGATGTCCCGAAAGACATGACCAACCCGGCCGAGAAATTCGAATACGTCTTCCCCAAAAAAGCCAAGCTGCGTTCCTACAGTCCGGCCGTACGCGGCCACTCCGGGCAAATCCGCAAGGCGGCCGAAATGCTGCTGGCGGCCAAACGTCCCGTGCTGTATTCCGGTGGCGGCGTGATCCTCGGTGGTGGCTCCGCGCCGCTGACCGAACTGGCGAAGATGCTTAACCTGCCGGTTACCAATACGCTGATGGGCCTGGGTGCATTCCCGGGCACCGATCGTCAGTTCATCGGCATGCTCGGCATGCATGGCAGCTACACCGCCAACCTGGCGATGCACCATGCGGATGTGATCCTGGCCGTTGGCGCGCGTTTTGATGATCGGGTCATCAACGGTCCGGCGAAGTTCTGTCCGAACGCGAAGATCATCCATATCGACATCGACCCGGCGTCCATTTCCAAGACCATCAAGGCAGACGTGCCGATCGTTGGGCCAGTGGAAAGCGTATTGACCGAAATGGTCGCCATCCTCAAGGAAATCGGCGAGACCCCGAACAAGGAGGCCGTCGCCAGCTGGTGGAAGCAGGTTGACGAATGGCGTGGCGACCGTGGCCTGTTCCCTTATGACAAGGGCGATGGCAGCGTGATCAAGCCGCAGACCGTGATCGAGACCCTGTGCGAAGTGACCAAGGGCGACGCCTTCGTGACCTCCGACGTGGGCCAGCACCAGATGTTCGCCGCACAGTACTACAAGTTCAACAAGCCCAACCGCTGGATCAACTCCGGCGGCCTGGGCACCATGGGCTTCGGTTTCCCGGCGGCCATGGGCGTGAAGCTGAGCTTCCCGGATAGCGACGTCGCCTGTGTCACGGGCGAAGGCAGTATCCAGATGAATATCCAGGAGCTGTCCACCTGTATGCAGTACGGTTTGCCGGTGAAGATCGTCAACCTGAACAACGGCGTGCTGGGTATGGTTCGTCAATGGCAGGACATGAGCTACGGCAGCCGTCACTCGCATTCCTACATGGAGTCGCTGCCGGACTTCGTCAAGCTGGTCGAAGCCTATGGTCACGTGGGGATCCGCATCACCGACCTGAAGGACTTGAAGTCCGGGCTTGAAGAAGCCTTCGCCATGAAGGACCGCCTGGTGTTCCTCGATATCCAGGTGGACACCAGCGAACACGTCTACCCGATGCAGATCAAAGACGGTTCCATGCGCGATATGTGGCTGAGCAAGACGGAGCGTACCTAATCATGCGACATATTATTTCCCTGCTTCTGGAAAACGAACCGGGTGCTCTGTCTCGTGTAGTGGGCCTGTTCTCGCAGCGCAACTACAACATCGAAAGCCTGACCGTGGCGCCAACCGAAGACCCGACTCTGTCGCGTCTGACGCTGACCACCGTGGGCCACGATGAAATCATCGAGCAGATCACCAAGAACCTGAACAAGCTGATCGAGGTAGTCAAGCTCGTGGATCTGTCGGAAAGTGCTCACATCGAGCGCGAACTGATGCTGGTCAAGGTCAAGGCCACCGGCGCGCAGCGCGCCGAGATCAAACGCACCACCGATATTTATCGTGGGCAGATCGTCGATGTCAGCGCCAGCGTCTATACCGTTCAGTTGACCGGTACCAGCGACAAGCTCGACAGCTTCATTCAGTCGATCGGCACTGCCTCGATTCTGGAAACCGTACGCAGTGGCGTCACCGGGATTGCCCGTGGCGACAAAGTGCTGAGCATCTAAACCAAATTAGCGAATGGCCTGAATGGCCGGATAGAGAGGAAATTCATGAAAGTTTTCTACGATAAAGATTGCGACCTGTCGATCATCCAGGGCAAGAAAGTCGCCATCATTGGTTACGGTTCCCAGGGTCACGCCCAGGCGTGCAACCTGAAAGACAGCGGCGTCGACGTAACCGTCGGTCTGCGCAAAGGCTCGGCTACCGTCGCCAAGGCAGAAGCCCATGGTCTGAAAGTGGCTGACGTGGCGACTGCTGTTGCCGCCGCCGACCTGGTCATGATTCTGACCCCGGATGAATTCCAGGGCGCGCTGTACAAGAACGAAATCGAACCGAACATCAAGAAGGGCGCTACTCTGGCCTTTTCCCACGGCTTCTCGATCCACTACAACCAGGTCGTGCCGCGTGCTGACCTCGACGTGATCATGATCGCGCCGAAGGCTCCGGGCCACACCGTGCGTTCCGAATTCGTCAAGGGCGGTGGTATCCCTGACCTGATCGCCATCTACCAGGACGCTTCGGGCAACGCCAAGAACGTGGCCCTGTCCTACGCTGCCGGCGTTGGCGGTGGTCGTACCGGCATCATCGAAACCACCTTCAAGGACGAGACTGAAACCGACCTGTTCGGTGAGCAAGCCGTTCTGTGCGGCGGTACCGTCGAGCTGGTCAAGGCCGGTTTCGAAACCCTGGTGGAAGCGGGCTATGCTCCAGAAATGGCCTACTTCGAGTGCCTGCACGAGCTGAAGCTGATCGTTGACCTCATGTACGAAGGCGGCATCGCCAACATGAACTACTCGATCTCCAACAACGCCGAGTACGGTGAGTACGTGACCGGTCCGGAAGTGATCAACGCCGAGTCCCGTCAGGCCATGCGCAATGCCCTGAAACGTATTCAGGACGGCGAATACGCCAAGATGTTCATCAGCGAAGGTGCCACCGGCTACCCTTCGATGACCGCCAAGCGTCGCAACAACGCTGCCCACGGTATCGAAATCATCGGCGAGCAACTGCGCTCGATGATGCCTTGGATCAGCGCCAACAAGATCGTCGACAAAACCAAGAACTGAGTCGCGAGCTTGATCGGAAAACGCGGCTTCGGCCGCGTTTTTTCGTTTGAGCGACGGCTTCTGGTATAAAGCTGCATCGTTTGCGGCCGAACCGTCGTCCCAGACACCTGTCGAAATTTTTCACACCGTTGCAAGGTACTGTCCATGAGCGAACGTCCCGACGAGCCAAACCAGGCTCCTGACGCCGAAAGCATGCTGCCCATCGATGAGCACGTCGAAGAAGGTCATGACGCTGAAGGCCGCAAGGTCCGGCATCGTGGCATTTATCTGCTGCCAAATCTGTTCACCACCGCAAACCTGTTCGCCGGTTTCTATTCCATCATCAGTTCCATGAGCGCCCAGGCTGCATTGAGCGCTGGCGATAGTGCCGGGGCGAGTCGTTATTTTGCCTTCGCCGCCATTGCTATCTTTGTCGCCATGGTGCTCGACGGCCTGGACGGGCGGGTGGCGCGCATGACCAATACCCAGAGCGCGTTCGGCGCTGAGTATGATTCGCTGTCCGACATGGTTGCCTTTGGCGTGGCCCCGGCATTGTTGGCGTTTGGTTGGGCGCTGGGAGACATGGGCAAGGTTGGCTGGATGGTCGCCTTCATTTATGTGGCGGGCGCCGCGTTGCGTCTGGCGCGTTTCAATACCCAGGTCGGCAAGGCTGACAAACGCTATTTCATCGGCCTGGCCAGTCCGGCTGCGGCAGGTGTCGTGGCTGGGGTTGTCTGGGCGTTCAGCGACTATGGCATCCAGGGGTCGAAAATGTCTTTCCTGGTGGCTTTGCTCGTAGCAGCAGCCGGTATGCTGATGGTCAGCAACATCAAGTACAACAGTTTCAAGGAGCTGGATCTGAAAGGGCGCGTGCCGTTCGTTGCGATTCTGGCGGTGGTACTGGTCTTCGCGGTGGTTTTCAGTGATCCGCCACGGATCCTGCTGCTGGTGTTCCTCGCGTATGCCGCTTCCGGGCCGGTGCAGTACCTGTTGCGCCTTCGCCGACGCTAAACGTTGCCTTAATGTAATTTCCCCCATACTCCGCAGTCTATTGGTGCATCTGCCCTCCAATGCTGCGGAGTCGTCATGTTGATCAAGATCCCCAAGTCGTCCGATTGCCGTGAATCGGACGTCACCCCTGAATCCCTCTACCTGTCCCGTCGTCAAATGTTGGGGGCAACCATGGTGGCTGGCCTTGCCATGGGTGGCCTGCCACACTGGGCATATGCTGCCGACGCCGCACGTTATCCCGATGTAGAGCCCGGCAAGGCACCGTCCTGGTTCGCCGATAAACTGCCGTCTACCCAGTGGGGGGCGGTCGTCGTCAAGGATGAGTCGGTGACGCCGTTCAAGGACGCGACCCATTACAACAACTTTTATGAGTTCGGGGCCGACAAGGGAGATCCGGCTGCCAATGCGGGCTCCTTGAAAACCGAGCCCTGGAGCGTTGTGGTGGACGGCGAGGTGGGTAAGCCGGGGCGTTATGCTCTGGAGGACTTCATGAAACCTTACCAACTGGAGGAGCGGATTTATCGCTTGCGCTGTGTTGAGGCGTGGTCGATGGTCATTCCCTGGATCGGTTTCCCCATCTCTGCCTTGCTCAAGCAGGTTGAGCCGACCTCCAAGGCCAGGTACATACGCTTTGAAACACTGCAGGACCCCAAGGTCATGCCCGGGCAGCGTTCTGGCTTTGCCTTGATCGACTGGCCCTATGTCGAGGGACTGCGGCTGGACGAGGCAATGAATCCGCTGGCCATCCTCGCGGTTGGCATGTATGGACGCGAGTTGCCGAACCAGAACGGCGCGCCATTGCGGTTGGTGGTGCCATGGAAATACGGTTTCAAAAGTGTGAAATCCATTGTGCGTATCAGCCTGGTCAGCGAACAGCCCAAAACGACATGGCAAAGCATCGCGCCAGATGAGTACGGCTTCTATGCGAACGTCAATCCGACGGTGGATCATCCGCGCTGGACGCAAGCCCATGAGCGTCGTTTGCCGAGCGGGCTATTCAGTCCCAACGTGCGCGATACCTTGATGTTCAATGGTTATCAGGACGAGGTCGCTTCTCTTTATGCGGGGATGGATTTGAGGAAGGACTACTGATGCGTTTTCCGCTGTGGCGAATCGGCATTTTCGTGGCAACGGCTGTCTGGCCGTTGTTATGGCTTTATCAGGCGCTGATGAATGCGTTGGGTCCTGACCCTGGCAAAGTGTTGGTGGACAGGCTTGGTTTGGGGGCGCTTATTCTTTTGCTGCTTACCTTGAGCATGACGCCGCTGCAGAAATTGACGGGGTGGGCAGGGTGGATCTCTTTCCGGCGTCAACTGGGCTTGTGGTGCTTTACCTATGTGGTGTTGCACCTGTCCAGCTATCTGGCTTTCATCCTTGGTTTCGACTGGTCGCAGTTGGGGATCGAGTTGAGCAAGCGGCCTTACATCATCGTCGGTGTGCTTGGCTTTCTCGGCTTATTGCCCTTGGCGCTTACCTCCAACCGTTATAGTCAACGGCGATTGGGTGCACGCTGGAAAAAGTTGCATCGTTTGGTCTATCCGATACTCGGGCTTGGATTGCTACATATGCTGTGGATCGTACGGGCGGATCTTCAGGAATGGGCTATCTATGCTGGCATAGGCGTCTTACTGCTGGTGCTGAGAGTCCCGCCGGTGATGCGTCGGATCCCGCGTCTAATGGGACGCAAGGTTCCTTTTTCAACAAAAGCATAATTAAGGGTTGACGGCAGATTCTGAGTCTCTATAATTCGCCCCACTTCCGGCGCAGTCGAAACGGTAAACTCCTTGAAATTCAATGAGTTAAGTAAGTTTCGGTGAAGCGGGGCTTCAGGTCATCGAAGCACGGAAGGAGTCGCTAGAGCCGTTCTTGGGCTCAGTTGACGGTTCGATCTTCT
>NZ_RQJK02000022.1:0-122471 GCF_022342325.2 Pseudomonas sp. AF32 | reverse complement strand
CAGCGCCTAAGTCCTGTGCAACGGGCATAAAAAATCCGGAATCCTTTGTCAGATTCCGGATTTTCCTGCTGCTCAGGGATTAGTCAATAATCCTTAACTGAACAGCATTGCACTCATCGAGTGGCATTTCTGTTACCTGGCCGGAAGCGGGATTCATCCAGCGATCAATCCTCTAGACCGGCCTTGCGGTTTAGGTTCGAACGCTCGCAACAGCACGGATCTTGAACCAGATGGAATACATCGCCGGCAGGAACACCAACGTCATGATGGTGCCGACGAACGTGCCGCCGATCAGCGTGTAGGCCAGCGTTCCCCAGAAGATCGAGTGGGTCAGCGGGATGAACGCCAGGATGGCCGCCAGTGCCGTCAACAACACCGGCCGGGCCCGCTGCACCGTGGCTTCGATCACCGCGTGGAACGGATCCAGCCCTTCCTGGGCGTTCTGGTGGATCTGCCCGATCAGAATCAACGTATTGCGCATCAGGATCCCCGACAATGCGATCAGGCCGACCAGGGCGTTGATACCAAACGGCTGGTTGAAGATCAGCAGCGTCGGCACCACGCCGATCAGCCCCAGGGGCGCGGTGAAGAACACCATGATCATGGCCGAGATCGAACGCACCTGCACGATGATGATCAGCAACGTCAGCGCCACCATGATCGGCACCAGCGGCACGATCGCCTTGCCGGCCTTGCCGGATTCCTCGATGGCTCCGGCCTGCTCGATGCGATAGCCGTCCGGGAGCGTGTCGATGATCGGTTGCAACTGCTTGATGACGGCGGTCGAGACATCCGGCGGTTGCAGGCCTTCGGCAATGTCGCCGCGCACGGTGATGGTCGGGGTGCGGTCACGACGGCGAAGGATCGGGTCCTCCATGCGAACATCCACCTCGCCCACCTGGGACAGCGGAATCCGCTGGCCCGCCGCGCCCACCAGCGTGAAGCCTTCGATCCGGGCGGGATCGAGGCGGATGTCGCCCGCGGCGCGCCCCACCACCGGCACCGAACGGATGTCCTCGCGAACCGCGGTGATCGGTACGCCAGCCAGCAGGAATTGCAATTGCTCGGCAACGGCGCTGGACGTCAGGCCTACCGCCTGCAAGCGATCCTGATCCAGGTTGAAATGCAGCGTCGGCGTCAGCGGGCCCCAATCGGTGTTGACGGTTCTCATCATCGGGCTGGCTTGCATGACGTCCTGCACACGCGCGGCAATCTCGCGCAGCTTCGCCGTGTCTGGCCCCATGACCCGGTAAGCCACCGGGAATGGCGAATACGGTCCGAACACGATCTGGGTCGCCCGCAGACGGGCCTCCGGCGCGAGCCCTTCGGCTACTGCTTCGCGAAAACGGAACTTGAGGATTTCCCGCGATTCCTGACTGTCCGTCAGCACCACGATCTTGGCAAACGATGGATCCGGCAGCTCCGGCGCCATCGCCAGGAAGAAACGCGGCGCACCCTGCCCGACATAAGCCGTGACGATCTTGGCTTCCTCCTGTTTTTGCAGCCAGGCCTCGACCTTGGCGGTGGTGGCGCTGGTCTGTTCGATGGAGGTTCCATAGGGCATCTGCACCTCGATCAACACCTCGGGCCGGTCAGAGGTTGGGAAGAACTGTTTCTTGACCAGCCCCATGCCCAGGATGGCGACGACAAACAGCGTGACAACCGCGCCGGCCACCAGCCATTTGCGCGCAATGACCCGCGTCAGGATCCGACGAAAGCGGTTGTAGCGCGGGGTGTCGTAGATGGCGGCATGGCCGCCCTCGACCTTCTTGATGTCCGGCAACATCTTCACCCCCAGGTAAGGGGTGAAGGCCACCGCGACCACCCAGGAGGCGATCAGGGCAATGCCCACGATCCAGAACATGTTGCTGGTGTATTCGCCAGCGGTGGACTGCGCAAAGCCGTTGGGCATGAAACCGATCGCCGTCACCAGCGTACCGGACAGCATCGGCGCGGCCGTGTGGCTCCAGGCATAGGCGGAGGCTTTGATCCGGTCGTAGCCCTCCTCCATCTTCACCACCATCATTTCGACGGCAATGATCGCGTCGTCCACCAGCAACCCGAGCGCCAGGATCAGCGAGCCCAGGGTGATCCGGTCGAAGTTCTTGCCGGTGGCGGCCATCACCACGAACACCACCGCCAGGGTCAACGGCACGGCCGCCGCGACCACGATACCGACGTGCCAACCCATGCTGATGAAGCAGACGACCATCACCACCAGCAAGGCGACGAAGAACTTGACCATGAACTCGTCGACCGCCGAGCTGATGTTCACCGCCTGGTCGGTCACCTTGGTCAGGGTCATGCCCAGCGGCATGGCCTCATTGATCCTGGTTGTCTCGGCGTCCAGGGCCTTGCCCAGATCGAGGCCGTTCCAGCCCTCGCGCATGATGACACCCAGCAACAAGGCTTCTTCACCGCCGTTGCGCACCAGGAACGTGGCCGGGTCTTCGTAGCCCCGCTCCACCGTCGCCACATCCGAGAGCTTCAAGGTCCGCCCCTGGATCGCCAGGGGCGTATCACGGATTTTCTCCAGTTTGTCGAAAGCGCCGTCCACCCGCAGGAAAACCTGCGGTCCATTGGTTTCGATGGAGCCGGCGGGAGTGAGCACGTTCTGGCTGTTGAGCGCGGCGAAGATATCCTGAGGCGAAACGCCCAGGGTGGCCAGGCGATCATGGGAGAACGAGACAAAAATGCGCTCGGCCTGCTCGCCGATGATGTTGACCTTCTTCACGCCTGGCACGTGCAACAGACGCTGGCGCAAGGCCTCGGCATCCCGCACCAGTACGCGCTGCGGCTCACCCTTGGCCTTGAGGGCGAACAGCGCAAAGGTCACGTCCGAGTATTCGTCGTTGACCAACGGCCCAATGACACCCGCCGGAAGCCGGGTGGCTTCATCGTCGAGTTTCTTGCGCGCCTGATAGAACTCTTCCTGCACCTCTGACGGCGGCGTGCGGTCCAACAGCGACACCATGGTGAAAGACAGGCCCGGCCGGGTGTAGGTTTCGGTGCGGTCGTACCATTTCAATTCTTGCAGGCGTTTTTCCAGCGGTTCGGCGACCTGGTCCTGCATCTCTTGCGCCGTCGCGCCCGGCCACGCGGTGATGACGGTCATCTGCTTGACCGTGAACGGCGGATCCTCCGCACGTCCCAACTTGAAGAAAGCCAGGGTTCCCGCGACAGCAATCAGGAAGATCAGGAAAATCGTGATCGAGCGCTCGCGAACGGCGACGGCCGATAAATTGAGGCTCATTGGCGGTTCTCCACGACCTTCATGTCAGCTTGTTGGAGCACTCGTACGGACTCGCCTTCATGCAACAGATGTGCACCCAGCCCGACGATGCGTTCGCCCACGTTGAGCTGGCCGGTGACGCGCGCGGCGTCATCGCTCAAGCTCAAGACCTGAACGGGGCGCCAGCTGACTTTTGCCGGCTCGCCGTCAATGACCCACACGCCAGTGCCGTTACCGGGGTCGTACAAGGCCGCAATCGGCACTTGCAGCACCCGCCCCTGGGCCGCGGCTTCGGCGATACGAAGGGTGACCGTCGAACCCAGCGGTGCGTTAGCCAATGCACCTTCGAGCACATAGCGCGCTTCAAAGGTGCGCGTCACACGGTCGGCCGAATCCGAAAGAAGCCTGAGCTTTGCCGTGACGGCCCCGGCCGTACTGCCATAGAGCGTCGCCTGCGCAGTGGCGCCCGGGGCGGGTCGCAGGGTTTCGGGCAATTGCACAACGGCTTCGCGCTGACCGGCCCGTGCCAGTCGGACCACGGGTTGCCCTGGGCTGACCACTTGTCCCGGCTCGGCGAGGGTCTCCATCACCACGCCATCGGCGTCCGCGACCAACACGGCATAGCCGGACGCATTGCGGGCCACGTCGGCCTGGGCCTCGGCAGCGCTGAGTTGCGCCTTGGCGGTATCGGCGGCGGCCTTGATCTGGTCGTAGCCCGACGCGGAAATCGCCCCGGCGGCAACCAACTCGCGGTAGCGCGCCTCGTCATCGGCCGTCTGCTTGGCCCGGGCCTTGGCGGCTGTCACCGCCTCCTGTTGCGCTCGCGCCTGCAAGCCCAGGTCGATCGGGTCCAGGCGCATGAGGGGCTGCCCCTTCTTGACGCTCTGGGCGGCATCGACCAGACGCTCCAGCACCTTGCCCGACACGCGAAAACCCAGATCGCTCTGGACGCGCGCGGCCACGACACCGGTAAACGAGCGTGAGCTGTCGGACGAACCCCGGACATCAGCGACCCTGACCAGAGGGGCCAGCGTGCGCGGATCCTTGGCAGTGGATGAATCGCCACACGCCGTCAGGACGAGAGGCAACAAGCAGGCGGCGAAGGTGACAGGACGAGGCCGGAGCATAGGTTCCCTTTATTGAGCAGATGAGAGAGACGACATTCTTATGCTTGTGACCAATACTGTCAATGGTCACAAGCTATCAACCTAAGCCTAACGCACCTGAACCGCCGCTTCGTTCAGTTATAATGTGCACCTTGAAGAATACTTCCCCCTGAAGAGCCAATTGACAGGTAGTGACCATAATATAATATGGTCACAAAACACGTTTCCCCCGAGGAATCCTGATGCCCCCTCTTCGCCCCCTTGCTCTTTTGGTGAGCGCCAGCCTGATGGCTGGTTGCGCAGTCGGCCCCGACTACCACCGCCCGGACGCTGCGCTGTCGGATCGGTTCATCGGCCAGTCTGCCGTCGAACAACGATCCGCCGCGTCACGCGCCAGCCTGGTCACCTGGTGGGAGGGCTTTGGCGATCCTGTGCTGAGCGACTTCATTGCCAAGGCCCTTGAGCAGAATCTGGACCTGGCGCAGGCGTCGGCACGGGTCGCACAGGCTCGGGCCGGCCTGGGAGCGGCCAATGCAGCGCTGTTGCCGTCGGGCAATATCAGCGGCCAGGCCGCCCGCGCCTACCAATCGGTCGAAACCCCCATCGGCCGAGTGCTCAATTCAACCCCAGGGTTTGATCGCTACGGGAATGCCTACGAGCTCGACCTGGGCGCCAGTTGGGAAATGGACATTTTCGGCGGCCTGCGACGCGGACGCGAAGCCGCCCTGGCCGAGTACCAGGCGTCCGAGGCCGGCGCAGCCGCCACCCGTTTGGCCGTCGCCGCACAAACCGCCGATATCTACATCACCCTGCGCGGTCTACAGGCCCGGCTGGATATTGCGAACCGACAGGTCAAAACCCAGCAAGACCTGCTGGAAAAAGTCCGGTTGCTCTACAGCAAAGGCCTCGCCGCCAGCTACCAGGTTCATCAGACCGAGGGCGAACTTGCTCAAGTGCAAGCCACCGTACCGGTTCTGCAGACCGGCCTGGATGCCGCCATGAATGCGTTGGACGTTATGCTTGGCGCCCCGCCAGGCACCCACCGCCCACAGCTGGCCTCCACCGGCAGCATCCCTTTGCCTCCTCGAATCAGCGAGATGGGGACGCCCGCCGATCTGCTGCGTCGCCGGCCAGACCTGATCGTCGCCGAACGTCGTCTGGCGGCTTCGAATGCGCGCATTGGTGAGGCCGTCGCCGAGTACTATCCGAAATTTTCCCTCAGCGCGTTGCTGGGCAGCGCTACGAGCGTTTCCGCCGGGCATCTGTTTTCCGGCGGCGCCAGCCAGGCGTCCGGCGCGCTGGGATTACGCTGGAGGTTGTTCGACTTCGGCCGTATCAATGCCCGGATCGATCAGGCCAAGGGACAGGAAGCCGAAGCCCTGGCCGCTTATCGCCAGTCCGTGCTGCGGGCTACTGAAGACGTCGAGAACGCTTTCTCTGCCCTGGTGAATCGAGAAGCCCAGGCCACCACACTCACCGCCGGCGAAACATCCCTGACCCAGGCTCGCCAATCGTCCTTTATCGCTTACCAGAAAGGGACGGCCAGCCTGATCGATGTGCTCAACGCCGACGAGACGCTGCTGCAGGCTTCCGACACCCGGGCCCAGGCCCGAACGGAATCGGCACGGGCCGCCGTCGCCGCATTCCGGGCCCTCGGCGGCGGCTGGCAACCTGCCGAGCCTGAGCCTGTAGCCACTCGATGACCTGACGAACACCCTTCTCCTTTTTCTTTGCAGTTAACCCCACCGGAGTACAGCAACATGCAAGCCAACGGCAATTCCTGGGTACTCATTACGGGCGCCTCGAGCGGATTTGGCGAAGAGTTCGCCCGACAATATGCAGAACAGGGGAAATCGCTAATCCTGGTCGCCCGCCGATTGGACAAGTTGGAGGCACTGTCGGCGCAACTGCACGAGCGTTTCGGCATCGAGGTGATCGTCGAGCAAGTTGATTTGTCCTCAATCCCGGCGATCATCGAACTGCACGAGCGATTGACCCGGCGCGGCATCACCATTGATGTGCTCATCAATAACGCCGGCCATGGCTTGCAGGGCCCTTTCCTGGAACACACCCTGGACCAATCCCTGGCGATGATCGATCTGGACATCGCCAGCCTGACGGCCCTGACTCGACTCTTCGCGGCCGACATGCGGGCCCGACGACGCGGGCACATCCTGATGGTCGCCAGCCTGCTGGCCTATCAGGGAGTGAAGCATTTCTCGGTTTATTCCGCGGCGAAGGCCTACGTGCTTCGTTTCTGCGAGGCGCTGCACCAGGAACTCAAGCGCGACGGCGTCGTCGTGACCGCGCTGTGTCCGGGCATGTCGGACACCGGGTTCGCGCAAAGCGCCAGCCAGAAGCTCACGCCAGCCCTGAAAATGGTCATGATGCAACCCGAGCCGGTGGTACGCGCCGGAATCCGTGCACTGCAAGCCGGCCGCATGAGCGTCGTACCAGGCTTTGGCAACAAGGTGATCACCGTGTTGACCTGGGCCACGCCACGACGGTTTCACCAGCGTCTGATGACGCAGGTGATGGGCACCTGAGTCGACGACTAGGCGGTGCCTGTTTCAAGGAT
Organism: Pseudomonas sp. AF32; assembly: GCF_022342325.2. Classification (NCBI taxonomy): domain Bacteria; kingdom Pseudomonadati; phylum Pseudomonadota; class Gammaproteobacteria; order Pseudomonadales; family Pseudomonadaceae; genus Pseudomonas; species Pseudomonas sp. AF32. Next base: position 115,555 of record NZ_RQJK02000022.1, on the reverse strand, counting down.
ATGAAAAAGCCGGGAGCCCGCTTGGGGTTCCCGGCTCAGTGGTATCAGAAACGATAGCTGACGGAAGCACCGAAGCCGTTCGCACTGTTCCGGTATTTGGAACTGTACGCGCCACGGCTGGCGGATGCGTCGTTGACTCGCACGCTCTCTTCCCACAGGTACGAATAAGCCACGTCGATCGTGACATCGTCCCCCGGAGTCCAACCGGCACCGAGGCTGATCACGCTGCGGTCCCCGGTCGGAATCCGAGGCCCGCGATTGGTGTTGTTGGCTGGCGACTGGTCGACCGAGAAGCCAGCACGAAGGACCCACTGATTGTTCAGCCTGTAGGCCGCGCCAATCGCATGGGCCCAGGTGTCATGCCAGTTCTGCTCTTCGCTGATGGTACCCAGCGCCCCGCTCAGCAGCGGAGGCAGGCCCGAGTTCTCGATGGTCAGCTCCTTGAAGCGACTCCAGCGCGTCCAGGTGCTGCCCAGATACAGGGTCCAGTCATCGTTGAGCTGGTGAGTAACCGAGAAGTCCACCGACTCCGGGGTATCGACGTCCAACGAAGCGTCGTAGCTTGTACCGCTTACCCCCAGCAGGCTGAAGACCCCATTGGTGAGCTTGGACTTGGCATCCAGGTGATAACTGACCTTGGAGTGATAGGTCAGCCCCAGACGAGTCCGATCCGTGGCCTGCACCAGGATGCCGGCGTTGAAACCGAGCGCCGTGTCGTCACCGGTGCTTTTCAGCTTCCCGTCATTGCTGCCGGGAGTGAGCGGGTTGAGCACCATTCCCGATATCTCGCCGCTGATACGATTGATCGTAGGACCGAAACCGATCGACACCTTGTCGTTGAAGGCGTAGCTGATGGTCGGCTGGAAGGTCAGCGTCTTGACCTCGCTCTTGTTGGCGTAATAACGCCCGGCAAAGTCGCTGCCGTAATCGGTAATCAAACCGAACGGGACATAGAAGCCAACGCCAACGGCCCAGTGCTCATCCACAGGCTTGACGTAATACCCCATCGGTATGGTGGTGGTCGGCACCATGTCGCCGTCCTCCTGGCCACCGAAGGTACTGCGCGTCTGGCTGATGTCTGCCTTGGCAAACAAGGTCGCCGCCCCGAGGCTGACCTGTTCCTTTTTCAAGCGAGACATGCCCGCCGGGTTACCGAAGACGGTGCTGGCATCTTCCGCCGAGGAAGAGCGCCCGGCAAACCCCACCCCCATCCCACTGATGCTTTGCTCGTTAAGCGCGAAACCGCTGGCAAGCACTTGGGATGTGGACAGCACTACAGCGAGACCCACCGGGGCCTTGAGCATTATTTTTTTCATTATTGGACTCTGGAAACAATTACCGAGGTATGGAGCAGTTGGTGTGTTGCTACGTAAAAATCGCCACGGTCTGGCGCGCCCAGAGCACCCGCCGACCGCTTTCGTCCCAGACTTCCATGTCCTGCAACGAATAACCTTCCTGTGCCTGCTGACTGAACGAGCTGACCAGAAACCATTCGCCAGCCACGGCCGGCTGCGGCAGGTCAATCGTCCAGGAGGCAGAGCTGATGGCGGCAGGTTCGGTGAAGCAGGTCATGGCCGCCGGTGGCAAGCTGTCCGCCAGCGCGATCAATGCCACCGCCGGGTCCACGCCTTGCGCATCCAAGTGACGTACCCACATCAACAATTCCGGATTGTCGGCGCCGGAGACTGGGAGTGAACCGCCCGCCGGGCGCATCTCGAAGTTGTAGGCACAGGCCGGCGCAATCCGCTTGTCCAGCGCCAGGGTGGCGTATCGAGAAGGCCCTTCCACCATTGGACATCCCCAGGATTCGTGGACGATCCGGCTGGGTCGCGGCTGGGCGAACAGCAATGTCGTGCGCAACGCCAGCTCATCGCCGGACAGGCAGTCCACCGAGACCGAGGTGACGGATCGCCCCTGGCGCAACACGCTGACATCGAAGGTCTGGGGCTGGGTCACCGGACCTATGAATGACACCTGCGCGGACTTGAAGGGAGGAAAGCCCTGGGGACGCTCGCGCAAGACCGCCTCCAGCGACAGCGCCGCCGACAGGCCGCCGAAAATGGTCCGGCCCTGCCGCCATTCTGGCGGACAGACGAAAGGCACACTTGGATCGAATTGCGCCACCACCTGGGCGAAGCTGGTCATAGCAGACCCTCGAAAAGCAGATGCGCCATGATTATTCATGTGACCATTTGTGTCAACAGTCACAAAAAAGGCAACGCAATCCTCATCGCATCAGCCGTGACCGGCTCAGGGCATGAGGCTACGCAAGACCAGATTGCAGATAAGCGTGGGGGCTTCTTCCACGTAATCGAGGTTGTGTTGCAACAGCAGCGGGTTGACGAAGGGCCGCAGCGCGAGATGTATCGCCTCCACGGTCTCATCCAGCGGCGTCTTGCGCTCGAACTCACCGCTCTCGCGCCCTTCGCGCACCACGTCCAGTACGAAGCGTTTGATCCGTTCGTTGTAGACCTGCGAGCTGGGCCAACGCTCCGAAGCCGAGTAGGCGGCAATGTCATACAGCTTGCGTTCGTTGAAGAACAGGTCCACGCCAGTGGTGATCAGAGTCTTGACCAGGCGCCGGAAACGCTCTGTGGAAGAGAGGTCCTCTTCCCGGGTGGCCTGTTCCACGGCCTCGACGATCTTCGCAAGGCAACCGGAGCAGATGGCTTCGCCAATCGCCTGCTTGGAGTCGAAGAACTTGTAGATGTAGGCCTTGGAGAATCCGATGGCCTTGGCCAGGTCGGACACCGTGGTCTTGGCGTAACCGTATTGACTGAAGTGCTCGTTGGCGGCCGCGACAATCTGGTCTCGGATGTCGTGATCGGCTGGGCCACGGGTGCTGGGCGAAGGAGATGATGATTGAGTCATGTGGGCAGCTTACGCATCCTGAGGGCCGATGACAAATTGTGACTTATTTTATTATTGGTCACAATTTGCCGTTCGTCGATTCCGACAGGATTTACGTTTAGGCGACACTGGCGTCCAACTCCGCCTCTTCCTGTCCATCATCAGCCCGCCGTCCCAACTGCCAGCCGAGCAATCCCCACACCAACGCGCAACCCGCACCGATCATGGCCGCCAGCCCGCCCCCCTGCCCCAGCACATCGAGCAGGCTTTTCACCCAACCGCTCATGGCATCACCCGCCCGATAAACCATCGTGTCGATAAAGTTCTTGGCTTTGTATTTGCTCTCGGCATCCAACGAGGCGAACAGCATTTCCCTGCCCGGCCGGACGAACGCGTACTCGCCGATCCGCCGCACCACCATCAATGTCGCCAGCAACGCGAACCCGGGCGCCAAGGCAAGCCCCAGAAAGCCGACGCACATGATCAACGGCACGATTGCCAGCAGCGCACGCACTCCCAGCTTCGGTGCGATACGCCCGCTGATGAACAGTTGGGACAGCAAGGCACCTGCCTGCACGATCACGTCGAGGGTGCCGAAGACACGAACCTGCGCCTCACGATCCGGGAAGTGCTCGCTCACCAGGCGGGCCTGTTCAAAATAGAGAAACGTACTGACCGTGGCCAACAGCACCACGAAGCCAGCGATCCCCAACAGATAGGGTGACCGGAGCACGGCCGTGAAGCCGCTGAACGGGTTGCCGCGCAGGGGCTGGCGAGGATGTTGCGTCGGCGCTGCACCCGGTCGACCGGCCCCGCCCTCCTCGCGCCATGCCATGAGCCTGCGCTTCAAGAGCAGCGTGGCACCGAGCAACAGAGCCGCCAACAGCATCAACCCCGAAGCGCCGACGACACCAATGAGCGCCGCGCTGAGGGCCGGTCCCAACAGCCCGCCGATGCTTGCACCTGCTGCGATGAACGCGAACAGGCGCTTGGCCTGTTCACTGTCGAAGACATCCGCCATCAGGCTCCAGGCCACGGAAACGACGAACAGGTTGTAGACCGATATCCAGACGTAGAAGACCCGAGCCAGCCACAGGCTGTCCGGTTGGTACTCGAACAGCTCGACGAACATCAGCAGGTTGATGCCAAAGAATCCATACACCCAGTCAACGAGTCGCAGGCGTGGAACCCTGGCACTGAGCCAGGCGAACAAAGGAACGGCAGCCAACATGACCAGGAAGGTCGCGGTAAACAGCCATTGCAGATTCTCCACGCCCGCCGCGATGCCCATTGATTCTCGGATCGGGCGCAGCATGAAGTAACCGGCGAAGAGGCAGAGAAACAGCAGAAACCCACACAGCGCCGGACGCAGTTCATCGTCGTGTGCGTTAAGGGCGATGCTCAATCGATGCAGATAAGTAAGCCTGCTCATGGAAGCTCCTGGGGATGGCAATGCACCAAGGGGCAGGCACGGGGGCATATCCCCGTGCCCAAAGGGAACATCAGCGATAGGTGACGCCTGTGAGCCGTTCGGAGACGGTCCAGAGTCGTTCGGCATCCGCCTCGTGGGTCGCGGCCGCCGGCGTTCTGGCAAAGCCCAGCGGGCCGCGTTTTTCCTCGTCGCCGATAGGACCGTAGTAGGCCCCGCCGGCAGCCTCGGGCGCAGTGGCTGCATACAGTGTGGACAACGCCCCTTGCGCGGCGGAGTGGTACGCATCACGGTCCTGCGCCCACCGCTGACCGAACTCGCTGTTCAAGCCGGGGCCACGTTCGACCAACTCGGTCACCGCGACACCCGGATGCGCCGCCAGGCTGCGGATGCCCCAACCGGCTGCCTCGCTGCGCCGTTGCAGCGCGAATGCCCAATGCAGGACGGCAAGCTTGGATTGCGCGTAGGCGGCATAGGGCTCGTATTGGCGCTCAGCCTGCAGATCATCGAAGTTCATCGCGCCACGGGCGGCGGCAATGCTCGAAAGACTGACCACCCGAGGATCCTGGCTCTGGCGCAACAACGGCACCAGCAGGCCGGTCAAGGCGAAATGCCCCAGGTAATTGGTGGCCAACTGGAGCTCGAAGCCATCGGCAGACGTCCCCCGCTCCGGCGGCGCCATGATGGCGGCGTTATTGATCAGGACATCCAGTCGCGGCAGCCTCTGGTTGAGTCTTTCGGCCAGGCCGCGTACCGATGAAAGATCGGCCAGGTCCAGCGTTTCGAACTGCACCCTGGCGTCGGGCACGGCCTGTCTGATCCGCGCGATGGCCTGGGCACCGCGCTCCGGGTTGCGAGCCGCGATGATGACCTCGGCACCCGCGCGGGACAGTGCCAGCGCATCCTCGTAGCCCATACCGCTCGTGCCACCGGTGATGAGGATGATCCGGCCTTTTTGCGACGGCATGTCGCGCGTCGACCATTGCGGTTTCGGTGCAACCTTGTCGGCGGCTTCGACGCTCACCACGCTGAGCAGCGTGACGCTGGCCGCCAGCACACGGGCCAGCCTCACCAGCCGGTTTCTGATGTCTACGGGTGTTGTTGTGCTGATCCACATCATGGGAATTCTCCATTTCGAAGGATGAACCGGCATTGCCGGACGCTTACTGGATGGCGCACGCCTCAGCCAATTGCAGGAAACTGACGCGCTCGATGACCCCTTGCGTATTCACATAGGTCATCTTGGCCCGCACGACCTCGCACGTTTGCGGTGCCGGTGCCTCGATGCGAATGACCCGGGCGATGTCCAGCGGCATGCCATATTCGTAGGCCGGGTCTTGCGTCTGCTCCTTGGCGAACAGGGACGGATTGCTCAATGCGATAACGGCCAGCAGGCTGGCGGTCGATACATTTCGGATGTTCATAACGGACTCCACGACTGTCCTCACCGGGATGGTCGTAGCACTCTAGGGAGGGGTGACTGACGTCAAGGTGACTGGCGACTGACAGGAAGATGTCAAACGCCAATCGGATCGCTTAGCGGACGGCCTGGCTTATCAAGGAAAATCCAAACGTATTGAACCCGTCCTGGCTGCGGGCGAACACGCGTCCTCCGTGCATGGACGCCACCGCCCGCACGATCGAGAGTCCCAGGCCGTGGTGCGCATCGCTTCGGGCCCTGGCGGCGTCGGCGCGATAGAAACGCTCGAACAGACGCTCCAGATGCACGCCGTCAATGGGCTCGCCAGCATTGGAAACGCTGACCTCCACCTGCATTCCCTGGCTCACCAGACTGACCGTGATGGTGCTCGCCGGGACCGCGTAGCGCGCTGCGTTCTGCAACAGATTGGCCAGGGAACGGTGGAACAGGCGCCGGTCGATCCGGGCTCGCATATCGCCGCTGATGACCACGCTCAGTTGCTTGTCGTGCAAGACGGGCTCGAGATATTCCACGGTCTTGGATGCCTCCTCGTAGAGCGAGACATCACTCAGCTCGGTTGCCCGCTGCCCGCTTTCAGCCCCCGCCAGGAACAGCATGTCATTGACGATGCCCCCCAGCCGCTCCAGCTCCTCGAGATTCGATTGCAACAGGTCCTGAAGCTCGCCTACATCCCGCCCGTGGGCCAAGGCCACCTGGGTCTGCCCGATCAGGTTGGTCAGGGGCGTACGCAGTTCATGGGCCACATTGGCATTGAACCCTTCGAGTTGGCACCAGGCGGCCTCCTGGCGAGCCAGGGCGCCGTTGAACGACATCGCCAGCTCCTGCAATTCGCCCGGCAGTGCATCGGTGTCCAGCCGCTGCTTCGAATCGCCCGGCGGCAGGCTGTTGGCCTGCCTGCTGAGTCGCCTCACGGGTCCCAGGCCAAAACGCGCGATCCAGTAACCGAGCAACGCCACCAGCACCACACCCAGGGCGGAAATCAGGATCAGTATCCTGGTGAAGTGGTCCAGGGTTTTCATGAATGGCGTCGAATCCAGCCCCACGATAAATCGCAATTCAGGACGGCTGCCCAGGGCGGGAATGGTTTTGACCAGCAGCTCCATCGGGCGATCCCGGTCAGCGATTTCGAGGGTGGAAAAGCCATCCGGACGCCTCGACCAGTCCTGGCCGTCCGGCATCTGCCCGCCATAACTGTAGGCCGGGTCATCGACCACGACCCAATAGCGCACCCGTTCATCGGCAGGCGTCAGGCCATCCAACTTCTGCCGCAGGCCGACCCAGAACGCCGGCGAGTCGTATTTCGCCAGCACCGGATCGAGCACGGAATGGCGCAGGATCAGCTCGTTCTGCATCTGCTCATTGAGCGATTGTTTCAACGAACAACGCAGCAACGTCGCGCTGACCGATGTGATCAGCATGGCGGCCAGCGCGAACATCAGGGCCAGCCGCCGGGCTATCGAACGCTTCATCATGGCTGCCCGGCCTGGCGACCATCAGTGTCGCGACTCTCCAGCACGTAGCCCATGCCACGGACGGTATGCAGCAGCTTGCGCGGATACGGAGCATCGACCTTGGCCCGGACGCGCTTGATCGCGACCTCGACCACGTTGGCGTCACTGTCGAAGTTCATGTCCCAGACCTGCTCGGCAATCATCAACTTCGACAGGATCTCGCCCTGATGCCGCGCCAACAGGCTCAACAGACAGAACTCCTTGGCCGTCAGGTCCAGGCGCAGCCCGCCCCTGGTCACCTTGCGCGCCTGCAGGTCGACTTCCAGATCGTCGATGCGCAGATGCGTCAGGTCGGCCGTGTCGCCGGCGCGACGCCGTATCAAGGCCTGGACCCGTGCGACGAGTTCGGCGAACGAAAAGGGTTTGCCCAGGTAATCATCCGCGCCCTCGCGCAGCCCTCGCACGCGATCGTCCACCGCTCCTCGGGCCGATAGCATGATGACCGGGGTGTTCTTGTGCGCGCGCAAGCCTTGCAGCACGTCGTATCCGTCCTTGCCGGGCAGCATCACATCGAGGATCACTACGTCGTAATCCAGCTCCAGCGCATAGTGCAGGCCATCGATGCCGTTGTTCGCCACATCGACGATGTAGCCCAGTTCACTCAAGCCACGATGCACATAGGAGGAAGTCTTTTCCTCGTCCTCGACGATGAGCAGGCGCATCAGGTAATTCCTCTGGAAGCGGGACAAGCAGGCACCACAGCCTGCATCAAGCCATCCTCCAGTCTAGATAACGAAAGTGTCCGGAGGCTGACCGCTTCCTGACATTACTGTCAGAATCGCCCGATGGCCGTATCGCGCCCAACCCGCTTCAATCGTCATTGAAAGGCGCGCCCGGGTCACTTTTACCGGGCGGCCCGGACCGCTCGGGGGCGCGACAGGTCGAGGCCAAACCTGACTGATCGGCGGCGGTGGCAGACGCAACCGTTGCCGCAGACACCTGCGCATCTGCCGAACCGTCGTGACATCGGCTCGTCCTGAGGCACCGTCATGCCCTCGTTGACCGAACTCAGCCGGTCCGGTCGCTTCCCTGGAAATCGGCAATCTGTTGCCACATCGCCACCGGGTTGGAATACATCGGAAAATGACCGCAGTGAGCGATCGGCGCCAACCGTACGCCGTTGGCCTGGATATGAGGAAGGTAGGACAATCCAGCGTTCTGCTCGCCATACATGAACATTCTCGGGCAGCTCAAGCCGAGGAACCTGTCCATCAGGTCGCCGTTGTCCGACAGGGCGACCATCGACTGGAAGATCCCTCGCACCGCCCCGGTACGCACCTTGTGCTTCAGGCTCGCCGAGTAGAGTGCGCTGGCGTAGGCCGGCGCCTGGCGGGTGCGCTCGATGAACGCCGCGAAGAAGGCGTGCGGTTCATCGCTGGGATAATCAACGATCTGCCGGCTGAGGAAGCAGTCTTCCGGCGCGATGTTGCCTTCGATGTCGACAAAACTGATCACTCGATCCGGGCATTGATCGGCCAGCATCAAGGCCGTCAGCCCACCCATCGAATGGCCCACCAGGTGGAAGCGTTCGAAATCGAAATGCGCCAGCACCTGTCGCGCCGTTTCCACCAGGAGGGGAATGCAGACTCGCGCCAGGTCATCGCACTGGCTTTCACCGCAACCAGGCGCGTCATAGGCGACAAACGGATGCCCGTCGAATGCCGGGTGCAACACGATATCGGCGTAGTCTTCCTTGGTTGAACCAAACCCGTGCAAGAACAGGATCGGCTCCTTGTCGCCGCCACGGTGGAGGGCGGCGATGTTCAGCGCAACACCCTGCACCGTCAGGGGTATCTCCAGATGATCGAACGTTTCGGCTGCGCACACGTAACAGACTCCTTGGGAAATGGAAGACCGGGCAACGGCACCGGCGGCCAGGCCCGCAATGTCGAGGTAATCCAGTGTTCTGTAAATTCCGGATTCGGGAAGATTTTCATAGGCCAGACCTATCGATTGCCTCGCGTTCGGAAACCGGCCACCACCTCTTCCACCAACGGGTTGCCCCGCTCCGCGTTCCAGGCCACGGCAGTGGTTACAACATTGAGCTTCTGGCTCAGCGACCTGAACACCACCCCTGGCGGTGCAAGTTTCTTCAGCGACGCCGGCACCAGTGCAATGCCCTGGCCATAGCTGACGAAGGCAATCTGCGAGGCAACGGAGCGCACCTCATGCAACACCCGAGGGGAAAATCCACTGGCCCGGCACGTTGCGATCAGGTTATCGAAATACACCGGACTGACCTTGCGGGAAAACATCACCAGGGGCTCGTTGGACAGGCTGGACAAGCTGATCCGCGTGCGCGAAGCCAGGGGATGATCGCTGGGCAAGGCCACCACCAGACGATCCTCCAATAATGGCAGCGACTCGATGGTATCCCCCAGGTCGCCATCCAGCCGCGCAAAAGCCAGATCGATGTCACCGGCCTCCAGCGCCGGGACAGCTTCAACGCTGTCGATTTCACGTACCGACACCGTGAGCTGCGGGTATTTGCTCTTCAAACGCTCGATCAAGCCTGGCAACACATCGAACATGGCGGTGGAGATCGCGCCGATGGTGAGCATGCCCGACTGCCCCGCCACCGCTTCTTCGACGGCCAGCTCCAGGCGCTCCAACTGCTCGGCGAACTTACGCACCGCCGGCAGGATCGCCACCCCCACAGGGGTCAATTGCGCACCGCGCCGTGAACGTTCGAACAACTTCACCTTGAGCGCCTGCTCCAGCACTTGGATCTGTTCGCTCAACGGCGGTTGGGACATGCCCAGACGCTTGGCCGCGCGGCCGAAGTTCTGCTCCTCGGCCACGGCGAGGAACAGCCAGAGATGGCGAATCAAACGAAAATTGATCATGGACGATCCATAGCCTGAGCGTATTTGTGGGTTAGTTGATAAGTAATATACCGATCAAGGCAACTCGCCAACACTGCAGCCTCCGTCATCCTGGAGGATTGCCAATGACCGCTGTGAGTTTGCTTGATCGCCTGTCGGCGCTGGACACCAATACGGTGTCCGATGCGCTGGATTTCCTTGGTCTTTCGGGAGCCACCGTTGGCCTGCGACCGCTGTGGAACTGTCCGAAAATCGTCGGCCGCGCCAGTACAGTGCTGCTGGCCGCGAAAACCGACGACGCGCCCACCGTGCACCTGATTACGCCGGTCATCGAAAGGATCGTCAGCGCCGACCGCGTGTTGGTGATCGCCGGTGGGCTCGAGGGCATTTCCTGCTGGGGCGATATCCTGGCCAACGCCGCAGTGGACAAGCAGGTGCGCGGCACGGTGATCGACGGTTTCAGTCGCGATATCGATGGCAGCGAGGCCATCGGCTACCCAGTGTATGGACGTGGCGTCACCATGATCAGCGCCCGCAATCGGGTCATTCAGGCCGACTCGGCAGTGGCCATCAGCGTCGCCGGTGTCCAGGTCAGCGAGGACGACTTTGTCATCGCCGACCAATGTGGGACGGTCTTCGTGCCCCAGGCTCACATAGACAAAGTACTCGACCTTGGCGAGCGCATCGCCCGACGCCAGGCAGGTATGGTCGAAGCAGTGCGTTGCGGCCGCTCGGTTGCCGAGGTGATGCATGACACTCAGTTCGAAGCCATCCGTGTGGAGGACGCCCGATGAGCCCCGAGGACAAAGATCTGGTGGCGCTGTTCGAGGGCCTGGACACGCCAGGCGTGTCCGACGCGATGGACAAACTCGGCCTGCCCGGCCAGTGCCTGGGCATCGCTGCGCTGGACAATTACAGGCACGTCATCGTCGGGCCAGCCTTCACCGTGCAGTACGTCACGGCCAGCGTTCCCCCTGGCACCGTGGGCGACTTTATCGAAGACGTTGCCCCCGGTGACATCGTGGTCATCGACAACGCAGGCCGCAGCGACTGCACGGTCTGGGGCGACATCATGACCCAGTACGCCGGCGCCCGGCGGATCGCGGCCACGGTCATCGACGGCGTCTGTCGCGACGTGAACAAGGCCCTGGGAGACGGCTATCCGATCTTCAGCAAGGGCCGCTTCATGCGCACCGGCAAGGACCGCGTGCAAGTGCAATCGGTCAACCAGCCAGTGTCCATCGGCACGGCCAGGGTCTGCGCACGAGACATCGTGGTTGCCGACGCCAACGGAGTGCTGATCGTGCCCCGCGACCGGGCCGCTGAGGTGGCGGCCTGCGCCCGTCGGATCGAATCGGTGGAAGCGGATATCCGCGCCCTGATCGCTCAAGGCAAAACCCTGAAAGAAGCCCGCGCCGCATTGGGTTATCACAGTCTGCAGAGGAAAATCTGATGGCCATGCTCCCCTTTCCCCCGGACTTCCAGGCCCAGGCCAGGTTGCTGGGCAGCTCGACCTTGTATGAAGCATCGCACCTGCCTTGCGCGGTGGACAGCGCCATCCGCCCGGTCTGGGACGGTGCGTTCATTGCCGCACGTGCTTATCCGCTGGAGTGTTCGCCAGGCGATAATCTGGCCCTGCACCTGGCCATGGAACGTGTACCGCGTGGCAGCGTGTTGGTCGTGGGCACCGGCGGTTTCATTGCCGGTTACTGGGGCGAAGTGCTCACCGTGGCCGCCGAAGCCGCGGGTGTCGCCGGCCTGGTTATCGACGGCGGCGTACGGGATGTCGCCGCACTTAAAAAACGCCGGTTTCCGGTGTTTGCCCGGGGCATTTCGGTCAAGGGTACGGTCAAGGCGAGCGCCCCGTCGGTGGGCCAGCCTTTCAACTTCGCCGGCGTCCCTGTGGCGCCGGGCGACCTGGTGGTGGCTGACGAAGACGGGGTGATCATCCTGCCCAAGGAGGATGCCGCGCGCACCCTGGCAGAAGGCCAGGCCCGAGCGGACAAGGAAACACAGATGATGCAGGCGTTGACCGAAGGCCGTTCGACCCTGGAACTGATGAACCTGACCGAATGGAGAACCCGTGCATGAACATCGACATCCAACGGTTGAACCGACACTTGGCGAATGCACAACCTTCGGCGACTTACCGGATCATGGATCGGGTGGCTGAACGGCGAGCGCAAGGCGCGAAAATCATTTCGCTGTGTGCCGGCGAACCCGATTTCGATACGCCCAGGCATATACGCGACGCGGCCATTGAAGCTATCGAACAGGGCCATACACGCTACACCCAGGTAGCCGGGGTGCGATCGCTCCGAGAGGCAGTGGCCGCCAAATTCCGCCGCGAGAATGGCCTGGACGTCACCTGGCAAGACACGCTGATCTGCAATGGCGGCAAACAGGTGATCTACAACGCCTTTGCCGCCACGCTCAACGAAGGTGACCAGGTGATCGTGCCGGCGCCGTACTGGGTCAGTTATCCGGAAATGGTGCAACTGTGCGCAGGGCAAGCCCGTATCGTCACCTGCGATATCGACACAGGGTTCAAGCTGACGCCAGCGGCGCTGGCCGATGCGATTACCCCGCAGACCCGCTGGCTGATCCTCAATTCGCCCTCCAACCCAACCGGTGCGGTGTACAGCCGGGACGAATTGCGGGCATTGGCCGAGGTGCTGCTGACTCACCCTCACGTGCTGATCCTGGCGGATGACATTTACGAGCATCTGATCTTCGATGACCAGGCATTCCATACCCTGGCCCAGGTCGAACCACGTCTGGCAGCGCGCACCTTGACCATGAACGGAGTGTCCAAGGCATACGCCATGACCGGTTGGCGCATCGGTTTCGCCACCGGCCCACGCTGGCTGCTGGAGGCCATGGAAAAACTTCAGGGGCAACAGACCTCAGGCGCCAGCTCCGTCTCTCAACAGGCGGCGCTCGCGGCGCTGAAAGGCCCCAAGGACTTCGTCCGGCAAAGCCGCGCCGCTTTCCAACGTCGGCGCGACTTGATGGTGGCGCTGTTGAACGATATCCCGGGCCTTGAATGCGTCAGCCCCGCCGGCGCGTTCTACGCCTTCGCGTCCTGCGCCGGACTGATCGGTCGTACCTCGGCGGGTGGCCGGGTATTGCACAGCGATGAAGAGGTCGCCCATGCCCTGCTCGACGAAGCGGATGTCGCCGTAGTGCACGGCAGCGCCTTTGGCCTGGGCCCATACCTGCGCATCGCCTACGCCCTGGATGACGTTTCGTTGCGCAAGGCCTGCGAGGCCATCGGCGCGTTCTGCACCCGCTTGCGTTGATCGGTGCCGAAAGAAAAAAGCAACCCGGCCGTGGCCGGGTTAGCTGTTACCGCCATTGAGTTTCGCCAGGCCCACCCCCTCGCTTCTGCGTAAGCACGATCAACCCGCAGTGACGGTCATGCCGCCGTCGGCCATCACCACCGAACCGACGATGAAGCTGGCGCGATCCGAGGCGAGGAACGCGACGACTTCAGCGATTTCCTCTGGCTGCGCGGCCCGTCCGATGGGAGCGGCCTCGCCATGCTGAGCCAGGAAACCCGGGCCGTCCTCGACCACGTCGTTGAGGATGTTGGTCACCACGTCGCCGACGCCGACGGCGTTGACGCGGATGCCATGCCCGATCGCTTCGAGGGCCAATGTTCGGGTCAGTTGGGCCAGGGCGCCCTTCGACGCCGTGTAGGCGGCAATGGTCGGGAAGGCGAAATAAGAGGCATAGGACGCGATGTTGACGATGGCGCCGGACTTGTTGGGCATCATCGCCTTGACCGCTTCGCGGCAATGCAGAAAGGCTGCCGTGGCGTTGACTGCCTGGATACGCTCCCAGTCTTCACGGGTCATGTCGATGACCAGCTTGTTGATGATGATCCCGGCGTTATTGACCAGGATGTCCAGCCGGCCGAACTGCTCGACGGCCAGGCCAACCGCGCGTTCGGCGGCGCCATCCTCGGTGATGTCGGCCACCAGCGGCACCAGTCCAGGGCGGGCCAGTTCTTCGACGGCGGGGTTACGGTCTTCGGCGACGACCTTGGCGCCACGGGCATGCAGCAATAGCGCGATAGCCTTGCCAATGCCACTGGCGGCACCGGTTACCAATGCGACTTTGCCTTCGACTTCGTTGGGAAAACGCTGCTTGATATCGGTCATGATTGCTCTCCTGCGTTGCGAGCCCGGGAGACATTCACCGGCTCGGCGCCTGTGAGGCGCTGTCGTTATCGACGGCTTCACTGTCTCGCAACGGGAGGATCCTGGCTTTTGCAGGCTTGCCGGGGCTGTCGGGATTTTGCGCTGGCAGGTCACGGCTGCGTTACCTTATAGGCCTGAATTTCATCCATGGAGCCTGCCGTGCCCCCACCTGACCATGACGACCTGGCCGCCAGCGATAACCGGCGCATCGTGGCCGAAACCATGCCGCAGCACCTGCCAGGAACGCCGCAGGCGTTGCCATCGCAGCCGCACCTGCAGGATGTGGTCGTCCAGCTGTTCAGCCATCACAGCATTGTCGAGCCGATCCTGGTGCCCGCCGTGGTGGAACCGCTACTGGTATGGGTCCTGACGGGTAGAGCCAGGGTCGAAGAGCGCGCCCTCGGCGGCGCGTGGGAATCCACCCTCGTGGAAGCAGGCGATTTCTTCCTCACCAATACCCGCGATCCTTACGAAATGCGCTGGCAAACACTGGAATGCGACACGTTCGAAGTGATGCACCTGTACCTCGGTCTGCCGCTGATCGATCGGGCTGCCCGCGATAGGCTGGGCGAGCACTGCGCCGCGGTGAGCTTTCTGGACATTTCCGGTGCCCGGGATGAACGGGTGAACTTCATCCTCGGTCAGTTGCGCCTCGAACTCACCGAGGAACGTCAGCCCAGCCCGCTGTTCGTTCACAGCCTGGCCCAGGCGCTGGCCGTGCACCTGATCCGTCGATACCTCGACCCGCACGGCAGCAACCGACGCAGCAGTGCCTTGCAAGCCTACAAACTGCGTCGGGTCCTGACGGCCATGGACGAGGGCCTGTCCGAAGACTTCAACCTCGCGCAACTGGCCCGGATCGCCGAGTTGAGCGAGTACCACTTCAGCCGGGTGTTCAAGCGCGCCACGGGATGGTCGCCTTCGCAGTATTTCATTCGCCTGCGGATGAATCGCGCCCGACATCTGCTGCTCGAAACCGACCGCAGCATCATCGATATCGGGCTTGAGGTGGGTTATTCCAGCCCAAGCCACTTCTCGCAGGTCTTTCGCCGCGAGGTGGGTGTCACGCCCAGCGCTTATCGCCAGGCATGAGCCGCGCTACAGAGGTTCCATAGACGAGCTGATGCTGGATCTATCAGGAATTAACTATGCTGGAAGTTCGCTTCTGATGTGGCGCCTTACACCCTGCTCAGCAGTGGCCTTCACCGACAACACGCGCCTCATGTTGCCGTTAGTGGCAAAATCCCTCTCTATTCAGAATCTTTCGGAGGCCCCAATGCTTCGTGTGTTTGAACGAAGACTCGACCCTTTCCCCCCCGATGAAGTCCCCCCGCCCCCCGTCGGCCTGGTCCGGTTCCTTTGGGCCTGCACCCGAGGCGCCCGCGGCTATGTCCTGGTGTTCGCGCTGCTCAGTGCCGGGGTGTCGATCTACGAGGCCTGGTTGTTTTCCTTTCTGGGGCAAGTCGTGGACCTGCTCTCGACCTGGCAAGCAGGCGGCGACGCGCAGGGGCAGGAAAGCCGGGTGCTGTGGGGCATCGGCATCGTGTTGCTCGCCAGCATCGGGTTGGTGGCGCTGCGCACCATGGTTCAGCACCAGGTATTGGCGATCAATCTGCCGCTGCGGCTGCGCTGGGATTTCCATCGCCTGATGCTGCGCCAGAGTCTTTCGTTTTTTTCCGACGAGTTCTCCGGACGGGTGACGACCAAGGTGATGCAGACGGCCCTCGCCGTGCGTGAGGTTCTGTTCACCGTCATCGAAATCGCCCCCGGCATCGGCGTGTACTTCATTGCGATCATCGCCCTGGCCGGCGGTTTCGCCCTGAAACTGATGCTGCCGTTCATTGCCTGGGTCGCGTTGTTCGGCCTGGCCATGCTGTACTTCGTGCCACGCCTGGGGCAAGTCGGACAGGAACAGGCCCATGCGCGGTCGTCGATGACCGGGCGCATTTCGGACGCCTACACCAACATCACCACGGTGAAGCTGTTTTCGCATTCCAAGCGCGAGGCGCATTTCGCCCGTGCGGCCATGGAAGATTTCAAGCTCACCGGCTTTCGCCAGATGCGCCTGGTGAGCCAGTTCGAAATCGTCAACCAGGCATTGGTAGTCGCGCTGATTCTCGGCGCCGGCGGCTATGCCCTGTGGTTGTGGCACCAGGGCGAAGTCGGCACCGGGGCCGTGGCCGCGATCACGGCCATGGCGCTGCGGATCAACGGCATGTCCCACTGGATCATGTGGCAGATGACCTCGTTGTTCGAGAGCATCGGCACCGTACAGGATGGCATGGCGACATTGACTCGCGGCCCCAAGGTCGTGGATGCGCCTGATGCCGGCGTACTGGTGCCCACTGGCGGTGCGGTGACCTTCGACAATGTCCGCTTCAACTACAACGGTGAACGCCAGGTGCTCGATGGCCTGAGCCTGGATATCCGTCCGGGGGAAAAGATCGGCCTGGTGGGCCGTTCCGGCGCCGGCAAATCGACCCTGATCAATCTACTGCTGCGCTTCTACGATGTGGACAGCGGTGAGATTCGCATCGACGGCCAGAACATCGCCCATGTCACCCAAGACAGTCTGCGCAGCGCTATCGGCATGGTCACCCAGGACACCTCGCTGCTGCACCGCTCCATTCGCGACAACATCGCCTATGGTCGTCCGGATGCGACCGAAGAACAGATCCGCAGGGCAGCGGCCAACGCCCAGGCCGATGGCTTCATCCGTCAACTGAGCGACCGACAAGGCCATTCGGGCTATGACACGCTGGTGGGTGAGCGCGGCATCAAGCTGTCGGGCGGGCAACGCCAACGCATCGCTATCGCTCGGGTGATGCTCAAGAATGCCCCGATCCTGTTGCTGGACGAGGCCACCAGCGCGCTGGATTCGGAAGTCGAAGTCGCCATCCAGGAAAGCCTCGATGAAATGATGGAGGGCAAGACAGTCATTGCCATCGCCCATCGACTGTCAACCATCGCCGCCATGGACCGGCTGATTGTCATGGACGAGGGACGCATTGTCGAACAAGGCACCCACGCTGAACTGCTGGCGAAGAACGGCACTTATGCGCGGTTGTGGCACCATCAGAGCGGTGGATTCCTGGGTGAGGATCGGGGAGTGGTTGAAGCGGTGGAATGACCATCCCACCGCTATTGCGGGCAAGCCTTGCTCTCACAGGTTGTGCCCGCTCGTGAAGGTACTTGGCCAATCACTTGACCCGCCGTCTTTCCATTGACGGGCGATAGCCAAAATACGAGGTGTAACACTTACTGAAATGGCTGGGGGAGACGAACCCACAGGCCACCAGGACCTCCGTTTGCGAAAGCGCCGTGTACTGGAGCAGTCGTCGTGCTTCGGTGATGCGCAGTTCCAGGTAATAACGTTGAGGGGGCGTGCCCAGCTGCTCCTTGAACAATCGCTCCAGTTGACGGCGGGAGCGCCCGGCATAACGGGCCAGTTCAGGCATCGCCAACGGTTCCTCCAGGTTCGCCTCCATGAGCGAAATGACTTCGCGCAAGGGCGGGCTCACGCAAACCAGTGGGGAAGCTTTGATACGCCTGTACCGCGATTCTTCGAATGACAGGATGTCTTCGATGCCATCCACCAGCGCCTTGCCATGCAGTCCGCCTACCCAGCTCAACGCCATCTGAAAAGCGCCCGCCGGACTCGACGCGGTGAGCCGATCCTTGTCGATGACCAGGGCGTCACTGGTCACCTGAGTCGCCTTGGCAAGTTCCGCGAGCGCCGGTCGGTGCTCCGGATGAATGGCGCATCGGTAGCCCTCGAGCAAACCGGCGACGCCGAGGAACCACGAACCATTCCATAACCCCGCCAGGCTGATGCCGAGCCCGGACGCGCCTTGCAGCAAAGCGATCAGGCCATCATCGGCCTTCAGCTCGGTCCGATAACCGCCGCAGATCACCAACAGATCCAGCCCCCGCAGCGTTTCCCGAGCCAGTACCGCATCGGGACGAATCACCAGCCCGAGATCACTGACGACCTCGGCGCTGTCCAGGCCGAATGTGGTGGTCGAGAACAGGCCAGGCCGCAGCAGATTCGCGGTCACGAGGGTGTCCAGGAACTGCGTGAACGCCGGTAACGAAAAATGCTCGAGCAACAGAAAGCCTGCGCGGGTTTCTCGTGCGGGTGTTGCCCTTTCTTCCGGCAGGAAGCGAAGGTTTTTCCCTTGCATTACCCCGCTGAACTGACGCCGTGTGATCACTGACTGCCTCGCCTCGCTCAAGCCAACTGGAAACCGTGGGCACGCGGATCTTCTCGTCGACGAAAATGGTGTTGTGCCCGATGATTTCAGCCCAGCCGCCCACGCGAATATGGCAGTCGTAAGTCCTTGAGGCATTATTCTGGTTATGCCGAGTGGTGCTTGCGGCTTGGGCCAAGATTACGTCTTGGCCTTGCGCATCGAAAAGAAATCTTTACGTCGATCAATGCATAACAAAATGTTATCAATCGGCGTCACCGCCGAATTGGGAAAGCAGCATGAGAGATCTGCCACCGACCGCTACATTGCGAGCCTTCGAAGTCGCCACCCGGCACACGACCTTTACCTCGGCAGCCAATGAGCTGCATGTGACTCAAAGCGCGGTCAGCCACCAGCTCAGGCATCTCGAAGAGCTATGGGGGTTGCGGCTGTTCGAACGTGGCAAGTCGCTCGGCCTCACGGCAGCGGGGGCGACGCTGGCGCCCATCGTGAGGGAATTCTTCATGAGCCTCGAAGCCACCCTGGCCGATCTTCGCGAGCAGAAAGGCAGGGTCCGGCTCGAAGTCAGCACCACGTACTCCTTCGCCCTGAAATGGCTGCTGCCACGCCTGCCGAGTCTCTCCCGCCAGCACCCCGAGCTGCTGGTCTCACTGGACACCACGGACAGGATCATCCACTTCTCCGAAGCCCAGGCCGACGTCGCGATCCGGCTCGGCAAGGGCCGTTACCCAGGCCTGTATTCAGAGTTCCTGTTCGGCGAGCAGGTATTTCCGGTGGCAAGTCCCGAGCTGTTGCAGCGATTCGGGACGCCGCACAGCCCCGCCGATCTGCTGCATTACCCATTGCTGACCCGAGACGGCGCCGAGCTGGTGCCGAAATGGGAGGTCTGGTTTGAAAAGGTCGGGCTGGAGTTTCTGCCGCTCAAGGAAAGTGTCAGGTTCGGGGACACCAACATGACCGTCGAGGCGGCCCTGCTTGGCCAGGGCGTAGCCCTGGTACGCAGTGGGCATGTTGAAGCCGAAATCAGCGATGGCCGGCTGGTGCGGTTGTTCGACGTGCCATTCCCGTCCCCCCTTGCCTACTATTTCGTCTGTCCAAAGGGCATCGAATCGCAGCCGCATATCGTCAGCTTTCGCCAGTGGTTGATCGGCGAGGCACTGAAGGTTCAAAAGATTTATGGGATGCATGAAGGGCTGCTCATGGAAGGATGAGGAGACTCCGGGCAGCCGTTGGAAGCGGGTTCACCCCAGCGCAATACAGCCCCCGTCCGCCGCCGGGTCCGGGGACTGTCAACCTCTGCGATGAAGCTCAAGACGATAAAATCGGCGCCAACTCGTTGGTAATCACCGGCTGCGAGAACCCGCACGTTGAGTTCATCTCGCTGACTATTTGGGATGAATACACCTGCACCTGACCGTGGGTGTCCGTAGAACCGGCGAGCGCATAGCCTTTCTTCAGGTCAATCATCGAGGCACTGACAATCGCATCCGACTGGTTGTACACCCACGTCTGGGGCCCGATCACGCCGACCTGGGTCTGTTGCAGGAAGAACTGTGTATAGAGCTGCTCCTTGGTGAACGTCCCCAGCCAGCCGGTCGTCACGCCAAAGCCGTCGTTGGAGAACAGGTTGTACACCAAAGAAGGCGGTGGATACTCGGGACTGCTGCTGGCGAGCGACTGCATCCACCACTCATTGAGCGTGACGTAATCGTCCACCTGTTGCGCATCGTTGTACCAGACCGACAGATCGCTATCGCTGCTGGCAATGTACTTCGAGCAATCACCGCCGGGTGCGGTCACCGACGCAACGGTGCCGTACCACCACTGCTTGTCCGCCGGCCGATTCTGGTAAGTGCGCGACGCGATGCCGTACAACTGCGCGGTGATCTGGACCTTCAGGTTGTCCAGATAGCTCGCTTCCAGCTGTTGCGACAGTTGCGCCCAATAGCTGTCACCGTTGACGACCTCTGCCGGGGTATTGGCGAGCAGCCCTAGGGTAACGCTGCGTCCCGAGAGGGGATCGTCATAGGTGGATTGCCAAAGCGTCTGCAGATCGTCTCCGGTTGCCTGTTGCAACTTGTCGTGCAACTGGGTGACGTAGTTGATCGTGGCATTGGACGCGGCGACGAGCAGGGTCTGGTATTGCTCGAGCGAGAATGTACCGCCGCTGCTCTTGGTCGCGTCGAGGGCCACCTGCACCCCCGATGAGACGAGTGCCGCCAGCGGCCCGCCGACACCCGGAATGGCATTGAGGCAAACCTGCACGGCACCGAACAGGCAATCGGTAAGAATCTGCAACGTCGGATCGGCAATCGCCGGGGCGGTAAAATCGACGAAGACCCCGGTGGACAGCGATGAGGAGACGCTCTCGCAGGTTTGCAGCGACAAGAACGTGCGGTGCAGCAACTTGAGCACGGTGGTGACGTTCTCGGCGCTCGCGTCGGGCACCGCACCGAGGTCATAGGCCGGGATACCGATCAGGCCACGGTTTGTGGTGTATTCCCAGGTCGGCCAGCCGGCCGCGAAGCCCAGGTTGTTGGCCACTCGCATGACGGCATTGGCCCAGACTGCCGGATCCATCAGATTGATCAGCTTGGCCGGTTGTTGGAGTGAAAAATACAGCTGGGTGTTCGGCGCATCGTAGAACGTCAGGGTCGGGTAGCTCGGGGTGAACACCAGCGCATTGAACGTCTCGCCATCGGTGACGTACATCGGGATCGCGAGCTGATTGGAACCGTTTTCCTCAAGCTGCGCCCAGTGCATGACGCCTTGTCCGCAACTCCGTGGGTCGGTCAAGTCATAGCCGGCCAGATCGCTCAGTGGAATCTGCATCACTTGCAATCCAGGATGCGGCAGGAAGCCGATGACGCCCCAGGTACCATCGCCCACTTCCCATGTCGGGACCGCGCCGGCAAAACCCTGCCCCGGTGCCCAGTTCATCACAGTGGCGACCGCATACTGCCCCATGGGTAATGAGGCGTCGGACGGCGCGTACTGCGCCAATGCGCTGGTACTGACATCCTGCCATTGGACGAGGGGCGTTGCTGACGACAAAAGCGGAAGCGCTTTCGAATCGGTAAGAAAGGCTTGCAGTGTATTCACGACAGTTCTCCTACGCGCAGTGTGGACAGCAATAGTCGCCGTGGACTTGCACGACGACCGGGAAATGCGCCGGTTGGCGCAAGCTCATATGGAAACTTTTCAACGAAGGCCCGGGTGCAAATCCAGCAGTGTCATTCGCTCGCAGATGCGCTGGCAGCCGGATTGAGACTCATGGGTTGTGCAATCGCAAGAGAGTCAGGGGAAGTCATGACGGCTCCTTGTCTTGAAGAAAGTTTTCAAAGGACCCAACGAAAACCTGTGGCAGCCGTCGATCCTTCCGGGCCAGCAAAACCGAGTGTAGTCGCAGTTTTTTCAGGCGTAAGAGCAATGCAGCCTGAGCGCTATTCCGGCCAGGAATACCCCCATGAAAAACCTGAATTGTATTTATAACGTGCGAACTCGTAGCGTGAGCCCTTCCCACATAAGGAGATGCCCCCGTGACCCAGTCCCGCCTGCGCCTGTACGTTGACGCCCAGTTCAGCAGCCCCTATGCCATGTCAGTTTTCGTGGCACTTCGTGAAAAGGGCATCGACTTTGAAATGAGCCCTATAGACCTCGATACGTCCGAAAACCTGGCCGAGAACTATGCGAGCCTTTCGCTGACCCAGCGTGTGCCGACCCTGGTGCATGGCGACTTCGCCTTGTCCGAATCGTCGGCGATCACCGAGTACCTGGAAGAGGCCTTTCCATCGACGCCGGTTTACCCGCAGGATCGATTCCAACGGGCGAAGGCACGACAGGTACAGGCATGGTTGCGCAGTGACCTGCTGCCAATCCGACAGGAGCGCTCGACACTGGTGGTGTTCTACGGGATCAAATCGGCGCCTTTGTCGCCAACGGCCGAGTCGGCAGCGCGCAAGCTGGTGAGTGCCGCACAAGCGCTGCTGGCCGACAGCCCGGAGTACCTGTTCGGCCAATGGTCGATTGCCGACGTTGATCTGGCGTTGATGCTCAACCGATTGATACTCAACGGTGACTCCGTGCCCGGCGCGCTGGTGGAATACGCACAGCGCCAATGGCAACGACCCACGGTGCAGGAATGGGTCAAGCTGCAACGTCCTGCGCTATAGAAGACACGCTGCAACAAGGCACGACGGCCGACGACGCCAGGGCCATGAGCGCCCTGGCGCCCTCTCCCATCAGCATCGATGATGCATGAGCGTCTATTCATGAAAGGATGAAGAGACTTCTCTATCGTCCGGGCTCCGGATTGCTTAACATCGGCGCATGCCTATCCATATCACTTTGCTGATCCTTTTCGCCGCACTCCTCCACGCCGGTTGGAATGCGCTGCTGCGTGGCGGCGCCGACCGGCTCTGGTCAATGACGATGATGTGCATCGCGGTCGCCATCGCCTGCACTGTCGCGGCGGCGTTCATGGTCCCGCCAGCGCCCGCCAGCTGGGGCTATGCGATGCTGTCGGCGGTGCTGCATGTCGGCTACAACCTGTTTCTGGTGCGCAGTTACCGGCTCGGCGACCTGGGGCAGACCTATCCGATTGCCCGTGGCTCGTCACCCGTCTTGATCACCCTGGGCGCCGCGATCTTTGCCGGAGAACACATCGCCCCCAGCACGTTGCTGGGGATCGCGCTGGTGTCGGGCGCAATCATTTCGCTGGCCTTCAGTGGACGCGAACTGTCGGTTCCCAGCCTGCCCTATGCGCTGGGAACAGGCTGCTTCATCGCGGCCTACAGCGTCACCGACGGCATCGGCACCCGGCTCTCCGGCGCGCCGCTGGCCTACACCGTGTGGATGTGCGCCTTGTGGGGCGTCCTGATGCCTTTGGTGTACATCGGCGTGCGCGATGCCCGCAGCCTGTTCTCCATCCGGCCCGGAATGTTTACCGCTTTGGCCGGCGGGCTGGTTTCCTTGCTGGCTTATGGAATCGTCATCTACGCCATGAACGAAGCGCCCCTGGGCGCGGTGTCGGCGCTGCGCGAAACCAGCGTGCTGTTTGCCGCGTTGATTGGCTACCTGTTCCTCGGCGAGACACTCACTGCCCGCCGGGTACTGGCGTGCGCGGTGATTGTCAGTGGCACTCTCTTGATTGGCTGACACGGCCTCACACCTTCGCCACCAACGTCCTGGGCTTGAGCAGGAAGTGCCCTAGCGCCGGAACGAGTACCAATGCGCCGACCATGTTCCAGATGAACATGAAGCCCAGCAGAATGCCCATGTCAGCCTGGAACTTGATGGGTGACAGTACCCAGGTCGCCACCGCGACGCCCAATGTGATCCCCGTCATCACGACGACTTTGCCTGTGGAAAGAAGCGCAAGATAGTAGGCATTGGACAAGCTGGAGCCGTTGCGCAGGTTCGTGAGTGTCACGCTGAGGATGTACAACGCGTAATCAACCCCGATACCCACACCCAATGCAATCACCGGCAGGGTTGCCACCTTGACGCCGATGTTCAGGCCCACCATCAAGGCTTCGCACAAGATCGAAGTCAGCATCAATGGCAGCACCGTGCACACCACCGCTCGCCACGACCTGAAGGTGATGAAGCACAGCGCGATGACGGCGGCATACACCATCAGCAGCATCTGCACGTTCGAACGCTTCACAACGATATTGGTGGCCGCCTCGATACCCGCGTTGCCCGCCGCGTTCAGGAATTGGATCTGATCGGTATTGTGGACCGCCGCGAACTGTTCGACGGTCTGGACCACACTTGTGAGCGTGTCAGCCTTGTGGTCCTTGAGGTAGACATACACCGTCAGCAGGTCGCAGTTCTGGTTGAACAGCTCTCGCGGCGCGCGGGTGATGATCGCGTTCAGCAGGCCCTGGTTACGCGGTATCTCATACCAGGTCATGCTGCCTTCGTTCATGCCGGCCGCGGCCTGCTTGCTCAGTGCCGCCAGTGAGGTCGTGGACACCACGCCCGGCAGCTGTTGGAGCTGCGCTTCCAGCGCATCGACCGACACCAGTGTCTGGTAGTTGGCACAGTAGTACTGGGGTGTTTTCACCATCACCACATACTTGTCGCTGCTGGCGGAAAAGTTGCTGACCATGAAGCGGTTATCGCTGTTATAGCGCGACTCGGGACGCAGTTCCGGCGCACCGGGGTTCAGATCGCCTATCTTCACCTGCAAGCTGACGGCAAACCCCACCGCTGCGAGGAGCAAGGCGACGATGATTGCGCCGCTCGCCCATTTACGTTCAGTGAACCGATCCAGGAACGCCCAGAACGGATGCCGGCTGTGATGAGCCTCCAGCCTCGAAAATTTGTCATTGGCGGCTTCACGCAGCGCCGCTGCCTTGCTGACACCGGTGTATGACAACAGTATCGGCAACAAGATCAGGTTGGTGAAGATCAGCGCCAGCACGCCTATCGTCGCGGTGACCGCAAGATCCTGGATCACCGGAATCCGGATGATCATCAGCACGGCGAAACCCACGGCGTCGGCCACCAACGCCATCAGGCCGGTCAGGAACAGCCGGCGGAAGGTGAAGCGTGCCGCCACCCATTTGTCGGCTCCGCGCCCGATGTCCTGCATGATGCCGTTCATTTTTTGCGCGCCATGGCTCAGCCCGATGGCAAACACCAGGAACGGCACCAGGATCGAATACGGATCCAGATCAAAGCCCAGGGTGGGCAGCAATCCCAGCAACCAGACAACGGCGATGATCGAGCACAACAGCACCAGCAACGTGCTGCGTACGCAACGGGTGTACCAGAACAACACGATGCCACAGATCACAAGCGTCGCGGCGAAGAACAGCTGCATCTGGCGCATGCCGTCAATCAGATCGCCGACGACTTTGGCGAAGCCGGTGATGTGGATCTTGATGTTGTCGGTTTCGTACTTCGCACGAATCTCCTCCAACCGGTTGGAGAGTGCGTTGTAGTCAAGCGGCTGTCCGTCATCGGAGGTGCTTTCCTGAAGCGGCAACAGCACGATGCTGGACTTGAAATTGGAAGCGACAAGCCGACCCACCTCACCCGAGCGCTCGACGTTCTGCCGCACCTGGTCCAGGCTTGCGGCAGAGCCGTCGTAATCGTCAGGGATCACTGGTCCGCCGTCGAACCCCTCTTCCGTGACACCGATCCAGCGGGTTGCCGGGGTCCACAGGGATTTCATGTAAGACCGATCAACGCCGGGTAGCAGAAACACCTCATCGTTGATTTTCTTGACCGTTTCAAGGTACGCGGCATCAAAAATGCTGCCGTGCCGGGCCTCGATCGCAATCCGCAGGGTGTTGCCGCCCTCCCCCAACTGGCCACGATTTTTCAAGTAGTTCTGCACATACGGATGATCGGTCGGGATCATCTTCTCGAAGGCGGCATTGAGCTTCAAACCCAGTGCCTGATAGCCGAGCATCAGGCTCAGCAGCACGCAGATCCCCAGAACGATACCGCGGTGATTGAACAACAGCCGTTCAACCGGCGTGCCGGAGGCCGGATCGAATACCTCCTGTTCAGGGACGGCGTGATGTTCGGCAGAACGAGTAAAGCTGTTCATTGGTCATGCTCCGGCGATTCGACTGTCACCGCGGACGACAGCATGCCGCGCGTGCTGCTGATGATCAGATCACCGTTCGCGGCTTGCGCCATGCCTGTGAAGTAGCTGGTATTGGGTATCTGCAAGGCCGTGGCCCGGGTGGCACCGTCGGCGAAGCGCAGCACTCGGCCCGACTCATCCGCGAGGAGTACCGAGCCATCGTCAAGCCGCAGGCCACTGGTCAATGTGACGGGTTGCAATGTGTCGAGTGTTTGCCAGGTAGCGCCGCGATCCCGGGACTCGAAGGCTTTGCCACGCAGCCCGAATGCCACGACGGACCTGCCACCGGTCGCTTGAAGCCCGAAGATGGTGCCCTCATAAGGCGACGCCAGCGCCTCGAACGTCTGCCCCTCGTCACTGGACCGCAACAGCGTCCCCTGCTCCCCGGCGACGAACAGATCCGCCCCCACTCGCTCGATGCTGTAGAGATGCAATCCGTTCGGGTTATCGAGACGGGAACGGATCGATTGCCAGCTGAGCCCGCCATCATGGGTGACGAACGCCAGGCCATAGGCGCCCACCACCCAGCCGTTCCTGGCGTCCAGAAACAGCACATCCAGAAGCGGTTTGTCGGGGCCGTCATCGACCAATTGCTGTGCTTGGGCTTGTTGTTCCTGCGACTCGCGACTGGCTTGCTGCAATTCGATCCCGGCCGCCTGGACGCCATCCAGTTGTTTGCTCCAGCTCAGGCCGCCATCCTGGCTGTGCAAGACTGCTCCGGCATGCCCGACTGCCCAGCCTTGGCGCTCATCAATGAAGCGAACCTTGACCAGTGTCATGCTGACCGGGGAAGCGACTTGCCTCCAGGTAGCGCCGTTGTCGTCAGAGACAACGATGAACCCTCTTTCGCCAACGGCCACCAGCCGTTGCCCTGCCCGCGCCACACTCAACATGACCGACTGGGCGGCCAGGGCGCTGGTGATCGCAGGCGTCATCGGCAATCCCTCGGGTTGTGCCGCCGCCGTGCCGGGGAGCGCCGTCATGATCGAGACGCTCAGTAGCAGCGCCTTGAGCGGATATCTGTGTACAAGCCTGGGTGTTTGAGTACGCATTGGCGAGCCTCGATGGTGCGGTTTCTGCGGCCGCGATGTCAGTGACGTCGCGGCCCTGGAACACAAGTGTGAACGGGCTGTCGCGAGGCTCAGCGCACCGACCCGGACGCTACCGCGTTACCGGTAAAGAAGTTTTCGGGCTTGCGCGGAACAACGCTATACGTTTCGCCATTGAGGCTTTGCACTACGCTGTACGTCTTGGCTTGCAGGTTGTAGATCACCACCGGTTTCACCACCACCGCCGGAATGGAAGGAACCACGAATGGCAGCACCTGGGACACGCGCCACAGTTTGCCCTCGGCGTCGTAGCCGTCGACCAGGGAGACGGTCCAGCTGTCTTCATCGATGAAGAACCTGCGTTTGGGAACGGCGTGGCGCTTACCCGCGGCGACAATCGCCTCCAACTCCCAAACGCGATGCAGCTCCCAGCGCACCTTGTCCGAATTGAGGTGATTTGCCATAAAGGCATCGTCACGTTTCTCGGCGTTGAACTTGTTGGTGTTGTAAGGGATATACATCTCTTTTTTGCCGACCAGCTTCCAGTCGTAGCGATCGGGATGACCGATGAAACCATGCACCTCATCGAAGTAGTTGGCGCCCGAGGCAACGAAGTCCGGAGTGTCATAACCCACGGTAGGCGCACGCCGCACACGCCGCTGGCCGACCAGGTATTGCCACGCTTCCCGTGGCTCCTGGGCGTTGATGCTGTCATGCGTCACCAGCGACTCACCGGCCTTGAAGGGAGGTTCATTGGTCAGGAACCGTAGCAGCGCATACTGCCCCGACCACTTGTCCACGGCGCCGTCCTTGAAGTAATACGGGTACTGCCAGTTCTCGACGCCACGGCTGGCCAGCGTCCGGGTTCCGTCGGCATTGCCGATGATGTTGGCATAGCCCATCTGAATGGATTCGGCCTCGACCCGCAGCAGGAAATTCCAGATGACCTCATTGCCGGTTTTCGGAATCGGGAACGGGATACCACCGTAGCAGCCCTCGACCGACAGGCCATTACTGGTGGTCTTGCATCGAGTGGCGTTGGCAAATGTGTTCTGATAAACGCTGTCCGGCGCCGCAGCGGTGCGATGGGTCGGGTACACATCGAGATGGAAGGTATCGGGGTATTTCGCCAGCAAGGCTTTTGTGCCTTCGCTCAATTTATCCGAGTACTGCGCCGCGTTCTTCGCGGTGATCTGCAGTACCGGCTTCTCGCCCGGGAACGGATCGACCGGCATATCGCCAGATTTCGCCCCGGCTACTTCCTTGGTCAACCCACCGGTCCAGGCGGGAATGGAACCCTCGGCGTTGCCGGCTTTTTCGGCGCCCAGAGGCGTCAAGGTCGTATTGAGCTTCGCCGCCTCATCAGGGCTCACCGCCGCGAATGCCGTACCGGCACAGATCGAAATCGACAGGGTGGAAAGCAGCAGTTTGATTCTTGTCATTATCAGGGCCCGCCTGTTCTTTGCTTAAAAGGTTCGCTGGATGGAAAACGCCACGAAATCCCGGTCTTTCATGTTTTGCTGGTAGGTGAATGAGTTGGCGGAGTTGATGACCGGCCCGGCCTCGCCAAAGAAATTGGTGTAGGTCAGCGAGGCATACCACTGCTTCTTGTAATCGGCCTTGAGACCCAGCGTCAGGTCCCCGCCGTGCTCCGGACCGAATGCCTGGGGCGTGACCGAAGAGCGTCCGGAAGGGTTGTAGCCCACGGTGATCGGGGCTTGGATGTCGACACCAGGGAAGACCTGGAAGTACTGCGGCTCGAACGTGAAGCGCAGTGCGAACGCATCACGCGTGGTGTTGGGGTCCAGCTGGTCGGCATTTTTGGTCACACTCAGCCGGCGGTTGAACGCCAGCTCACCGACGAGCGAAGCACCGTCCCACAGCGCTGATCCGCCGTAGACATTGACCATCGACACCTGGGCATGCCACGACCGACCAATGGGGTATGCCGCGTTCGAGTCGTTGTCCGAATCCATGCCGGTAATGATCGTTCCGCCGACGCCCGCGAGTGGCGTATCAAGCCTGATCGAGGTTTCACCGGCAATGTTGGCTTCGCCGACCTGGGTGCTGAAACTCGCACCGAAGACCTTGACGTCCTCGGGGTAAACGTTGATGAACGAGTCATCCGCACCGGGGACCAGCGCGGCTGGGCGGAAGTAGAACACCGGGGTCTTTTCGTGATATTTCGCCGCGTACAGGCCGAACTCCCAATCCTCGACGGCGAACTTCAGTTGTGCGCCGAACTGCCCGGAGTCCCTGGCATCCTTGTCCTTGCCGTGGTGCAGTTCACCGGTCGGAAAGAACACCCGCTCCCCGCCTTCACCCACGAAGTCGGCGCCACTGAAGTAGCTGCCTGCTGCGGGAAGACGAGTCTTGTTCCACTCGAACTGGTAGTAGGCACCGACACTGACCGTGTCGCTCAGTTGCCAGTTACCCGAGACCTGTTTGGTCGGCATCAAAATCTCTTTGAACTGGGAACCGGGCACCGACTGGAGCTTCACCAGATCGACGGTGGACTGCGCATTGGCGATGCCATTGGCGCCGAAGAAAAGGCTTTCACCGTAAATCTGGGTGAACTGCCCCAGGCGCCCGGACAGCGTGGTGGTGCCGATGTCCTTCGAACCGTAGACAAAGGCATCGAGGATTTCAGTGTGCTGGCCGTGGATACGACGGGTGTCGCTGGTGAACTCATCGTGATCGACACTCACGGAATTGGCGGTGCCGGGGGAGTCGTTATCGTTGTCATGGCTGTAGACATTGTCGTACCAGGACGCCGCACTGAGACGAGCACCAACGTCTTTGTACTTGATGTCGAATTCGGAAAGCAGATCGAGCCGGTTGGAAATCAGCCCGCGATCGAAATTGCGGTCGCCATCGTCCAGGTTGGGATTGCCATTGGCCGTGCCCGGCCCGGCGGCGACCTTATGATCGAGCTTATTCACACGCCAGGCGTTGCTGTATTTGATCGTATTGTCCCAGCTCGCCGAAAGATCGGGATTACCGGTGTCAATCTGGAAGGCTTGCGATGAGGTCGACAGGCCCAGCAGGACCGTTGCGCTGACCGCGCAGGCGAGGCTGGAAACCGGCAACGGGCAGAGCCGCTGGTTGGCTGTTTTCATGGAGATGTTCCTGTTTTTTGTTTTTGTAAAAAGGTCATCCACTCGCAACGTCGGCTGCGAATACCACTGTGTTTTGCGTACCGTTCTGAACGCCTTCGTCTCCCGCGCTTACATTGAATAAATCGTGCGTAAAAAATATTTTGATGCACTTATATCCAATTTGTGCACAAAAAATATTCCCGCGCAAATTCGATGTCAAGCAGATTCGAGAGGTAAATGGGTGGGTTTGGCGCGAGGGGGGATGGAGCGGGAAGGCGACGTGCTGCTCAAGAGGCAACACTCATTTTTTGCACTAAACTAAGTTTTGCGCATAAAATCTGCCTGGTGCAAAATTTCAGGATGACTACGACCATGATCCTCCCCCCTGGCAGCCCACTGATCGATGTCGCATTGGCAAAGATGAAAAAAGCGATTGTTTGCTGTGAGCTGGCCCCCGGCGAAAAGCTCAAGGTCGCGGAGCTATCCAGGACCTATGGGCTCAGCAGTTCCCCCATTCGTGAAGCGCTGAATCGACTGACTCAGGACGGCGTTGTCGAAGCCAGCGATAACAAGGGATTCAGGGTTGCGCCTATTACCGCGACGGATTTTCGAGACATCACCCGGATGCGCTGCCTGCTGGAATGCGAAGCGCTGGGCGATGCCATCCAGTATGGCGATGACGCCTGGGAAGCCGATGTGCTGGGTGCATTCCATCGCTTGAATCTGATCGAGAAGAAACTGGGAAGCGGTGAGCTTGTACTCGACGATGAATGGTCCAACCGGCACAAGGCCTTTCACTTCGCGTTGTTTGCAGCCTGCCCTTCGCCGTTGATGCTGAAGATGATCGACTCCCTGTTTGACCGGGCCGAACGCTACCGACGCTTTTCGGCCAGGCAGCGAATCACTCCAAGGCACAAGGGCAATGAACACCAGGAGCTGATGGAGACTGCACTGGCGCGTGATTGCGAGAAAGCCGTGACGCTCTTGCGCAATCACATCCAGGACACCCTTGGTCGAACCATCGAGGCAATTGAACGCCAACAGGCCACGCTTCAATAAGCTCGCTGGCTGTTCAGGAAAAGCCCTTCGCCCGGCACTGCTTTCGTGGACAGTGCGAAGCGAAGGGCTGTTTTTTTCCTACTGGATGAGCGCCTGCGCACACCCCTGCGTCGTGTTACACGCGCCGCCATGGCCCTGCACAGCCTGCTCAGGCTCCTTGCCCCACAGCGCGAGCTCCATTCCCTCAAGCAGTTCCATCGCCCAGGCCACCGTGACTGCCCCGCCGTATACATAGTGATCCGGCCGAACGATAACGACATTGCAGCCTCGGCGTTCCAGCCATTGCGCCAACACGCCATCGACTTCCTGATAATCGTCGACAGTACGAGCCCCAGGCTGTTGAGCGCTGACCAACCGCACGACACGGATAGGCAATCCTTTTAGCGATTGACTGCTGTGCAGGCATCTCAACAACGCGCTGGCATCGAACCCGGGGGCTATGACCACGCGAAAGGACTGACCGGTAAACTCATCCAGCAGCGCCTGCTTACCGGCATGGTTGATCACCATCGGCTGAGGAAAGAGCTCACCCGCCGGCGCAACGTGGGCAACAAAACCCTGGGTCAAACCGGGAATCAGCGATTGCCTGATGATTCCTCCAGGGTTCTCTGTCATCTGCTGGATCAATCGCGCATCCCGAATCGCGGCTTTCTCGCTATCGCGCTCACAGATCACCCGGCCAAATTCCTTGGCCGCCATTGTAGTCTGTCGAACATGGGGAATTCGCTCGCTCTGGTAGGTGTTCAGAAACTCAGGGGCTGCCAACCCTCCTTTCACCAGCGCAAGCTTCCAGACCAGGTTCAGCGCATCACGGATCCCCTGACACATGCCTTGTGCCAGGAACGGCGGCGTCATATGGGCCGCGTCCCCGAGAAAGAACACTCGGCCGGCCTTCCACTGCTCCAGGATCAGGGCGTGGAATCGATACGCAGAAGCCCGCCATAGCTGGTAGTCACCCTCGGGCAACCAACGGGCGATCAGTTTCTTGATCGCGTCGGGCTGTGAGATTTCCGAAGGCTGTTCATCAGGATTGATCATGAATTCCCAGCGGCGATGTCGACCTGGGCCGACGACAAAGGTGCACGGCCTTGCCAGCTCGCAAAACTGCACGTTGTTTTTTGGCAGATGCTCGCCCGCGCCTTCATTGAGGATCACGTCGACCACCAGCCAAGGCTCGTCGAACGCGAGGTCTTCCATTTTCAGCCCCAGGCGCGTACGGATCGGGCTCGTGCCGCCATCGCAGGCGAGCACGTAGTCCGCCGTGACGGTGCGCTCGATCCCGTCTTTGGCCTGGATGCGCACCTGCGCCTGGGAATCGCGGGAATCAACCGACAACACTTCCGAACCAAGCTCAACGGTTACAGACTTCAAATCGGCAATTTTGCCGCGCAGTGCACGCTCGACCGGCGGTTGCGAGAACACATAGTTAGGCGCCCACCCCAGTTGAAAGGGCGGCTGGGCGGCATCGATGCGCTTGATCAGTGCCGAACCGGTGGTTCGGTACTCCGAAGGACGATACGGCATGACATGCTCGGCGATGTCATTGGCCAGGCCAATATTGCCGAAGACACGCATCACTTCATGGTCAAAACCCATGGCCCGAGGATTGACGTACACCGTTTCGGACTTGTCCACGACGAGCGCATTCAGTCCCCACATACCGGCCAGATTTGCGCACAGGGCGCCCACCGGCCCCATTCCAACAATGATGACATCGTAGTCCATCGTCTACTCCGCTTTTTGTTTTTATCCAGCGTGACCGTCGGTTGATGGCGCGGGTATATCCACGTCCATCAACCGGACCTTTCGATGACCGTCAGCCGAGTCGAACCCGCTGCTCCTCGATCCTCGCCCGAATGGACTCCATCCATTGCGCACGTGTCTGGAATCCCGGACGACGCCTGCACATCGCTTCGGTCTGCGCCAGGATGGCTTCGGCGGGCATCTCCAGATCCAGCGGCTCCCGGCAGGGCTGGGCCGTGTAGAAAGGCGAATCGACATACATTTCGATCGGGTTGCCTTCCGGATCCTTGAAGTAGATCGACCAGGCATTGCCATGATCCACCTGTCCGATCCCGGCAATGCCACTGTTCCTGGCAAATCGGTAATAGGCCTTGAGGTCGTCCAGCGAATCGAGCAGAAACGACAATTGATTGATCGGGTTGAACGGCAGGTCGGCCGGCTTACCGTCGAACAGCACGATCTGATGGTGCAGTTCAGGATTCTGCGTCATGAAAAACAGACGGTGCCCCGTGGAGGCCACCCCTTTGTCGCTGACGACGAAGCCCAGTTTTCGGCAATAGAAATCGACCATGTAATCAAGGTCTTCGCAAAACACGCCAGCATGGGTGAAGTTGATAGTCGGTAACGCGGGCATCTGGAACCTCCGGTTTTTATGATTGTGTAGAGGGCAACGCTCAAGCTTCGTCAATGACGCCGTTCGACAGCGTCCCGATTTCGGTGATGACCACTTCGAATACATCACCGGGCTTCAGGAAAATCGGTGGGTTTCTCTTGAAGCCGATCCCGCTCGGCGTGCCGGTCGCCAGAATGTCCCCCGGGTTCCATGGCAGCGCTTTCGACACGTATGAAATCAGATGCGGAATGTCGAATGCCAATTCTGAAAGGCTACCTTCCTGCAATTGCTCGCCATTGAGTACGCCCCGCACCACCAGCTTACGGTAATCGGAAATTTCCGAAGCCGGAATGATCCATGGACCCAGGGCACCGGTTTTTCTGAAGGTCTTGCCCATGCCGTACTGGTGCGTATGGAACTGCCAGTCGCGAACACTGGCATCGTTGAAACAGGTGTAGCCCGCCACATGATCCATGGCGTTGGCGGGGTCGATGTGCGCGCCGCCCTTTCCGATCACCACGGCCAACTCGGCTTCGAAATCGAATTGCTCCGACACCCGAGGCCTTACCAGCGGTTCTCCGTGAGGCAGCAGGGTTTCGGCAAAGCGCTGGAAAATCACCGGGAACTCCCCCACCTTCCTGCCTGCCTCTTCGGCGTGAGCGACGTAGTTGATGCCTACGCAGATCACCTTGCCGGGATTAGGGATAACGGCATCCAGCTGAATGCCCGAGAAGGGATAGTCAGGCTTGGTGGCCTCTACGACCTTGCGTGCCTCCTGAACCAATATCGGATTGGCCAGGAATGAGGCGAGGTCCGGAACCTGGGCAAAACGACAAGTCAGCTCAACAACCCCATCGCCTGACAAGGCACCGAACCGGGACTTTCCTTCTCTACGGTATGAAATCAGCTTCATGTTTTTCTCCTGATTTTTGTGCACAAAAACTAATTTCTTGCACCATACATTATTAAATGCATAATGCAAAAGGCCGGTTCAAAAAATAACGAGCTGCGTAAGGCTCACGGTTCTGGAGGTCAGGCATGTCGCTGGTGATGGTTCGTAAGATAAAACTGGACATCGAAGAAGTGTTCCACGAAGGCGGGCCTCTCTCCCCGGTCCCACTCAGGATTGCGGTCGCCACCGCCGTGGTTGCCAACCCCTACGCGGGCAGATATGTAGAAGACCTGTTGCCGTTCATGCAGGCGCTGAGGGGCTTGGGCGCGGAACTGTCCGAGCGGCTGATCGATTCACTGGGCGGCGCCCAATACGTGCAAGCCTATGGCAAAGGTGCCATCGTCGGTGAAGACGGTGAGCTGGAACACGGTGCGGTCTGGCACGAAGCCGGTGGCTGGGCAATGCGTGAAGCACTCGGCAATCCCAAGGCGATCGTTCCGGCGGGGAAAACCATCGGCGGCCCTGGTTGCCGGGTGATGATCCCGCTGGGACATATCCAGGCGGCCTATGTTCGCAGCCACTTTGGTGTGGCTGAAATGACCGTTTGGGACGGGCCCCGTCGCGGCGAAATCGCCTTTGGCCTGGCGATGGCGACCGGAGGTCGGATTCATGCACGGCTGGGCGGGCTGGCGGCGGCTGACGTGAAAGGCGAAGACGGGCTGCGTTAGGGCCCGTTATTCAAAGCATGCTCCAAGGTTACGTACCACTACAAAAACAATATGTGTGTCGGAGAAGATCATGACTACAAAAACTATGCGGGCCGCACGTCTGTATGAAGGCGGTAAACCCATGGTCATCGAGCAAGTGCCCGTACCCGGGATTCGCCCGACCGAGGTACTGGTCAAAGTCAAGGCGTGCGGGATCGTCCCGAACCTTCACAACATTCTGACCAACTGGGTCAAATGGTTCCCACAAAGCCCATTGCCCAAGTTGCCTGCCATTTTCGGACTTGACCCTGCCGGGGTCGTCGAAGCCGTCGGCACTCAGGTCTACGACTTCAAGGTCGGTGACCGGGTCTATGTGAACCCGGGTCGGCACTGCGGCTCATGCCGGGCTTGCCGTGCGGGCAACACCATTGCCTGCACCGCCTATACGTTCAACGGTTATTTCGGGTTCACCGCCAAAAGCCCACGCATGTTCGAAGACTACCCTTACGGCGGCCTGTGCGAATACATCCCCGCCCCGCAATACAGTCTGGTCAAACTGCCCGACAACATCAGCTTCGAGACTGCCGCTCGCCTGGGCTATCTGGGCACTGCGTATAAGGCATTGATCAAGGCCAATGCAGGTCCCGGCAGCACCGTGCTGATCAACGGAATCAGCGGCACCCTCGGCTTGGGCGCCGTAGCCCTGGCGCTGGCCATGGGCGTTCGTAAGATACTTGGCACCGCCCGAAACCAGGAGCTGTTCCAGAAAGTGAAAGACCTTGCAGCCCCGGGCCGGATCGAAATCCACACCCTCGGTACTCTCCCGACCAACCAGTGGGTCGATGAAGTCACCCGTGGCGAGGGTGTCGACATCGTCATCGATGCCCTGGGCCCCGGTGCACCGCACGAGACCCTGACCCAAGCGCTCAAATCCCTCAACCGCGGCGGCCACCTGGTCAACGTTGGCGCCATCGCCGGCGATGTTCCCATCGACCTCCACTGGATCATGGACAACGATATCCAGATCAGCGGATCGGCATGGTTCACGACAGGGCAAGGCCAGGACATGGCTGACATGGTTGAATCGGGGGCGCTGGATCTCTCGTTCTTCGAGAACACGGCCTTCAGCCTGGAAGACGTCAACGACGCGATCACCGGTATCGAAAACCGCCACGGCGGGTTCAGCAACTACGTCATCTGTCCTTGATAACACGCAGCGAGCGGATCGGCTCCCCCCTCCCTCGCTGCCTCTTTGGGTCATCCAGAATGAAGATAAGAAGAATCGTGACCGGCCACGACGAACAGGGCCATTCGATATTCGTCTCGGACGACTATGCCCCCAGGGCGCAGTCCTTTGCGTCGATCCCGGGGCACGCCATGGCACATCTGTGGACCACGCCTGCCAACCCGGCCCTCCATCAGCAGCAGCGCGACCCCACGCTGGATTACGCATCACTGATTCCACCCCAGGGAGGCACCAGTATCGCGCTGTACGATTTTCCACCTGACACCGTCATGCAGAACCCCGTCGATGGCGTCCGGGCTTATGAGGAACTGGGCGCCGCACTGCCTGGTTTGTTCGAAAGCTTCGAAGCGGATAATCCGGGCATGCATACCACCCCCACCATCGATTACGGAATCATCCTGGAAGGTGAGATGTGGCTGGAACTGGATAACGGTGAGAGCCGTCTGGTGAAGGCAGGCGAGGTCGTCATACAGAACGGCACGCGACACGCCTGGCGGAACAAAAGCGAACGGATAGCCCGGGCACTTTTCGTGATGATCGGCACATCACGTCCAGGGAAACAGGCTGTGTAGTGTTCAACTCTTTATCACTGCGGTTCAAGGAGCCCTATGGCCACCGTCGCTCATCGTCTGCTTGGCATTTCAGGCAGCCTGCGTTCCCAGTCTACCAATACCGCGATTCTCAGGACCCTGGGTACTCGATTGGGCGATCAGGCACATCTGAGCCTCTTCGCCCTGAATGATATCCCTCTATACAACAGCGACCTGGAAGCGGAGGCGTTGCCCGCACCCGTGGTGGCGCTGAAAGAGGCGATATCAGAAGCCGATGGCTTGATCATCTGCTCGCCTGAATACAACTACGGCACCTCTGGCGTCCTGAAGAATGCACTGGATTGGGCTTCGCGCCCCGGGTTCGACTCACCGCTGAAGCATAAACCGGTGCTGATCATGACCTCGTCACCCGGCGTACTCGGCGGAGTACGCGCGCAGTCGCAACTTCGTGAAACGCTGTCCGCGACTCTTTCCAGCGTTATTTGCAGTCCTCAGGTCGTCATACCCGGTGTCAATCAAAAAATCCGGGATGGCCGGTTCACCGACGAGACAACGATCGAGTTCATGCTGGCAGCCGTCGGCCATCTGATCGCTGAAATCAATCTCATGGCCTCTCGGTTCGTTCAGACACAAGGACATCCGCATGCTTCTTGAGAACATTGGCGTCATCGGCGCCGGCACCATGGGCACCGGCATTGCCCAAGTCTGCGCCTTGGCCGGCCTCAACGTGACGTTGATCGACATCAGCGAAAGCGCCCTGCAGAACGCAATCGCGACCGTCGATAAAAACCTCGATCGGCAGGTCGCCAAGAACACGCTGACGCACAAGCAAAAGCTTGCGGCCCTCGACAAAATTCGCACCAGTACCGATTACAACCGCCTGCACAACGTGCAAATGGTGATCGAAGCCGCCACCGAAAACCTCGACCTGAAATTACGCTTGCTGCAACAGATTGCGGCGCAAGTCAGCGCCGACTGCGTAGTTGCCTCGAACACTTCGTCACTGTCCATCACCCAACTCGCCGCCAGCGTCCGCCAGCCTGGGCGCTTCATTGGCCTGCACTTTTTCAACCCCGTCCCCATCATGGGGCTGATCGAAGTGATTCGTGGCCTGCAAACCAGCGATGCCACCCACGCCCTGGCGCTGGACATGGCGACCAGGCTTGGCAAAACCGCAATAACCGCCGGTAACCGCCCGGGCTTCGTGGTCAACCGGATTCTTATACCGATGATCAATGAGGCAATCCTGGTGTTGCAGGAAGGCCTGGCCAGCGCCGACGACATCGACGTCGGCATGCGCCTGGGCTGCAACCAACCGATCGGTCCCCTGGCATTGGCGGACTTGATTGGCCTGGACACCGTGCTGGCGATCCTTGAAGCCTTCTACGACGGTTTCAACGACAGCAAATACCGCCCTGCTCCGCTGCTCAAGGAGATGGTCGCCGCCGGATACCTGGGGCGTAAGACGGGGCGCGGCTTCCATGCCTATGCCTGAGCGTTGCTCACGCTTTGCCGAATACCGGGACAAGGTACTGGAACTCTTTGCCAGCAAGGGTTTTGGTCAGGTCGGAATGCGTGAGCTCGCGACCTGCCTGGGGCTCGCCCCGGGCTCGTTGTATCACCATTACCCAAGCAAGCAGCATCTGTTGCTCGACCTTATCGAGGAGTTTTATGAAGAGCTGCTGACCGTACTGGGACGCATCGAGCAAACAGCCCCAGTGAAACGCGACAGACTCAACCACTTGATCCGCGGGCACCTCAATCTGCACCAGGAAATGCCTTGGCATTTTCGTCTGGTGGAACGTGATAGCGGATGCCTGAATGAAGCGCAACAGGAGCGGGTTCGGCAACTGCGCGAGGAGTACGAACACAAGTTGCTGTCGATGCTAGGCGTACGACTTCGATTCAGTGAATCGTGTCGGATGGCCGTCGGTCACACCATCGCCACTTTGCTCAACGGCGCGCCCAGCTGGCTCGCGCAATACTCATTGGATGAGCAAGAGCGCGATCATCTTATGGAGAACATGATGGGGGGTGTCATCGAGCGGTTATTGGTGCCGGGCGCAGACGAACAAGGGGTGTTCACGACCCAAGCAGCTACCGGCATGTTATGGTCGTCCTGATTCCGGATCTTGCCATCCAGCTTCGATTGCAAGCGTCGCCTTGGTTGACCCGCCCCCTTCTCGTACCATCAACCCTCCCCACCTGGAATGATTTTCGTGAAGGCCAGCGGGTTCTCCCGACTTCATAGATTGAAACCGGGAGCACAGGTCAATGGGTTCGGGCGCCGATCACCGCCCTGCACACGATCTCGATCAACTGCGGACGTTGCGCAAGCCTCGATACACCGATGATATTACTGGCGGCCTGCGGGCGCTCCGAACCATAAGCCGCCTTGCGTACCTTGCCGACTACGGCAAAGGCAGCGTCCATGTCCAGCACATAGAGCGTCTCTTCGACGACATCCTGAAGACTGGCGCCATACAGGGCGAGCAACTTGGAAATGTTCTCGTAAGAGACGCGCATTTGCTCTCCCATCGACGAGAAATCGCTCGGTTTACCGTCAGCATCCAGCGGTGCGGGGGCTACCAGATTCCCGTCTTCATCATGGTTGAACTGACCCGAAACGAAGATTTCGTTCCCTACCCGCCGCGCCTGCGGATAACCGTAGCCTTCTTCCCATGGAACGCCCCAGTAGGCGGTATCGTCGTTGAAAGGTCGTGAAGCAGCCATTGCCGTCTCCTAGCAAATGACGGATCGATGTGATCCGACTCGTTCCAATGCTAGACGTTGACGAGCACTATCGGTGTCGTATTAATGCCCTTCTAGAGAAGCAAAAATGCACCACTGGCATGCTACAGCCAGTAGATATCTACCGGACATGCACATGTAAACCTGCCCTTTTCGCGGGTTGCGACACATTCGAAAAAGTGTATATTCGAAAAAACATATATAAAAAAAGTGTCAGTGATGACTGACAATTCCACGCCTTGGCGGCCGCTAATCCGTCGCTAACCGCAACCTGAGAACAAGAACATGGCAATCAAAATAGGCATCAATGGGTTTGGGCGTATCGGTCGATTGGCGCTGCGCGCGTCCTGGGATTGGTCGGAATTCGAATTCGTGCAGATCAATGACCCAGCCGGTGACGCGCAGACCCACGCCCACCTGATCAACTTCGACTCGGTCCACGGACGTTGGCACCGTGAAGCAGGCGCAGAAGGCGACTCGGTGGTAATCGATGGCAAGCGCGTCAAGGTCACGGCCAACAAAACCATCATCGACACCGACTGGTCGGGCTGCGACCTGGTCATCGAGGCCAGCGGCAAGATGAAGTCGGTCGCCGTGCTCCAGGCCTACCTGGACCAGGGCGTCAAACGCGTGGTGGTTTGTGCCCCGGTGAAAGAAGAAGGCGCGCTGAACGTGGTGATGGGCGTCAATCAGCACCTGTTCGATCCGGCGCAACACCGTATTGTCACCGCCGCCTCCTGCACCACCAACTGCCTGGCGCCAGTGGTCAAAGTGATTCACGAGAACCTGGGCATCCGCCACGGCTCGATGACCACGATCCACGACTTGACCAATACCCAGAGCATCCTCGATACGCCGCACAAGGACCTGCGCCGCGCCCGAGCCTCGGGCATGAGCCTGATCCCGACCACCACAGGCTCGGCAACCGCCATCGCCGAGATTTTCCCCGAACTGCGCGGCAAATTGAACGGTCACGCCGTGCGGGTACCGCTGGCCAATGCGTCGCTGACCGACTGCGTGTTCGAGGTGGAGCGTGCGACGACGGCTGAAGAGGTGAATGCGTTACTGAAGGCAGCTGCCGAAGGTCCGCTGAAGGACATCCTGGGCTATGAGGAACGCCCCCTGGTGTCCATCGACTACCGCACCGACCCCAGGTCGTCGATCATCGATGCGCTGTCGACCCTGGTGGTCAACGGTACTCAGGTGAAGATCTACGCCTGGTACGACAACGAGTGGGGCTACGCCAATCGTGCAGTTGAACTGGCCCGCCTGGTCGGCACATCGGAGTAACGGCGATGATGAACGCCTTCTGGCCCTGTCTGCGCAAGTGCGTCAGTACCTGCTGGTCACCGGCAACTACTGGGCCTTCACCCTCACCGACGGCGCACTGCGCATGTTGGTGGTATTGCACTTCCATACGCTGGGCTACACACCGCTGCAGATCGCAGCGCTGTTCCTGTTCTATGAAATTTTCGGCGTGATCACCAACCTGGTGGGCGGGTACCTTGGCGCCCGCCTGGGGCTCAATCGCACCATGAACATTGGCCTCGGCATGCAGGTGCTGGCCTTGCTGATGCTCACGGTGCCGGCCGTCTGGCTGACGGTACCCTGGGTGATGTCAGCCCAGGCGTTGTCCGGCATTGCCAAGGACCTGAACAAGATGAGCGCCAAGAGCTCCATCAAGCTTCTGGTACCGGACAGCCAACAAGGCACCCTCTACAAATGGGTGGCCATCCTCACCGGCTCCAAAAACGCGCTCAAAGGCGTGGGCTTCTTCCTGGGTGGAGCACTGCTGGCGCTGCTTGGCTTCACCCTGGCGGTGTTGGCCATGGCGGCAGTGTTGGCGTTAATCTGGATGGGCAGTCTGCTACTGCTGAAAAAGGATCTGGGCAAGGCCAAGGCGAAACCGAAGTTTCGCGACATGCTGTCCAAGAGCCGGGCGATCAACATCCTTTCGGCTGCTCGACTGTTCCTTTTCGGCGCCCGCGACGTCTGGTTCGTCGTAGCGCTGCCGGTTTATCTGAGCACCGCGTTGGGCTGGGACTTCTGGCGGGTCGGTGGGTTTCTTGCTGCCTGGATCATCGGCTACGGCATCGTCCAGTCCTTTGCCCCCCACCTCACCGGCAAGAAGCGCGGCCATTTACCCGACGGTCGAGCAGCATTCATCTGGGCGACAGCCCTGGCCGGG
The DNA here is from genome assembly GCF_022342325.2 of Pseudomonas sp. AF32. NCBI lineage: Bacteria > Pseudomonadati > Pseudomonadota > Gammaproteobacteria > Pseudomonadales > Pseudomonadaceae > Pseudomonas > Pseudomonas sp. AF32. The sequence goes on along the minus strand of NZ_RQJK02000022.1, from coordinate 73,580 downwards.
CTGCCCGCTCTGATGGCGCTGGGACTGGCTGCCGCGTGGCCGGCTCAGGTGGTGGTGCTTGGCGGGCTTACGCTGTTCGGTGTGTTGTTCGCCGTGAACTCGTCGCTGCATAGCTACCTGATCGTCAGCTATGCCAAGGAAGATGGGGTATCGCTGGATGTGGGCTTCTACTACATGTCCAACGCGCTGGGACGGCTGATCGGCACGTTGCTTTCTGGTTGGGTGTTCCAAGCCTATGGTCTGGAGGCCTGCTTGTGGGTATCCAGCGTTTTTGTACTGGCTGCTGCGCTCATTTCGGTTGCGTTGCCCAGGCACGGTGAGACGGCACCCGCCTAACAGATCACGGAGGCCAGGATTGAGGCCCTGCGTCACGCGGTGCGTGCCGATATTGTGTTAAGCCCTACGCCGATGCATAGAAATCACAGGCATAAAAAAGCCACTCTGATGAGTGGCTTTTTTTGAATGCTGGAGCGGGAAACGAGACTCGAACTCGCGACCCCGACCTTGGCAAGGTCGTGCTCTACCAACTGAGCTATTCCCGCGTCTTGGTGTGGCGCATTCTATAGATTCCAATAACGCCGTCAACCCTTTGATTCAAAAAAGTTTATTTGGAGTCTACATCCGTTCGCAGATGCGGCCAGGCGGCGCGCAGGTACTGGACCATCGACCAGAGCGTCAGGCCAGCGGATATCAGCAGCAAGGCGTAGCCGAGCAACACCCAGAAGCTGAAGTCCGACGGGTTCGCCAGCAGGATGACCAGGGCCAGCATCTGCGCGGCGGTTTTCCATTTGCCGAGGTTCGACACGGCCACCTGGGCGCGGGCGCCGAGTTCGGCCATCCACTCCCGGAGCGCCGAGACGACGATTTCGCGACCAATGATCACCGCCGCCGGCAAGGTCAGCCAGAGGTTACCGTGCTCCTGCACCAGCAGCACCAGGGCCACCGCGACCATCAGCTTGTCGGCCACCGGGTCGAGAAAGGCACCGAACGGGGTGCTCTGTTTCAACAGCCGGGCCAGATAACCATCCAGCCAGTCGGTGGCGGCGGCGATGGCGAACACCGAGGCGGACGCCACATAGCTCCAGTGGTACGGCAAATAGAACAGCACTATGAAGATCGGGATGAGCAGGACACGTAGAACGGTAAGCAGATTTGGGATATTCATCGGCACAACTGGCTGCGAGGTTGACGGGCATTCTACTCGCTATGCAGGTTTGCATAAATCGACTCAGCGAGCTTTTTACTGATACCGGGTGCTTTGGCTATCTCTTCGATGCTGGCACGAGACAGCTCCTGCAATCCACCGAAATGTTTCAACAGGTCGCGCCGCCGTGTCGGGCCGACGCCCGCCACACCTTCCAGCGTCGAAGTACGGCGGGTCTTGCCTCGACGGGCGCGGTGTCCGGTGATGGCGAAACGGTGGGCTTCGTCACGGATCTGCTGGATCAGGTGCAACGCCGGCGAATCCCCTTTGAGGGTGAATTCATGGGCCGCATCGTTCAGGTACAGCGTCTCGAAACCGGCCTTGCGCGTCGCGCCCTTCGCCACGCCCAACAGGATCAGGTCCGGCACCATCAACTCATTGAGCACATCCCGGGCCATGGACAACTGCCCCTTGCCGCCGTCCACCAGCAGGATGTCCGGGAGCTTGCCCTCCCCGTCCTTGAGTTTGCCGAAGCGGCGCATCAGCGCCTGATGCATCGCGGCGTAGTCGTCGCCGGCGGTCACGCCTTCGATGTTATAGCGCCGGTAATCGGACTTGATCGGGCCTTCCGGACCGAACACCACGCAGGACGCCACGGTGGCTTCGCCGCTGGAATGGCTGATGTCGTAGCACTCCAGCCGCTGGGGCGGTTCGTCCAGATTGAGGACGTCGGCCAGGGCATCAAACCGCGCCGCGACGTGCTGACGATTGGCCAGGCGCGCGCCCAGGGCCTGTTCGGCGTTGGTCACGGCCAGTTGCTGCCAGCGTGCACGGGTGCCGCGTACGCGATGGCTGATGGTCAGTTCGCGACCGCGCAGCGTATGAATGGCTTCGATCAGGGCTGGAAAGTCCTCATGGACCACGTTGACGATCAGCTCGCTCGGCAAGTCGCGCTCAGGACTGCTGACATAGTACTGACCGAGAAACGCCGACATGACCTCGGCCACGTCTTCCTCGATACCCACCTGGGGGAAAAAGTTCTTGCTGCCCAGCACCCGGCCGCCCCGCACGCTGATCAGGTGAACGCAGGCGCCGCCCGGGTTGATGAACGAAGCGATGACGTCGACGTCGCCACTGCCGCCTTCCATGCTTTGCTGGTCCTGGACGCGGCGCAACAGGCCGATCTGGTCCCGCAACTCGGCGGCCTTTTCGAATTCGAGATTGATCGCCGCCTCTTCCATTGCCGCCGACAGTTCATCGGTCAGCGCATTGCTGCGACCTTCCAGGAACATCACCGAGTGACGCACATCCTCGGCATAGACCTGGGGCTCCACCAGCCCGACGCAGGGTGCCTTGCAACGCTTGATCTGGTATTGCAGGCAGGGTCGGGTGCGGTTCTTGTAGTAGCTGTCTTCGCACTGGCGGACGAAAAAGGTCTTTTGCAGCAGACTCAGGCTTTCACGAATCGCCCCGGCGCTGGGGTAAGGACCGAAATACCGACCCTTGGCTTTCTTGGCCCCACGATGAATGCTCAGGCGCGGAAATGCCCCATCGGACAAAAACACGTAGGGGTAGGATTTGTCGTCCCGCAGCAGGATGTTGTAGGGCGGCCGCCACTCCTTGATCAGCGTCTGCTCGAGCAGCAGCGCTTCGGTCTCGTTGGCGGTGATGGTGGTTTCGATTTGCGCGATGCGCCCCACCAGCGCGGAGGTCTTGGGAGCGAGCCCGGTCTTGCGAAAGTAGCTGGCCAGACGCTTCTTGAGGTTCTTGGCCTTGCCGACATAGAGCAGGCGCGCATCGCTGTCGAACATGCGGTACACGCCTGGGCGGCCACTGCATGTAGACAGGAAAGCGCTTGGATCAAACAGTTCGGTCATTGTCAGGCGCTGGCATCGACCATGCCATGGCGCACCGCCAGCAAGGTCAACTCGACGTCGCTGCTGATCGAAAGCTTCTCGAAAATGCGGTAACGGTAGGTGTTGACGGTCTTGGGCGACAGGCACAGCTTATCGGAGATGATCTGCACCTTCTGGCAGCCGACGATCATCAGGGCAATCTGGATTTCCCGTTCCGACAACGCATCGAAGGGCGACTCGGTGGTCGGCTGGAACGACTTGATGGCCAGTTGCTGGGCAATCTGCGGGCTGATGTAGCGCTGGCCGGCGAACACCAGTCGGATGGCCTGGACCATCTCGTTCAGACCGGCGCCCTTGGTGAGATAGCCCGCCGCCCCTGCCTGCAACAAGCGGGTCGGGAACGGATCTTCTTCGCAGACGGTCACCGCGACAACCTTGATATCCGGGTGGCTGCGCAGCAGTTTACGCGTGGCTTCAAGACCGCCGATGCCGGGCATCTTCACGTCCATCAGTACCACATCAGGCTTCAATTCACGTGCCTTGATCAGGGACTCTTCCCCGGATTCGGCCTGGCCAACCACCTGCAGACCGTCGATGTCAGCCAGCATTCGTGTAATGCCCGTACGAACGAGATCATGGTCATCGACCACTAACACCCTAATCAAGCAGACACCTCACGATTGGTCTTATATGGGTTGCTTCACACCTTAGCAAAAAAGCTGTCGACAGACCTAGCGCAAAGGGGCATTTAAAAGTTACAACACATGCAGGTTCCGATGCGTCAAGCATCGGCGTCTCGCTGCATCCTCAGGAAACACTCATCCTCCCCCACGACACGCAGCCCCAGCCGCTCGTAGAGCCCACGGGCCGGGTTGTCCCTGAACACCGTCAGACGCAGCGCCGGCCGACGCTCCAACCTCACCATGCTCCACACCTGTCCGATCGCCCAGGTACCGGCGCCCTGCCCACGGAACGCTTCGGCGATCTGCAGCTCTCGGATGTACAACGCCCTGGCGTCACGACTGAGACTGACAAAACCCAGCGCCTGATCATGGTGGCAGATGATCCAGTTCTGGCGAATGATCCAGGCCAGGTCGAATGCCTCATCCTGCCAGAGCAAATCATGGCGCAGGTGGTAAGGGAGCATATTGGTACAGGTCAGCTGCCGGGCGAAGCCGATGTCCCCGGCCTCGGCTGCGCGCCACTGGAAACTCATGGTTACCTCGTGAGGGTTGGTCAAGGATTTACCTGCCTTGGCATAATGCTGAAGTCTGTCACAACGCCCGCCAGACTCAACCCACCCGGAACGGCATCTTTAGCCGATAGAATTTTCTTATTGAACCCGCGCACCGCCGTCGAGTAAGCTCAGACCCATTCATCGGAGACGCACCATGTCAAACGCCCTCTCATCGCTCCACACCGCCAGTGCCCCGCGCTCGGTTGCGGCTGCGCAGGCGAACGGCGTCCAGACTCCGGTCAACTTTTATTTTGGGTATTGGTTTAGCCACTGGCGCGCCTGATACCCCACCGGCGCCCACTGTAAACGGGTCGCCTTCCAGAGTTTCCAAACCCCCGGTCGGCCTCCCGACCGGGGGTTTTGTTTTTTCCGACCCAACACTTTTTGCAACACCGATAACTTTGAGGATTCAGCCATGAACTACGCCACTTATTACCGTTACGACACGTTTGCCGCCTGGCGATTTACCAGCCACCGCTCGGGACAGCCTGCCGCCTCCGATCGGTCACCTCTCGGTGGCATGCCTGCATTGCCGGCCAATACGGCCAATTGTCGAACACCTCAATAGGACCGACGCGCGGGACCGAACCCGCTGCTCGTCCAGGAAGCCAGATCATGAACTCGTCCGTCTCCGCTTTGCCGCTGTCCACGCTCAACCCTGCCAATGAAGCCCTTACCCTGCGGCTGCCGAGCTCATTGCAGCTCAAACAGCAATTACCCCTGAGCCATGCGTTGAGCCAGCAGGTCAACGGCCACCGCCAGGCCATCCGCTCGATCTTGAACGGTGAAGACTCCCGCCTGCTGGTCATTGTCGGACCCTGCTCCATCCACGACCCGAAATCCGCGCTCGAATACGCCGCGAACCTGGCCCGTCTTGCCCATGACGTGCGTGACAGCATGCTGCTGGTGATGCGCGCCTACGTGGAAAAGCCCCGTACCACGGTGGGCTGGAAAGGCCTCGCATACGACCCCCACCTGGACGGTAGCGATGACATGGCCGCAGGCCTGACGCTGTCGCGTGAACTGATGCGCGAAGTGCTGCGACTCGGACTGCCCGTTGCCACGGAGTTGCTGCAACCCATGGCCGCCAGCTACTTCGACGACTTGCTCAGCTGGGTCGCCATCGGCGCCCGCACCACCGAATCCCAGATCCACCGGGAAATGGCCAGCGGCCTCGGCATGCCGGTCGGCTTCAAGAACGGCACGGACGGCGGGGTCGGCATCGCTTGCGACGCCATGCGTTCCGCCGCTCATCCCCATCGGCATTTCGGCGTCGACAGCCAGGGCCATCCGGCGATCATCCAGACCCAGGGCAACCCCGATACCCATCTGGTGCTGCGGGGCGGGCACCGCGGACCGAACTATGATCGGCAGAGTGTCGAGCAGATACACGACGACTTGAACCGTCTGAAGATACCGGCCCGGATCATGGTCGATTGCAGCCACGCCAACAGCGGCAAGAACCCGGCGCGCCAGCCGCAGGTATTCAACGACGTGCTGGAGCAGCGTCTGCAAGGGAACCGCTCGTTGGTTGGCATGATGCTGGAAAGTCACCTGTTCGAGGGCTGCCAGCCCATCAGTCCGTCGATGCACTACGGCGTATCGGTGACCGACGGTTGCCTGGGCTGGGACACCACCGAGCAGCTGCTGCACCAGGCCCATCGCCAGTTGGTTTCAGCCGCTTGAATGTTCAAGAGCGCCCTCTCCCTCGAGGGCGCTCCGGGAACGAACAGCAACCAGCACCCCGGGAAACTGCTGGCTCACATCGTCCAGCCGCTCGACCTGATAGCGAATACGCACGGACCGGCCAAGCTGGCCGTGCCAATAAGCGGCAGGCACCGTAAAGATGATCGGCTGGCCAACCATGGCCTCGACGATTTCGCGCTCCTCGACATGGCTGTAGTTTCCGTCACATTGCAGCCAGATCCACTCACCGACCTCGAAGTCGCTCGCCTCGATGGTCACGGTGACCCCTTCGCGCAGGGCGTCGACTTCCAGCTCGCCGTCGCTCACGCCCTGGAGCCGCGGCCCCTTCAACGCAGGGCGTACCAGCGCACCGATATGCAGTGACAGAGTCTCGGCGCGACGCACCGCATGCCCACGCCTGACGATGTATGCCAGGTCAAGTTGATGTCCGAGATGCGGAGTCAACTGCGAAGCATCCAGCCAGAACGACACCTCGCGACCGACGGCATGGGCCTCGATTTCCAGCACATCGCGCCACAGAGCCCTGCCGTCCCGGCTGCCTATCAGGATCAGCCGGTCCCCGACCGCCATTCTGGGATAAGGTCGGATGGCCACACAGGTGCCATCGGGTACTCGCCCGGGGTCAAGGCTACCACCCACGGCATCCCTGGCGATGGCCGGCAAGAGTTGCAAGGGCGCATCGCCGATCACCAATTGCAAGGGTTCCGAATCCATCAGTGCCGGCAAGCGTCTTCCGGTCACCCGATAGGAAATTTCCAGTGAACCGCTGTCCAGCTCGACGATATGAGGCGCTCGCACGACAAAGGTGACATCCCGATCGACTTGTCGCTCCGTGACGTAGCGACGGACTTCGTATCGGTACGGCTCGCCATCCGAATTGAGGCCATGCCAGAACAGCATCACCTCATCACCGCACGTCATCATCGGATAGGGTTTGATGTTTATGACGACTTTGGACCAGGCAGGGTCGATCACCCCTCCCCTTGCCGCCGTCAGAAGGGGGGCCCGCAATGTCTTGCGGGCGTTGGGCCGGTTTCGCCGGCCTGACAGTTCAATGCTCATGTGCAACTTCCAGTCCTTGGATGAAGGCGCCGCTCCCGTAAAGCGCCCGACGGGACCATTAAAGCGCTGCCGCACGCGATGCACAGTCAGACGAGACGACAGCGCGAGTGGTCCCTTTGCACCCAAGACTGTAGCCGCACGCCACCGGGCCTATCGGAGGTATCCGGATACCAACCCGCCCACTGGAGCGCACTGCTGATCTTTCCCGCGCCATTTATTCCGTTTTCGACGAGCCGGAGCGGTTTCTTCCTACACCTTCACTTGAGGGCCTGCATTAGAGTGGCGTCGTCAATTCAACATGAACCTCTTCGAAAAAGGTACGAACATGCAACGGAATGCAACCACTCAATTTCCCATCCTGTTGGTCCATGGTTTGTTCGGGTTTGACAGGGTCGCAGGGGGTCAACTTTTCCAGGGAATCAAACAGACATTGCGCGCAGCCGGTGCACGGGTGTTCATCCCCCACCTGTCGGCCACCCATACGAACGAGGCACGCGGGGAAGAACTGCTGACTCAGGTCGACCGTGTCCTGAGCGGAACCGGCGCCACCCGGGTCAACCTGATCGGTCACGGTCAGGGTGCGCTGGCGGCCCGTTACGCCGCCGCCGTGGCACCGGACCGCATCGCCTCGGTGACGTCAGTCAGCGGCCCCAATCATGGCTCCGAACTGGCCGACTTCCTTCGCAAGGCACTCACCCCCGGACGCCTGCCGGAACACGTGGCGAGCAAAGTCGCGACGCTGTTTGCCGATTTCATTTCATTACTGGGCGGCCAGGCGCAGCTGCCTCACCACGCCATAGCGGCATTAGGGGCCCTGACCACCGAAGGCGTAGGCGCGTTCAACGACAAGTTTCCCCAGGGGTTGCCAAAGAACTGGGGCAGCAAGGGGCCGGACGTCGTCAATGGCGTGCGTTATTACTCCTGGAGCGGCACGTTGCAAGACGCCCCCGGCGATGCCCCCGACGCGGCGGCTCCCCTCCAGGCGTTCTGCCGCGCTTTTTCCGAATACTTCATCACCGAAGCCGGGCAGAACGACGGTCTGGTCGGACGATTCAGCTCACACTTGGGCAAGGTCATCCGCTCCGACTATCCAATGGATCATATGGACGCCATTGACCAGGGATCCGGACGAGCCCGCAAGGGCGCAGACCCAGTGGCACTTTATGTCAAACATGCCGAACGCCTGCGCAAAGCCGGCCTTTGATCCACCGGCTCAAGGTTTTGACGCAATTTTGACAACAACCCTCTGTCGAATCCGGTAGGCTCAATGCCTTTGAAAATCATTGAAAGGAATTTTTCTCCATGGCCCAAGCCACTGCCCGCCACATCCTGGTTTCCACCGAAGAGAAGTGCAACGAACTCAAGGCCCAGATCGAAGCCGGCGCCGATTTCGCCGAAGTCGCGAAAGCCAACTCTTCCTGCCCGTCCAGTCGTCAAGGTGGCGATCTGGGTTCGTTCGGCCCTGGCCAGATGGTCAAGGAGTTCGACACCGTGGTGTTCAGCGCCCCGATCAACGTGGTGCAAGGCCCGGTCAAGACCCAGTTCGGCTACCACCTGCTGGAAGTGACCAGCCGCAAGGACTGATCCCGGCTTATCGACATGAAGCCCCCCTTGTAGGAGCAAGGCTTGCCCGCGATTACTGCGCCGCGGTCCAACCGTTAAGCCGCGTTATCATTCATCGCGGGCAAGCCTTGCTCCCACAGGTCTTGCCCTTACAGATAATCCCTTCGCCGCAAGGGCTGACAATGCAACTGGCGTTCCCCTCATTATTCTTGACCGCCCTACTCCTGCTGACAGGTGCCACCGGTGTGGATGCCGCCCCGCAGCATGCCCTGACCGTCTATGGCGAGCCGGCCAAATACCCCGAAGGCTTCAGCCACTTCGCCTACGTCAATCCCCGGGCGCCCAAAGGGGGGACCCTGCGCCGCTCGGCCATCGAGATCGGCCAGTTCGACCATCTGCTGCCCTATATCGACAAGGGTATCGGCGTCAGCCAGATCGACGGTTTGCTGTATTCACCACTGGCCCAGCGTTCCCTCGATGAGCCTTACACCGTCTACGGCCTGGTGGCGGAAAAAATGGAACGCGCCGACGATGGCCTGTCCCTGCGCTTCTACCTGAACCCCAAGGCCCGCTTTGCCGATGGCAAACCCATCACCGCACAGGATGTGCGCTACAGCTTCGAACTGCTGATGACCCAGGGCAGCCTGCGCTACCGCACCCAGTTCGCGGCCGTCAAAGGCGTCGAGGTAGAGTCCGAACGCACCGTTCGCTTCGATTTCAAGAACAACGAGAGCCGCACCCTGCCACTGGACATCGCCACCTTGCCGGTATTTCCCGAACACTGGTGGAAGACCCGGGATTTCGCCGGCGGAGGTGGCTACGAGGCACCGTTGGGCAGCGGCCCGTACCGGGTCGGCAAGGTCGACTCCGGACGCAGCATCACGTTCGAGCGCAATGCCGACTGGTGGGGCAAGGACCTGCCGGTCAGCCGTGGGCTCTACAACTTCGATCACTTCAGCATCGAATATTTCGGCGACACTGACGTGGCGCGCCAGGTGTTGCGCGGCGGCGCCTACGATTACAACCGGGAATTCTCCGCCACCGGCTACTCCATCGGCTACGACAGCCCGGCGCTGCGTGACGGTCGCCTGCAGAAGGCCCACCTGGCCACCGAGGCTCCGCAAACCGCCCAGGGCTTCGTGTTCAACCTGCAACGGCCGCAGTTCCAGGATCGCCGCGTACGCCAGGCCCTGGCCATGCTCTGGGATTTCGAATGGAGCAACCGGCAGATGATGCGCAACCTTTATGTGCGCCAACAGAGCTTCTTTTCCAACACCGACCTGGCAGCCCGGCAACTACCCGACGCGGGCGAACGGGCGATCCTCGAACCGTTGCGCGGCAAAATCCCCGACGAAGTCTTCACCCAGGTGTTCGAAGCGCCCAAGACCGACGGCAGCGGCGTGATCCGGGACAAACAACTGCAGGCCCTGGCACTGCTGGAAGAAGCCGGCTGGAAACCCGACGGCGACCGTCTGGTGAATGCCGAGGGAGAACCGCTGAGCTTCACTTTCCTCAACAGCCAGAACGGTATCGACCGCCTGCTGCTGCCCTACAAGCGGACGTTGAAACAAATCGGCATCGACATGAGCATCCGGCGCATCGACCCGTCCCAGTATGTCAATCGCCTGATGAGTCGCGACTACGACATGATCATCACCGGCTACCCCGTCAGCACGTCGCCGGGCATGGAGCTTTACAACTACTTTGGCTCGGCGGCGGCCAACGATCCGGGTGCCAACAACTACATGGTTCTGCAGGACCCGGCCGTCGACACCCTCATCGACGGGCTGGTCAAGGCCACGACCCAGGGCGACATGCTCCGCCATGCCCATGCCCTGGACCGGGTGCTGCAATGGAATTACTACTGGATACCCAACTATTACCCGCCGGGCAGCTCCACCGTGTGGTGGAATCGCTTCGGCATTCCGAAAATCCAGGCCAGCAATGACGAAGCCATCGAAAGCTGGTGGGAGGTCAGCACCACGCCGCTGACCAACGAGCAGATGACCGCCGAGCGCATCAAGCGCGGTTCACCCGGGGGGCCGCACTGATGTGGGCTTACATCGCGCGGCGCCTGCTGCTGATCATTCCGACGCTGGTCATCATCCTGTTGGTGAATTTCGTCATCGTGCAGGCCGCACCGGGCGGACCGGTGGAACAGGCCATCGCCCACCTGCAAGGCATCGGCGGTGCCAGTGTCGGCAGTTCCGGCAGCGCCATGACCGGCAGCTCGCGAGCCAGTCGCGGCCTCGACCCGCAACTGATCAAGGACATCGAGAAACAATACGGCTTCGACAAACCGGCCCATGAGCGCCTGTGGCTGATGCTCAGCAGCTATGCCCGCCTGGACTTCGGCAAGAGTTTCTTCCGCGGTGCCACAGTCACCGACCTGATTCTTGAAAAAATGCCGGTCACCATTTCCCTGGGGCTCTGGGCCACGCTGATCACCTATCTGGTGTCGATCCCGCTGGGGATTCGCAAAGCGGTGCACCACGGCTCGGCCTTCGACATGTGGAGCAGCACGGCGATCATCATCGGCTATGCGATGCCGGCGTTCCTGTTCGCCATGTTCCTGATCGTGATGTTTGCCGGCGGCACGTCGCTGAACTGGTTTCCGGTGCGCGGGCTGGTGTCGGACAACTTCGAGTCACTGTCGACCCTGGGCAAGATCGCCGACTACTTCTGGCATCTGGTGCTGCCGGTCACGTCGCTGGTGATCGGCGGCTTCGCCACCCTGACGATCCTGACCAAGAACTCGTTTCTCAACGAAATCACCCGTCAGTACGTGGTCACGGCGCGAGCCAAGGGCATGAGCGAACGCCGCGTGTTGTATGGCCATGTGTTCCGTAACGCGATGCTGCTGGTGGTGTCGGGGATTCCCCAGGCCTTCATCAGTGTGTTCTTTGCCGGGTCGCTGCTGATCGAGGTGATTTTTTCCCTCGACGGCCTGGGACGCATGAGCTACGAGGCCGCCGTATCGCGGGATTACCCGGTGGTGTTCGGCTCGTTGTTCATCTTCACGCTGTTCGGCCTGCTCATCAAACTCATCGGCGACCTCTGCTACACCCTGGTGGACCCGCGCATCGATTTCGCCGCGAGGAACGCCTGATGTTCAAGCTCTCGCCCTTGGGCCGACGGCGCTTCGAGCGCTTCAAGAAGAACCGACGCGGCTGGTGGTCGCTGTGGCTGTTCATCGGCCTGTTCATCCTGACCCTGGGTGGCGAGTTGATCGCCAATGACAAGCCCCTGGTGATCAGCTATCAGAACACCCTGTATTTCCCGGTGTTCAAGCGCTACACCGAGCAGGCGTTTGGCGGACAGTTGCCGTTCCAGGCCGACTACCGCAGCAGCTATGTGCAGGACCTGATCCACAAGGGTGGCGGCTGGTTGCTGTTTCCGCCGATTCCGTTCAGCGACGACACGCCCAACTACGACCTCAACCAACCGGCCCCGAGCCCGCCCTCTCCAGTGAACTGGCTCGGCACCGACGACCAGGCCCGGGATGTACTGGCCCGGGTAATCTTCGGCGCACGGGTGTCGATCCTCTTCGCCCTGGCCCTGACCGCCATCAGCGCATTGATCGGCATCGCCGCCGGTGCGTTGCAGGGCTATTACGGCGGCTGGGTCGACCTGCTGGGACAGCGCTTGCTGGAAGTCTGGTCCGGGTTGCCGGTGCTGTACCTGCTGATCATCCTGTCCGGCTTCGTGGAGCCGAATTTCTGGTGGCTGCTGGGGATCATGGCGCTGTTTTCCTGGCTGGCCCTGGTGGATGTGGTGCGCGCCGAGTTCCTGCGCGGGCGCAACCTCGAATACGTCAAGGCGGCCCGGGCCCTGGGCCTGGGTGACCGCAAGGTGATCGTGCGGCACATCCTGCCCAACGCGATGAACGCCACCCTGAGTTACCTGCCGTTCATCCTCACCGGGGCGATTTCCACCCTCACGGCCCTGGACTTCCTCGGTTTCGGCATGCCGGCCGGCAGCGCGTCCCTGGGTGAGCTGATCGCCCAGGGCAAACAGAACCTGCAAGCGCCCTGGCTGGGGCTCACGGCGTTTTTCACCCTGGCGCTGATTCTTTCGCTCCTGGTGTTCATTGGAGAGGCATTGCGTGACGCCTTTGACCCACGATCATGAAGCAGAATCCTGAGATGAGCGAAAACCTGGTCGAAATCCGCGACCTGAACGTTGCCTTCAATGACCACACCGTGGTGCGCAACCTGTGCCTGGACATCCGTCCTGGCGAGTGTTTGGCCCTGGTGGGCGAGTCGGGCTCGGGCAAATCGGTGACGGCCCATTCGATCCTGCAACTGCTGCCGCAAACCGAGAGCCGCACCACCGGCAGCATTCGCTATCGTGGCCAGGAACTGGTGGGCGCCGAGGCCAAGACCCTGCGCGAGCTGCGCGGCAACCGCATCGCGATGATCTTCCAAGAGCCGATGACCTCGTTGAACCCACTGCACAGCGTGGAGAAGCAGATCGGCGAAACCCTGATGCTGCACAAGGGCATGGGCGGTAAAGCGGCGCGCCAGCGCATTCTCGAACTGCTGGCCCTGGTCGGCATCCAGAAGCCCGTCGAACGGCTCAAGGCCTACCCTCATCAGCTGTCCGGCGGCCAGCGGCAACGGGTAATGATCGCCATGGCCCTGGCCTGCGAGCCAGAACTGTTGATCGCCGACGAGCCGACCACCGCACTGGACGTCACCGTGCAGCGCAAGATCCTGCTGCTGCTCAAGTCATTGCAGCAACGCCTGGGCATGTCGTTGCTGTTGATCAGCCACGACCTGAACCTGGTGCGCAGCATCGCCCAACGGGTCTGTGTGATGAAGGCCGGGGAAATCGTCGAACAGGCGCCGTGCGAAACCCTCTTCAGCGCGCCGAAACACCCCTATAGCTGCGAGCTGCTGCACGCCGAGCCGGAAGGCGAAGCCTTGCCCCGGGACGAGCGCGAAGACGTGTTGCAGGTGCAGGACCTGCGGGTGAGTTTCGCCCTGGGGGGCGGGCTGTTCCGGCGCAAGGAATACCTGCGAGCCGTGGACGGCATCAGCCTGAACATCCAGCGCGGCAAGACCCTGGGCATCGTCGGCGAATCCGGCTCGGGCAAGTCGACCCTCGGCCAGGCGATCCTGCGGTTGATCGAATCCGAAGGCAGTATTCGTTTCCAGGGCCAGGCACTGGATCATTTGTCCCAGAAGGAGCTGCGGCCGTGGCGCAAACAGATGCAGGTGGTGTTCCAGGACCCGTTCGGCAGCCTCAGCCCACGGATGTCGGTGCAGCAGATCATCAGCGAAGGCCTCGAAGTCCATAGCCCGTCCAGCGCCCGGGAATGCGAGGCCAGGGTCATCCAGGCCCTCAAGGAAGTCGGCCTCGACCCACAGAGCCGCCATCGCTATCCCCACGAATTCTCCGGCGGCCAGCGCCAGCGCATCGCCATTGCCCGGGCATTGGTGCTCAAGCCGGCGTTGATCCTGCTGGACGAACCGACCTCGGCGCTGGACCGTACCGTGCAGAAACAGGTGGTCGCCCTGCTCCGCCAGCTCCAGGAAAAACATGGGTTGACCTACCTGTTCATCAGCCACGACCTGGCGGTGGTGCGTGCCCTGGCCCACGACATGATCGTGATCAAGGACGGCAAGGTGGTCGAATGCGGCGCCAGCCATGAGGTGTTCGACGCGCCACAACATCCTTACACCCAGGAGCTGTTGGCGGCGGCGCATCCGGGGTGGGCATAATCGAGCCTTGCAGTTGGACCGCGTCGCGGCCTTCGCGAGCAAGCCCGCTCCCACAAGGGCTTTTCAGTGCCACTTAGATCCAATGTGGGAGCGGGCTTGCTCGCGAAGAGGCCAGAACAGCAACCACACACCCTGGAATGCCTGATGAACCCCACCGAAAACCTCAAGGACTACAAGCGCGTACGCACGCTGGCGATCCGTTCGTTGTTCGAGATCATCGAGCAGTCCAGCGAGGGCACGGTGATTGTCGACCGCGACGCGAATATCGTCTGGATGAACGAACGCTACGCCCGGCGCTTCGGCTTGAGCTCGGCGCAGGAGGCGATTGGCCGGGCCTGCGAAAGCGTCATCCCCGGCAGCCTGTTGCGTGAAGTGGTACGTACCGGGCGGCCGATCCTGCTGGACATGCAGGACATGCCCAAGGAGCCGCTGGTGGTCATGCGCCTGCCGATCCACGACAGTGCGGGCGCGGTGATCGGCGCCATCGGCTTTGCCTTGTTCGGCGAACTGCACAGCCTGTCGCCGATGCTCAAGCGTTACCAGAGCATGCAGGAAGAATTGGCCTCCACTCGTTCGCTGCTGCGGGCACGACAGGCCAAATACAACTTCGCCCATTTCATCGGTACCAGCAGCGCCGGCCTGGAGGTCAAGCGACGCGCCCGACGCAGCGCCAGCGCCGACTCGCCGGTGCTGCTGCTCGGCGAGACCGGCACCGGCAAGGAGCTGCTGGCCCAGGCGATCCACAGCGCCTCGCCACGGGCGCACAAAGCGTTCGTGAGCATCAACAGCGCGGCGATTCCCGAATCGCTGCTGGAAGCCGAGTTTTTCGGCACGGCCCCGGGCGCCTTCACCGGCGCCGACCGCAAGGGCCGCCCCGGCAAGTTGCAGATCGCCCAGGGCGGCACGCTGTTTCTCGATGAAATCGGCGACATGCCATTGCCGCTGCAAAGCAAGCTGCTACGAGTGCTCCAGGAGAAGGAATACGAACCGGTGGGCTCCAACGAGGTGCGACAAAGCGATGTGCGGGTGATCGCCGCCACCTCCACGGACCTGGAGGCGGCGATCAAACGGGGCGAGTTCCGCGCCGACCTGTACTACCGCCTCAATGTACTGCCGATTCAGGTTCCGCCGCTGCGCGAACGGCTGGATGACCTGCCGGCCCTGAGCGAATCGATCCTCGAAGAACTGCGCAGCCAGCACGAACTGAACGACGACGCACTCGACCTGCTGGGACAACATGCCTGGCCAGGCAACATCCGGGAGCTGCGCAACGTGCTGGAACGGGCGGCGCTGCTCAGCGACAACCCGGTGCTCACCGCCGCCGACATCCGCGCCGCCATCGGCACCTTCACGCCGGTGACCCGCACGGCAAGCCCCGGCGTGGAGCTGTTGTCGCAGGAGACTTTCGCCCAGGCACGGGCCCGATTCGACCGGCAACTGATTGAATCCACCCTGGCGCAATGCGGGGGCAAGGTGGTGGAAGCGGCGAAGCGGTTGGGGCTGGGGCGGTCGACTTTGTATAAGAAGATGGTGGCATTGGGGATTGCGGAGTCTCAATAGAGAGACATTCTGTCTCTATTGTTGTACTAGTCTTTTTGGAGTGCTTGGCACTCATCGCGAGCAGGCTCGCTCCCACACTTGATCGCGTACACTGCCCCCCTTTGTGGGAGCGAGCCTGCTCGCGATGAAGCCAGCAGCCTCTCAGAAAATCTCAAAACAGAGACAAAATCCTCTATCAACCCTGTCAACCTCTTAAAATATCCATATATTTCAATAAGTTACACACCTGGCACAAAACTCGCTAACCCGTCTCCCACCGATTCACCACAACAATAACAATCCAGGAGACACACCATGAGTGTGATCATTGCCTTGGCAGCCCTCACGCTGCTGATGGTGGCCGCTTACCGCGGCTACAGCGTCATCCTCTTTGCCCCCATCGCCGCCCTCGGCGCCGTCCTGCTCACCGACCCGTCCGCCGTCGCCCCTGCGTTCACCGGGGTGTTCATGGAGAAAATGGTCGGCTTCATCAAACTGTATTTCCCGGTGTTCCTGCTCGGTGCGGTGTTCGGCAAGCTGATCGAACTGTCGGGCTTCTCCCGCTCCATCGTGGCGGCGGCGATTCGGCTGCTGGGCACGCGCCAGGCCATGTTGGTGATCGTGCTGGTCTGCGCATTGCTGACCTACGGCGGCGTGTCGCTGTTTGTCGTGGTGTTCGCGGTGTACCCGTTCGCCGCCGAGATGTTCCGCCAGAGCGACATCCCCAAGCGACTGATCCCGGCCACCATTGCCCTGGGTGCATTCTCGTTCACCATGGACGCCCTGCCCGGCACGCCGCAGATCCAGAACATCATTCCCAGCACCTTCTTCAACACCACCGCCTGGGCCGCGCCATGGCTGGGGGTAATCGGCACGCTCTTCGTGTTCAGCATCGGCATGCTGTTCCTCCAGCGTCAGCGCAACAAGGCCCAGCGCCTGGGCGAAGGCTACGGCACCGAGCTGCGCAACGAGCCGGAAACCGCCGAAGACATCAAGCTGCCCAACCCCTGGGTCGCCGTCTCACCGCTGCTGGCGGTGGGGATCATGAACCTGCTGTTCACCCAATGGATACCGCAGTGGTACGGCAAGACCCATAGCCTGGCGCTGCCGGGCATGGCCGCGCCGGTGACCAGCGACATCGCCAAGCTCACCGCGATCTGGGCGGTGCAGGCGGCTTTGCTGGTGGGCATCATCCTGGTGTTGCTGTTCGGCTTCCGGGCCATTCGCAGCAAGCTGGCCGAAGGCAGTAAAAGCGCGGTGGGCGGCGCATTGCTCGCCGCCATGAACACCGCTTCGGAATACGGCTTCGGCGCCGTCATCGCCTCGCTGCCAGGCTTTCTGGTCCTGGCCGACTGGCTCAAGAGCATCCCCAATCCCCTGGTCAACGAAGCGGTCACCGTGACGCTGCTGGCCGGCATCACCGGTTCCGCCTCGGGTGGCATGAGCATCGCCCTGGCGGCCATGTCCGAAACCTTCATCAGCGCCGCCCACGCTGCCAACATTCCCCTGGAGGTGCTGCACCGCGTGGCCGCCATGGCCAGCGGTGGCATGGACACCCTGCCCCACAACGGCGCGGTGATCACCCTACTGGCAGTGACCGGCCTGACCCACCGTGAAGCCTACAAGGACATTTTCTGCATTACGCTGATCAAGACCCTCGCGGTGTTCTTCGTGATCGGCGTGTTCTACGCCACTGGCATTGTATGAGGTTCCCATGACAACGACGCTTTCGGGCAAGACTGCCCTGGTCACCGGTTCTACCAGCGGCATTGGCCTGGGCATTGCCCTGAGTCTGGCCAAGGCCGGCGCCCATCTGATCCTCAACGGTTTTGGCGATGCCTCGGCGGTGATCGCCGAGGTGAAACAGTTCGGCGGCAAGGTCGGCCATCATCCGGCGGACGTCAGCGACCCGGCGCAGATCGCCGACATGCTCGCCTACGCCGAGCGCGAGTTTGGCGGCGTGGACATCCTGGTCAACAACGCCGGCATCCAGCACGTGGCCGCCGTGGAGGACTTCCCGGTGGAACGCTGGGACTCGATCATCGCCATCAACCTGTCCTCGGTGTTCCATGCCACTCGGCTAAGCCTGCCGGGCATGCGCGCCAAAGGCTGGGGACGGATCGTCAACATCGCCTCGGTCCACGGTCAGGTCGGCTCGGTGGGCAAGGCCGCTTATGTCGCCGCCAAGCACGGGGTCATCGGCCTGACCAAAGTGGTCGGCCTGGAAACCGCCACCAGCAACGTGACGTGCAATGCCATTTGCCCAGGTTGGGTGCTGACGCCGCTGGTGCAGAAACAGATCGACGACCGCATCGCCTCGGGTGTCGACCCGCAACAGGCCCAACACGACCTGCTGGCCGAGAAACAACCTTCCCTGGCGTTCGTGACCCCGCCGCAACTGGGGGAACTGGTGCTGTTTTTGTGCAGCGAAGCCGGCAGCCAGGTGCGCGGCGCGGCGTGGAATATCGATGGCGGGTGGTTGGCTCAGTAAGACCGTCGACTTCCTTGTGGCGAGGGGATTTATCCCCGCTGGGCTGCGTAGCAGCCCGCAACAGGATCAACCCGATGCATCTGGTATCGGCACCCCATTGGGGACCGCTGCGCGGTCCAGCGGGGATAAATCCCCTCGCCACAGAGTGTTCCCTCGACACAATTCGGGCTCCGCCGCTCTATAGTTTGTATAGCCATAAAAACAAGAGGCATCCCATGTCCGACATCCTCTGGCAACCCGCCCCCGAACGCATCGCCCGGTCGCGCATGAACGCCTTTCGCCAGTTCATCAACGCGCGGCACCACCTGCAACTCAATGACTATCCAGCCTTGCACGCCTGGAGTATCGACCAGCGCGATGCCTTCTGGCAGGCCATCGTCGATTTCTTCGATATCCGCTTTCATCAGGCCCCCACACAAGTGCTGGTGGAAGGCCCGCACATGCCCAGCGCCCAATGGTTCCCAGGGGCGACACTGAATTTCGCCGAACACCTGCTGCGCCGTCGCGACGATGCCGTGGCGGTGGTGGCCGTCGACGAAAACGGCGACCAGGCGCAGTTGACCTGGGCCGAACTGGCCGCCCACGTTGCCGGCCTGCAAAAAAGCCTGCAAGCCGCCGGCGTGACCCAAGGGGATCGTGTCGCCGCGTGCATGCCCAATACCTGGCAAACCCTGGTGGGCATGCTTGCCGCCACCAGCCTGGGCGCCATCTGGTCCTGCTCGTCGCCTGACTTCGGCACCCAAGGGGTGATCGACCGCTTCGGCCAGATCGAACCCAAGGTACTGATGACCTGCGCCGGTTACCGCTACGCCGGCAAGGTCATCGACCAGCGGGCCAAGGTCAATGAAATCCTCGAACGACTGCCTTCGCTGCAACAACTGATCGTGCTGCCTTATGCCCGACCCGATGCCGGCCCAGGCGATTTCAAGACCCCGGCCAACGTTGCTTTGTGGGGCGAGTTCTACCAACCCGGCGGCGAGCCGGCATTCATCCACGTGCCGTTCGATCACCCGCTGTACATCCTCTATTCCAGCGGCACCACCGGCGTGCCGAAATGCATCGTCCACGGCACGGGCGGTGTCTTGCTGCAACATATAAAGGAGCACGGCCTGCACGTCGACCTCGATCCCGAGGATCGTCTGTTCTACTACACCACCTGCGGCTGGATGATGTGGAACTGGCTGGTCTCGGCGCTCGCCGTCGGCAGCGCCGTGATCCTCTACGACGGATCGCCGTTTCATCCCGGCCCCGAACGCCTGCTGGACCTGATCGACCAGCAGCGCATCAGCGTGTTCGGTACCAGCCCGAAATTCCTCGCGGCGCTGGAAAGCCAGGGCCTGAAACCCCGGCAATCTCACGACCTGGGCAGTCTGAAGACCGTCCTGTCCACCGGTTCGGCGCTGGCGCCCCATAGCTACGACTATGTGTACCGCGACTTCAAGGCCGACGTCTGCCTGGCGTCGATGTCCGGCGGCACCGACATCGTGTCGTGTTTCGTCAATGGCAACCCGCTGTCAGCGGTGCGTCGCGGCGAGATGCAAGGCAAGAGCCTGGGCATGGCGGTGCAGGTCTGGAACGAGGCTGGGCAGGCCATCATCGGCGAGAAAGGCGAACTGGTGTGCACCCGGCATTTCCCGGCGATGCCCATCGGCTTGTGGAACGATCCCCATCAGGAAAAGCTGCGTGCTTCCTACTTCAGTCAGTTCCCCGGCGTATGGGCCCAGGGCGACTACGCCGAAGAACTGCCCCACGGCGGTTTTCTGATCCACGGACGCTCCGATGCGGTGCTCAACCCCGGCGGGGTGCGTATCGGCACGGCGGAAATCTATCGGCAGGTGGAAAAAGTCGAGGAAGTGCTGGACAGCGTCGCCATCGGCCAGCAATGGCAAGGTGATGTGCGGGTGGTGCTGTTCGTGCGCTTGCGCGATGGCGTGGTGCTGGATGAAGCGCTGGAGCAACGGATCCGCCAGGTCATCCGCGAAAACACCACGCCACGCCATGTCCCGGCGAAGATCCTGGCGGTCAGCGACATTCCACGGACCATCAGCGGCAAGGTGGTGGAGCTGGCGGTGCGTAACGTGGTGCATGGCGAAGCCGTGAAAAACACCGACGCCCTGGCCAACCCCGAGGCACTGGAGCTGTTTCGGGATCGGGTAGAGCTGACTGTCTAGACGCAGCACAAACCGCTTTTCTGTGGCGAGGGGATTTATCCCCGCTGGGCTGCGAAGCAGACCCAAAGCAGCCAACACAGTCTTTCTGATACACCTCGGTGTCTGGATTTAGGGCTGCTTCGCAGCCCAGCGGGGATAAATCCCCTCGCCACAACGTCAATCCATCAATCCCCACTCCCCCGCTGCCGGATCGGCCGGGGGAGCCGTGCCCGACTCGGCATGCAACTTCAATCGCAAGCGCAGGTTATTCGCCGAATCGGCGTTCTTCAGGGCTTCTTCCTCATCGAGCACCCCTTCGACCACCAGGTTGAACAGGGCCTGGTCAAAGGTCTGCATTCCCAGCTCCTCTGACTTTTCCATGATGCCCTTGAGTTCGCCCAGCTCGTTGCGCCGGATCAGGTCGGCCACCGTGGGCGAGCCCAGCATGACCTCCACGGCGGCCCGACGTTGCCCCGTACGAGTGCGCACCAGGCGCTGGGACACGAATGCCTTGAGGTTGTTGCCCAAATCATTGAGCAGTTGCGGCCGTCGCTCTTCCGGAAAGAAATTGATCACCCGGTCCAGGGCCTGGTTGGCGTTGTGGGCATGCAGGGTGGAAATCACCAAGTGTCCGGTGTCGGCGAAGGCCAGGGCATGCTCCATGGTTTCACGGTCGCGGATTTCCCCGATCAGCACCACGTCCGGTGCCTGGCGCAGGGTATTTTTCAGGGCGGCGTGGAAGCTGCGGGTATCGACGCCCACTTCCCGTTGGTTGATGATCGACTTCTTGTGCCGATGGATATATTCCACCGGGTCTTCGATGGTAATGATATGGCCGCTGCTGTTGCGATTGCGGTAGTCGATCAGCGCCGCCAGGGAAGTGGACTTGCCCGAACCCGTCGCACCGACGAACAGCATCAACCCCTGCTTCTGCATGATGGTGTCCAGCAGTATCTTGGGCAGCTTGAGGTCTTCGAAGCGCGGAATATCCAGTTTGACGTTGCGTATCACCATCGACACGTCATTGCGCTGCTTGAAGATGTTGACCCGGAATCGCCCGACACCGGCCAGAGAAATGGCCAGGTTCATTTCCAGTTCCCGATCGAACTCAAGACGCTGTTCGGCGTCCATCAAAGACTCGGCGAGCCCGGCGATGTCGCCGACCTTGAACGCCTGGGTGCCCAATGGCTTGAGCGCGCCTTCGAATTTGGCGCACGGTGGCGCACCGGTGGACAGGTAAAGGTCGGAGCCATCCTGGCTCGCCAGGATTCGCAACAAGGGATCAATTTCCATGGACTGAAACTTCCGCGAGATATCAATGAAACACGTTGACCCGAGCATGCAATCTTCCAGACCAACCCGCGCTTTCCTTTTTCAGAGGATAGTCGACACCACACGACATCCAGGGACTCCGTGATGAACGCGACACCCGCCGGCAGCGTTACCCAGCGCCTGATCGCCCGACTGGACTGGACCTCTAGCCCGCTGGGCGCCCCCGAAACCTGGCCGCAAAGCCTGCGCACCGCCGTGGACATCGTGCTCCACTCCCCCATGCCCATGGCCTTGCTGTGGGGGCCGCAACTGGTCCACGTCTACAACGATGCCTTTTCCCGCCTGGCGGGTGACAAGCACCCCCGGGCCCTTGGCCAGCCCACCCACGAGGCCTGGCCCGAACTGCGCAGCGCGACCGAAACGATTTACCAGGGCGTGTTGCAAGGTCGTACGCACACCTGCCGCGACCAGCTATGGCGTCTGCCCTTCGCCGGCCGCCTCTGCGACCTCTGGCTGGACCTGACCTACAGCCCCGTACGCGATGAAAACGGCGCCGTGGCAGGTATTCTGGTCACCGCCATCGAGACCAGCGAGCGGCGGCGCCTGGCCCTGGAGTTCGAACGACGCTCCGAGGCCAGCCTCAAGGCCCAGCAGGAAAGCGAAGAGCGTCTGCAATTGGCCCTCGCTGCCGCCGATGCGCTGGGCACGTGGGATTGGGACATCAGCGAAGACCGTTTCATCGCCGACGCGCATTTCGCCCTGCTGCATGGGGTCGATCCGAGCCTGTCGCGCCAGTTGCCCATCAGCGCCTACCTCGAAGGCGTGCACCCTGAAGACCGGGCCATGGTGGCCCGCAGTATCAAGCATTGCATCACCCACGGCAGCGAGTACGCCGAGGAATACCGCCTGCTGCAGCCCGACGGCGAACTGCGCTGGGTGTTCGTGCGCGGTCGTTGCTACAAGGATCGCCATGGCCGGCCCAAGCGCTTTCTCGGCGCTGCCCTGGACCTGACCGAGCGCAAGCGTACCGAACAGGCCCTGCGCCAGAGCCAGACCGAACTGCAGCTGATCATCAACGCCATGCCGGTGCTGATCAGCTACGTGGACCACGAAGAGCGTTTCCGGCTGAACAACAGCGCTTACCTGGATTGGTACGGCCTCACCCCGCAGGAGCTGTACGGCAAGACCATCCGCGAGGTCCTCGGGGAAGAGGCCTATGCCGCTCGCGCCGAGCAGATCGCCGGGGCGCTGGCCGGCAAACCGTGCAGCTTCGCTGTGCAGACCTCCCATCGCGATGGCCGGCCGCGCCACGCGCTGGTCAACTACCTGCCCCGCCACGGCGCGGACGGCGCGGTGAACGGCTTCTACATCTTTGTGATCGACGAGACCGAACGCAAGAAAACCGAGGAAGCCCTGCGGCACCTCAACGAAACGCTGGAAGAGCGGGTCATCGCCCGTACCCGACAACTGGCCGAAGCCAACCAGCGCCTGCAGAGCGAGATGTTCGAACGCGAACGCGCCGAAGAAGCCCTGCGCCATGCCCAGAAAATGGAAGCCGTGGGCCAGCTCACCGGCGGTATCGCCCACGACTTCAACAATATGCTGACCGGCATCCTGGGCAGTCTCGACCTGATGCAGCGCTACATCGCCAATGGCCGCGCCGCCGAAATCGGTCGCTTCACCGAAGCGGCCATGTCCTCGGCCAATCGCGCCGCGGCCCTGACCCACCGGCTGCTGGCGTTCTCCCGGCGCCAGTCCCTGGACCGCAAGCCGCTGAACCCCAACGACCTGGTGCATTCACTCGAAGACCTGCTGAGCCGGACCACAGGCGATCACATCCTGCTGCGGCTGCAATTGGCCGATGAGCTTTGGCCGATCAGCACCGATGCCAGCCAGCTGGAAAACGCCCTGCTCAACCTGGTGATCAACGCCAGGGATGCCATGCCCGATGGCGGCGAGCTGACTATCGAAACCGCCAACATCTACCTCGACGGCAGCGATATCAGCACCCTGGAGCCGGTCAAGGCCGGGGATTATGTGATGATCGCCGTCAGCGACAACGGTAGCGGCATGACCCCTTCCGTACTGGCCAAGGCCTTCGACCCCTTCTTCACCACCAAGCCCATCGGCCAGGGCACCGGCCTGGGCTTGTCAATGATCTACGGGTTCGCCCAGCAGTCGGGTGGACACCTGAGTCTGGACAGCATGCCGGGCCAGGGCACGCGGGTGCAGTTATACCTCCCGCGCCTGTACGTGGCACCTGCCGAGCAGCACACCGAGGCCGAGACCGTCGACGCGCCAGCCGCGATTGCCGGGGAGACCGTATTGCTGGTGGAAGACGAACCCGCGGTCCGGATGCTGGTGCTCGACTTGTTGGAGGCCTTGGGTTACGCCGCCCTGGAAGCCAAGGACGCCAAAATGGCCCTGCCACTGCTGGAGTCGGACCGGCGGATCGACTTGCTGGTCACCGACGTCGGCCTGCCTGGCATGAACGGTCGTCAATTGGCTGAAATTGCGCGCCAGCACCGGCCCGACCTGAAAGTGCTGTTCATGACCGGGTACGCGCAAAAGGCCGCCGAACGCCAGGGTTTCCTGGAACAGGGCATGGACATGGTCGCCAAACCGTTCTCCCTGGACCTGTTGGCCAACAAGATTCGGACGATGATCAACCATGGCACCTGACTTGAGGCATAATCGCCGCCCCGTCGCCCCGCCACCGCTCAGGTCACCGCTGCAATGAAAGCCCAAGCCCGCCATATCCTGGTGAAAACCGCCGAAGAAGCCGAACAGCTCAAGCAACGCATCGCCAAGGGCGAAGCCTTCGACGTGCTGGCAAAGAAATACTCCACCTGCCCCTCCGGCAAGCGCGGTGGCGATCTGGGTGAAATTCGGCCAGGGCAGATGGTCGGCGCGATCGATGCAGTGATCTTCAAGAAGCCGTTGCGGGTGGTGCATGGGCCGATCAAGAGCAAGTTCGGGTATCACCTGGTGCAGGTGTTTTACCGGGACTAACTGACGGGCCAAGCCCTTGTGGGCGCGAGCCTGCTCGCGATAGCGGTGTATCAGCCGATACTCATGGTGGCTGATCTGGCGCTATCGCGAGCAAGCTCGCTCCCACAGGTTGTGGGGTGTTTCCATTATCTGGGGATCAACGCCCCCGGCATCTGGATCACCCGGCTCGCCAGCCGATGCCCGGCCTCGGCGGCCTCTGCCGGACTGCCCCCCAATAAGCGGCTCGCCAGGTACGCAGCGCTGAACGAATCCCCCGCCGCGGTCGTATCCACCACGCGTTCGACCCGTTGGGCGGGAATCTCATAGGACAGCCCATCGCAACGGATCAGGCAGGCTTCGGCGCCGCGCTTGAGCACCACTTCCGGCGTGCCGAACGACGCATACGCCGCGAACACCGCGTCGCAGTCGGCATGGCCAAACAGAGCCTGTTCGTCGTCCACCGTCAGCAGGGCCAGTTCCACGTACGGCAAGACACTGCGATAGGCCGCGCGGGCCGCGTCCACCGAGGCCCAGAGCCTGGGTCGATAGTTGTTGTCGAACACCACTTGGGCTCCCCGTCGCCGCGCCTGGATCAGGACTTCAATGAGCCTGGCCCGCCCCTGCTCGCCGAGTACCGCCAGGGTTATGCCGCTGAAATACAGCACGTCGTAGTCCGGCAACGCCGCCAGGATCGGCGCGGCCGCCGGCGTGGTGAAGCAATCGCGCACTGCCGCTTCGTTGCGCCAGTACAGGAACCGCCGCTCGCCTGCCGCGTCGGTCTGGATGCAGTACAAGCCCGGCAAACGTCCGGGCAAGCGCTGAACCCGGTCCAATCCGATATTTTCCGCCGCCCAGCTCTGGCACATGGCATCGCTGAAACTGTCATCGCCCAGGGCAGTGACGTAATCCACCGAGCCTTTGTCGCCCAGGGCACGGGACAGGTACACCGCCGTGTTCAGGGTGTCGCCGCCGAAGCTCTGTTGCAGGCTGCCGTCGGCGCGTTGTTGCAGTTCGATCATGCATTCGCCGATCAGGGCGATGCGGGGTTTGGGAGCGTTCATGGGGGCGTCCTGATGGTTCTTTAGTGTCTGGCAGGTCGCTATCGCGAGCAGGCTCGCTCCCACAGGGTTCGTGGCGGTCACAGAAAATGTGTTCGTAGCCAATCCAGTGTGGGAGCGAGCCTGCTCGCGATTGCTGCGACTCGGTCTCAAGCCTTAAAAACAAGTCTCCATGCTCTCGACCACCCGCAACTGCTCATCCACCAGGCAACCCACCCGCCATTTGTCGAAGGTCAAACACGGGTGGGAAGTACCGAACGCAATGATGTCGCCCACCCGTAGCTCGATACCCGGCGCCACGTTCATGAACGCATGCTGGTCCATCACGGCCGTCACCTTGCAGCCGTTCAGGTCATCGCCCATCACCCCCTCAGCCCCCGCCTTGTAGCGCTTGAGTGGCACCGGCAGCCCGGCGTCGTAGGCTACGTCGCGCTTGCCCAGGGCGATCACTGCAAAGCCCGGCTCCGGCAGCGATTGCACGTGGGCCCAGACTTCCAGGGCCGGGCGCAGGCCTTCGTGCAGGTCGCTGCGGCGCTCCAGCACGCAGCACTGGGCCTCCTTGTAGATGCCATGGTCGTGGGCCACGTAACTGCCAGGGCGCAGCACGCTGAGAAAGCGTCCGTGGGCGTTCTGGGCTTCGAAGGATTCGGCGATCAGGTCGTACCAGGCCGACCCCGAGGCGGTGATGATCGGTTTGGCGATAGCGAAGGCGCCGGCATCCTGCAACTGTACCGCCAGGCGCACCAGGGAAGCGGCGAACGCACGAATCCCGCTGATGGCGTGGTCACCGTGGATCACCCCCTCATAACCTTCGATACCCGTCAACGCCAGGGCCGGTTGCGCCCGGACGGCTTCAGCCAGGGCCAATACCTCGGCCTCGGTCCGGCACCCGCAACGACCGCCGACCACGCCGTACTCGATCATCACGTTCAGCCGAACACCCCGAGAAGCGAAGTACGCGCCCAGGTCCGCAACGTTGTCCGGATGATCCACCATGCAATGGAATTCGAATGTCGGATCGGCCAGCAAATCGGCGATCAACGCCATGTTCGGCGTTCCCACCAATTGGTTGGCCATTAGCACCCGGCGCACACCATGGGCGTAGGCGGCACGGGTCTGCACCGCCGTGGCCAGGGTCAGGCCCCAGGCCCCGGCATCGAGTTGCCGGCGAAACAGCGCCGGGGTCATGCTGGTCTTGCCGTGGGGTGCCAGCTCGGCACCGCTGTCGCTGACAAATTTTTGCATCCAGCGGATGTTGTGCTCCAACGCCTCGCGGTGCAGCACCAGGGCCGGCAGGCTGACGTCCCGCAGCAAGTGTTGGCCGGCGGTGGCGGCGCCCTTTTCTACGGCAGCGGCATGAATGGCAGTGGACATGTTCGAACTCCTCACACGGCCGCAGGCAGCCGTGACGGTTTATTCATTGATGCGACGGGCCAGGTTGTTGGCGCTTTCGATCAGCACCCGGCGATAGTCGGCGTAATTGTTCCTGGCGTCGGCCCGAGGGGCGACGATGCACAGGGTCGCGATGGCCACGCCGTCCGGGTCTTTGACCGGTGCGGCGAAGCAGTGGGTGAAGGTGTCGGCCACGCTGTCGAAGGAGAAAAAGCCATCGACACCGGCCTGGCGGATTTCCTTGAGGAACTGCTCCATAGGCAGGCGCTCACCGTCCGGCAGAATGAAGTCATCAGGGTCGATCAGATCGACGATCTGTTGATCACTCAAGTGCGCCAGCAAGAGGCGACCGGAGGCCGTCCAGGGGATCGGCGCGTTTTCGCCGATGTCCGAGGAAATGCGAAAATGCCGCTCGCCCTCCTTCATCAAGGCCACCGTGTACTTGCGCCCGTTGAGCAGGCACATCTGGGCGGTTTCCCGGGTCTGGCTGACGATTTCCTGCAAGGCATGATCGGCCTCGCGGCTCAGGTCGAAATGCCGCAGGTGCGCCTGCCCGAGAAAGTACAACTGGCGGCCCAAGTAGACATGGCCGTCCTTGCCCACCGGTTCGAGGATGCGCCGCTCCAGCAGCGACGCCACCAGTTCGTAGACCGTGGACTTGGGGCTACCGATGCCGCTGGCGATATCATTCGGGCGCAGCGGCTGGCCGATTTCCTTGAGGAAATCGAGGATATCGAACGCCCGATCCAGTCCTCGGGCCCGGCGCTTGATGGTGTCTTCGGTCATGTCTTGGGTTCCCATTCAGTTGGCCCGGAGTTTAACCAGACAGTTGTGGCGCCTGGTAGATCGCTATCGCGGGCAAGCCTTGCTCCCACAGGTAAAATACTTGCGCTTATGGGAGTAAGCCTGCTCCCACAGGCACAGCTTGATCTGTAGGAGCAAGGCTTGCCCGCGATGGGCCTCACTTTTTCTTGTAGGCAATGCAATCGATCTCAACCTTGCAATCGACCATCATGCTGGCCTGCACACAAGCCCGGGCCGGAGCGTGTTCCGGGCTAAAGTATTCGCCGAACACCTTGTTGAAGCTCCAGAAATCCCGCGGATCGTCCAGCCACACGCCGCAACGCACGACGTCCTCCAGGCCGTAGCCGGCCTCTTCGAGGATGGCGATCAGGTTCTTCATGGTCTGGTGCGTCTGCTCGACGATCCCCCCGGCAATGATCTCGCCATCCACCGCCGGCACTTGGCCGGACACATGCAACCAGCCGTCGGCCTCCACCGCGCGGGCGAATGGGCGAGGCTGACCGCCGCCTGCGGTGCTGCCGGTGCCGTAGCGCGTAATACTCATGGGTGTTTCTCCTTGTCGAATGGGATTAAAAACGAGTGTTCTTGAGAAATTCCGCCAAGCGCGGGGATTGCGGGCGCTCGAACAATGCTTTCGGTGGCCCCTGCTCCTCGATGCGCCCCTGGTTCATGAATACGATCTTGTCGGACACCTCGAAGGCGAAGCGCATCTCGTGGGTCACCAGCAGCATCGTCATGCCGTCTTCGGCCAGGCCCTTGATCACGTTCAGGACCTCGCCCACCAGTTCCGGATCGAGGGCCGAGGTCACTTCATCGAACAGCATCAGGCTGGGGTTCATGGCAATCGCTCGGGCAATCGCCACCCGCTGTTGCTGGCCGCCGGACAACTGACCGGGAAAATGATCGCGACGTTCCAGCAGGCCGACCCGCTCCAGCCATTTCTCGGCCAGGGCCACCGCTTCGTCCTTGTGCAGTTTTTTCACCTTGAGCAAGCCCAGGGTGACGTTCTGCAACGCGGTCAGGTGGGGAAACAGGTTGAATTGCTGGAAGGCCATGCCGGTCATGGCCCGGTGCCGGGCGATGACCTTTTCGGCGTGGCGCACGCGCTTGCCATCGACCTCGTCATAGCCGATGGACTCGCCGTCGAGCACGATCTGGCCGCCCTGGAATTCTTCCAGCATGTTCACGCAGCGCAGCAGCGTGGTCTTGCCCGAGCCGCTGGAGCCGATCAGCGTGACCACGTTGCCGCGCTGCATGCTCAGGTCCACACCCTTGAGCACTTCCAGTGGGCCGTATTGTTTGCGCAGACCGCGAATGTCCAGCAGCGGTCGGGCGTTGGTGGAAGTCGAAACGTCAGTCATGGCAAGGCCACCCGCTTTTCAATGTGCCGACCGAGCAATTCGATGGCGTAATTGATGATGAAAAAGAGAAACCCGGCGAACAGATAGAACTCCAGGGTCATGAAGGTCCGGGCGATGATCTGTTGGGTGCTGAGCAGCAGCTCGGCGACGCCGATCACCGACAGCAGGGTCGACGCCTTGACGATCTCGGTGGAGGAATTGACCCAGGTCGGCAGGATCTGCCGCAGGGCCTGGGGCAACAGCACATAACCCAATGCCTGGTAAAAGGTCAGGCCGATGGCCTGGCTGGCTTCCATCTGCCCACGCGGCAACGCCTGCAAGGCACCGCGCACGATCTCGGCCACGTGGGAACCGCAGAACAGCGTCAGGCCCAGGACACCAGCCTGGAACGCGCCGATCTGCCAGCCCAGCGCTGGCGCCATGTAGAAGCAGGCCAGCACCAGCACGAACACCGGTGTACCGCGAATCAGGTCGACATAGAAGCGAAACGGCGCGCGCATCCAGGTCCTGCCGTACGTCAGCACCAATCCGGCGACCAGACCGATCAAGGTGCCCAGCAAAATCGCCAATACCGAACACTGCACACTGGTGAGGAATCCGGCCCACAGGGTGTCCCGGGCGACCCACAACTCATGCAACCAACTGGGGGATTCGTACATGGGACGCTCCTAACGGCGGATTGCCAGGAGCTGCTCGAAATACCGCAACACCATGGCAATGAGGTAACAGGCCACAACATACAGGGCCGTGGTCACCAACCAGGTTTCGATCACCCGGTAGCTCTCCACGTTGATCTTGCGGGCGTAGTAGGTCAGCTCCGGCACGGCAATCGCCGCCGCCAGGGAGGTGTCCTTGAACAGCGAAATGAAGTTGTTCGACAAGGCCGGCAGCACGTTGCGCAGCATCACCGGCACGGTGATATAGGCTTTGACCTGCCACTCGCCCAGGCCGATGGCCAGCCCCGCCTCGCGCTGGCCCTTGTGGATGCTCAGCAACCCGCCGCGGAACACTTCGGTCAGGTAGGCCCCGGCGTACAGCGAGAGCGTGATGACGAACGACGGCAGCTTGTCCAGGCGAATACCCAGGCTCGGCAAGGCGAAGTAGATCAACAGAATCAACACCAGGATCGGCGTATTGCGGATCACCGTGACGTACACCGACGCGGCGGCCCGCAGGAGCCGATGCTTGCTGAGCAGCGCGAACGCCATCGCCAGGCCGATCACGCAACCGATGGCGATCGACACCAGCGCCAGGGAAAGCCCCAGGCCGAGTCCCGCCAGCAAGGTGTCGAAATCGCGCCAGACGGCGGCAAAGTTCAACTGATAATTCATGGTCGACAGTACCTTCGACGGGGCGCCTCACAGCGGCGCCCCGGGCTCACGGGGTCATTTGTATTCGACAGGGAAACCGATCGCCGGCGACGGCAGCTCCACGCCGAACCATTGCTTGAACGACGCGGCATAGGTGGGGAATTCCACGCCGGTCATGGCTTCATGCAAGGTGGTGTTGACGAAGTTCAGCCAGTCCTGGTCGCCGCGCTTGACCGCGCAGGCGTAGGTCTGCGGGCTCCAGGCGTAGGCCGGGCTGCGGTAACGGCCGGGGTTCTGCACCATCAGGTACTTGACCGAGGATTGGTCGGTGGCGGCGGCATCGGCGCGCCCGGAGTTCACGGCCTGATACATCAGGTCGACGCTGTCGTACTGGTCGACCTTGGCTTTGGGCAGCGCCTGATGCACCAATTCTTCGGCGTAGACGTTCTGCAGAACCGCCACGGTGACACTGTCACCGGTGGCCCTGAGGTCTTCGATTTCCTTGTATTTGCTGTTGGCGGGCAGCAGCAGGCCGACGCCTTCGCGGTAGTACGGCAAGGTGAAGGCCACTTGCTGGGCGCGGCTGGCGGTGACGGTGATGAACTGGCAACTGATGTCGACCTTGTCGGTCAGCAGGTTGGGGATGCGTGCGTCGGAGGACTGCACCACGAACTCGACTTTCTCCGGGTCATTGAACAGCCCCTTGGCGACCATCCGCGCTATATCGATATCGAAACCCTGCAACTTGCCATCCGCTCCCTGGAAGTGCCACGGCGCATTGGTGCTGCCCGTGCCCACAATCAATTTCCCGCGTTGCAGCACACTGTCCAGTTTGCTGTCGGCCGCCTCGGCGACACCCATGGCAGCCGTCGTGGCCGCGAAGAGAAAAACACACGCTTTGAACAAGGAAGGTCGGCGATGCATGGCAAGCACTCCAGGATGGGTTTTATTCCGCTATACCGGAACTAGGTATGTAACAACGGAATAGACAGCAGAAAGTGTGCCACAGGATCGGAGCCTCTGGGGGAGGAAAAAGGAAAGTGAATGAAATCAGGAGGATGGAAAATCCGAGGTGTTTCCGGCGTTCGCGGGCCGCACCCAGGTTGCTACCGTTGGCTACGAGTGGGCGTGTCACCAGGCCCCAAATCGGAACCGCGATGTGCACCCTGTGGGGGCGAACCTGCTCGTGATGGCGTCAGGTCAGCCTTATCTTCATTGGCTGACACTCCGCTATCGCGAGCAGGCTCGCTCCCACAATGGTTTGGCGGTGTTCGGGCTATTTTCGCTTGTAACTCTTGCTGCCACCCGGCGTCAGGCAATAAACCCCGCCCCGCGGTCCCACGCAGTAATTGCCACTGCCGCATTGGCAGCCTTCAGAGGA
Source organism: Pseudomonas sp. AF32 (assembly GCF_022342325.2). Lineage (NCBI taxonomy): Bacteria > Pseudomonadati > Pseudomonadota > Gammaproteobacteria > Pseudomonadales > Pseudomonadaceae > Pseudomonas > Pseudomonas sp. AF32. Next base: position 41,536 of record NZ_RQJK02000022.1, on the reverse strand, counting down.
TTTGAGCAACGACTGCGGCGGGGCTTCATTGCGAAGCCCCAGCGTAGCGGAACAGGATTTTTTCGAAGCGCTGATGGAGCCGTCGTTGCAAAGAAAGGTGTCGCCATCACACCCGGCGATCCCACCTTTGCGTCCAGAGCAGGGTTGGTTGGCCGCCAGGGTCGAAGTACCGAGCGCCAACAGCAAGATCGCGACACCGACGCGAAGAGAACCGGACATTCCATGTAGATTCATGACAGCTTCCCGGCTGAAAAGTAGCCTTATGCTATCACTGCATATCGCCTACATCTAGCGCCCGCAAAACCTCACCCTGGACAACATCCGCAGATCCCCGTCGCGGTAATAGTCATCAGTCCAACTGTCATCCGTGGCCAACGGTCTGACCTGCTTGAGAGCGAGTTTTTTCGCAAAGTAGCGAAACCGGTAATGCTCGTAGAACCGCAGCAGTTCCAGCCCGTAGCGGTCGGCCAGGTCGGTGTCGCCCTGGATGATGAGGTAGTTCTCGTCGTTACCGCTGCTGGCCGCGGCACTCAGGTTGTGGCTGCCGCTGATGATGGTCGGCGTGTCGCTGGTGAAGTCGGTGACGATGGCCTTGGTGTGCACCAGCAGGTTGCCTTTCTGGCCTTTCATGTTTTCCCTGAGCCAGCCTTCCAGACCGGTGTTGAGCAGCGCCGTGGCGGCGAATTCCGCGGTGCGGTCGGCATGGAAACCGGTGATGCGGCTGGTGGTGTTTTGCAGGCCGTAGCGCAGGACGTCGTCGTGGGGCTTGCCGAGCAAGGCGTCGAGGATCTGGTCAGGCAGGACAAATGCAGTGACGAACAGCAGATCCTTGCGGGCGCCGTTGATGATGTCGACGAAGCGGTCCAGGTCGCCCTCTCCCGTGCGCGGCGAGAATCCAGCGAACAACGGCTGTTCCGGCTTCATGGGGTTGTTGCGATTGAGCCATTCACGGGTGGCATCGACATCGCCGGGGGTCGCCCAGATTTGTTCGAAGACCTGGTGATAGCTGTCGCTCACCCTGGGATCGTCCAGTACATGAACGACATTCGCCTGGCGGTAGACGCCGTTGGCGGTGAAGTTGGTGCTGCCGCACAAGACGGCCTCGGGCTGTAGCGCCCCGGCGCCATCGACTTTGCTCAGGACGATGAACTTGTCGTGGAAAATATTGTGGGTCACCCGTCCGCGCTTGTTGGCGGCCGGCAGCTTTTCAAGGCTGGCTTCGTTGCGCAACGTGGTGTCGTCGCCCGGCTCGGCGTGGTACAGCACCCGCACCTGTGCACCACGGGTGAACGCAGCATTCACCGCATCGACGATCACTGGCAGCTCGTACTCGTAGATGGCGATATCCAGGGCCCAGGAGGCATCCAGCGCCCGGTCGATGAAACCGATCACGCGCCCCAGCAGGCCGTTTTCCAGCCAACGGCGTGGCGCATCGGGCCAGTCATCGATGGAGAGGTGCTTGTTGGCACTGATCAACGCATCCAGCTCGGGAAACTTGCGTTGGAACGCCTGGCTGGCGGCCACGGCACGATTGAAGATCACCCGCTGGTCGGCCGGCTGGCCGTCGTCGCTGGTGACCGTAACCTCCAGGGATTCCCCCAATTGCGGCGCATCCGGGCTGCCATAAGCCAGGTGCACGCGGTAGTGAAGGGTCACGCCGGGATTGACGGCATAGTCGGCCCAGCGAAATTTCTGCAACGGTGCCTTATCGCTGGGCGTGGCGTGGAACTGGGGAAAGGTGTGGGCCTTATCGGGGAAGGTCAGGCTGTTGAACAGGAACAGCCACGGCTTGTCGCCCTGTTGTTTTTCGATGGCAAAGCCCAGCAAGCCCTTGCGCCGGTGTTCGGCCAGGTCCATGGCCAACAGCACGCCATTGGTGCCGGCGTAGGCCTTGACCCGGAAATCGTCCTGGGGGTTGGTGACGAGGGTGCGCATGGTTCACTCCTTGTGAGGGCTGGCTGAGCATAGTGTAGTGATCCAACTTCAGTATGCAGATCCGGGACCGAGGTGATGCCAATCGCGAGCAGGCTCGCTCCCACAGGGGGAGCTGGTGTCCGGCAGTTATGTGTTCACCACACATCCACTGTGAGAGCGAGCCTGCTCGCGATTGGGCCTTGGCAGTCAATACAAGCCTCAACCCGGCAACTCTTCATCGATATGCCGATACTCAGCCTGCAACTGCCCCGCCAACTGCCGGGCCCGGCCCAACCGGATCGGACCACGCTCGATGTCGATCAGCAGGCACGGGCAATCGAGAGGCGACAACGAAAGCTCCTCTCTTACACGCCCGTCCGTCATCACCAGCACCCGCTGCTGCTCCGTCGGGAAACGCTTGCGTCGGGCAGCCAACCAGTGTCGGGCCTCGTTCAACGCCGCCAGCAACGGCGTACCACCACCGGCGCCCAGATCATCGAGCCAATTCCGCAACCCGGTTGAGGCCTTGGGTCCTTGCACCTGCCAGGTCGGGGCAACGCCACTGGCCTTGAGCAGTGCCAACCGGGCGCGCTGTCGATAAGCGTTGTCGAACAGTTGCGCCAGCAGGCCCTTGCCATCGCTCAAGGCCCGATGACGACGGGTCGAAGCCGAGGCATCCACGACCACCAGCCACAGTTCATGGGGCGAACGGTGGCGCTCCTCCAAACGCAGGTCTTTACGCTGGCGCGGACGCCCGTTGAGCAAGGTCGCCGGCCAATTCACCGTGCCGCTGGCCGCCGCTTTACCGCGCCCCTGGCGTCCCTGGCCCAACTGTCCCGCCCGGGGCCTGGCATCCGCCCCCTCGGGCGAACGGGGGCGGATGCCTAAGGCTTTTTTGGCCAGATCGGCACGTCGCGCCGGGCACCGGTCGGCAGCGCAGGGGCCGGCAGATCCCCCCACTGCCCCTGGCCTTCCATCGGCTCCGAAGCCGTTTCGGCCGTGGTCGGGGCCTGGGACGGTGCCGGTGCCGGTGCCGGTGCGGGCATCGAATGGCCACGCTTGCGGTGACGCAAGGCAAATTCGGCCACGGCGTCGATGTCTTCAGCGTCGATGGCGTCGGCACCGCGCCATGCGGCATGAGCCCGAGCAGCCCGCAGCCAGACCAGATCGGCACGCAAACCGTCGACGCCGGCAGCGAAACAACGCTCGGTGATCTGCCCCAGTGAAACATCGTCCAGGGCGATGGCGGGCAACCGGTCGCGGGCTCGCTGGCAACGCTCGCGCAACTGTTGCTGAGCCAGCGACCACTCGGCACAGAACGCCACCGGATCGCTGTCGAAATCCAGCCGCCGACGAATGATCTGTCCACGCTCGGCCGGCGCGGTATGGCCGTCGAGGGCCACGTTCAGGCCGAAACGGTCGAGCAGTTGCGGGCGCAATTCGCCCTCTTCCGGGTTCATCGTGCCGATCAACACGAAACGTGCCGGATGCCGGTGGGAAATGCCATCGCGCTCGATCAGGTTGACGCCACTGGCCGCCACATCCAACAGCAGGTCCACCAGATGATCGGGCAGCAGGTTCACCTCATCGACGTACAGCACGCCACCGTCGGCCTTGGCCAGCACGCCGGGGGAAAACTGCGCGCGCCCTTCCCCCAGCGCCGCGTCGAGATCGAGCGTACCCACCAGCCGCTCTTCAGTGGCGCCCAAGGGCAAGGTAACGAATTGCCCGCTCGCCAGCAGATCCGCCAGGCCCCGGGCCAATGTCGACTTGGCCATGCCCCGCGGGCCCTCGATCAGCACGCCGCCGATTTTAGGGTCGATAGCGGCCAGGCACAGGGCCAGTTTCAGCGGGTCGGCGCCGACCACGGCGGATAGAGGGAAATGGGGGGGATGGGTCATGTTGTTCTCTCGAAGGTGGTCGGTAACATCAGTGTGAACAGAGTAACTGTGGCAAGGGTATTGCGGTGTCTGGTTAACCATCTTCCTCGATATCCAACAACAGATTCTCGAGCGCCTCGCGATACCCCCCCGGATCCTGCCACATCCCCCGCTGCTGGGCTTCGAGCATGCGCTCGGTCATGTCCCGCAGTGCGTCGGGATTGTGTTGGCGAACAAAGTCCCGAGTATCGGGGTCGAGCAGGTAGGCATCGGCCAGCAAGGCGTACTGGTGATCGTCGATCAATTGGGTGGTGGCGTCGAACGCAAACAGGTTGTCCACCGTCGCCGCCAGTTCGAACGCACCTTTATAGCCGTGGCGCTTGACCCCGTCGATCCACTTGGGGTTGGCCGCACGGGAGCGGATGACCCGGTTGAGTTCTTCTTTCAAGGTCCGAACCTTCGGCAGATCCGGCTGGCTGTGATCGCCGTGGTAACTGGCCGCCGCTGCGCCGCTGAGGGTTTCCACGGCCGCCAGCATGCCGCCCTGGAATTGGTAGTAATCATTGGAGTCGAGCAGGTCGTGCTCGCGGTTGTCCTGGTTCTGCAAGACCGCTTGCACCTGGCTCAGGCGCCGGGAGAACGATTCACGGGCGGCGGTGCCTTCATCGCTGCCGCCATAGGCGTAACCGCCCCAGTTAAGGTAGACCTCGGCCAGGTCTTCGCGGCTCTGCCACAGGCGTCCGTCGACCGCGCCCTGTACGCCTGCGCCGTAGGCGCCGGGCTTGGCGCCGAAGATCCGCCAACCGGCCTGACGGGCCGCCGCATCCGGCTCAAGGCCCGACGCCAACAACGCCTCACGCTCGCTGCGCACCTTGGCTGCCAGCGGGTTCATGTCATCCGGCTCATCGAGGGCGGCGACGGCCTGTACCGCCGCGTCGAACAACCGGATCAGGTTGGCGAAGGCGTCCCGGAAGAACCCGGACACCCGCAATGTCACATCGACCCGAGGCCGGTCCAGCAGGCTCAACGGCAGGATTTCGAAATCATCGACCCGCTGGCTGCCCGTGGCCCACACGGGACGCACGCCCATCAGTGCCATGGCCTGGGCAATGTCGTCGCCACCGGTGCGCATGGTGGCGGTGCCCCATACCGAGAGGCCAAGCTGGCGCAGGTGATCGCCGTGGTCCTGCAAATGCCGTTCAAGTATCAGGTTCGCCGACTGGAAACCGATGCGCCACGCCGTGGTGGTGGGCAGGTTGCGCACGTCCACCGAGAAGAAATTGCGTCCGGTGGGCAGCACGTCCAGGCGTCCTCGACTCGGCGCTCCACTTGGGCCGGCCGGTACGAAGCGACCGCTCAGCGCATCGAGCAGGCCACGCATTTCCGCCGGGCCGCAGGCGTCCAGACGAGGGGCCACGACGGATCGCAGGTGCTCGACGATGCAGCCCACCGCCCCCCACCCCGGTGCATGCAATTGCTCGACCTCGCCCGCCAGGGCCTGCTCGATCAACTGCCCGGCGAACAATTCCAGGCGCTCCCGGGTATCGCCCAGGGTGCGCCAAGGTTCATCGCTGACCCGCCGCAAGGCCTCGGGACAGGCCCCGTTCCAGGGCTCGGCCAATGCACAATCCAGCGGATCGAAACTCAGCTCGAACGCCTTGGCCAGCGCCCGCAACAAACTCGATTGCGCGCCCTTGCCATCCCCCCGGGGAATGCGCAGCAACGCCAGCAAGGTGTCGATGCGCAGCCGGCCAGTGGGGGATTCACCGAGGATGTGCAGGCCATCGCGGATCTGCGACTCTTTCAGGTCACACAGGTAAGTGTCCAGGCGCGGCAGCCACACCGCCGCATCAGTGTCGCCGTCCAGTTCAAGTTCGCGGTCGATATGGGTTTCGCGCACCAGATCGAGGATGTCCCGCTGCAATTCCCGGGCACGGCGAGGGTCGAGCAATTGTGCTTCGTAGTATTCGTCGGCCAGCAGCTCGAGATTGCGCAACGGTCCGTAGGTTTCGGCCCGGGTCAATGGCGGCATCAGGTGGTCGATGATCACCGCCTGGGTCCGCCGCTTGGCCTGGGCGCCCTCGCCCGGATCGTTGACGATGAAGGGATAGATATTCGGCAGCGGCCCCAGCAACGCATCCGGCCAGCAGCTTTCCGACAACCCGACGCCCTTGCCCGGCAACCATTCGAGGTTGCCGTGCTTGCCGACATGAATCACGCCATGGGCACCGTAGGCATGGCGCAACCAGAAATAGAACGCCAGGTAACCGTGAGGCGGCACCAGGTCCGGGTCGTGATACACCGCGCTCGGATCGATCTGATAACCCCGGGCCGGTTGGATACCTACGAAGGTCAGGCCCAGGCGCAGGCCGGCAATCATCAGGCACCCCTCGCGGAACATCGGATCCTGCTCGGGACCGCCCCAGCGTTCGAATACGGCTCGGCGGTTGGCCTCGGGCAGTGCGTCGAACATCGCCCGGTAAGCCTCCAGTGTCAGACTCTGGTGACAAGGCCGCAGGTCGAGGCTGTCCAGATCGTTGCTGACACCGCCGAGTAGCTGCTGGATCAACGCAGTCCCGCTGGGAGGTAATTCGGCCGGCAGCGGATAGCCCTCCGCCTGCAAGGCCCGCAGAATGTTCAACGCTGCTGCGGGGGTGTCCAGGCCCACCCCGTTGCCGATGCGCCCGTCCCGGGTCGGGTAGTTGGCGAGGACCAGCGCCACACGTTTCTCTGCGTTGGGCAGGCGCGCCAGGGTGGTCCAGCGCCGGGCCAGTTCGGCGACGAAATCCATGCGCTCGGCGGCCGCCCGGTAACAGACCACGTCGCTCTGGCTGCGCTCGCTGCGCCAGGCCAGGTCCTTGAAGCTGATGGGGCGACTGATGATCCGTCCGTCCAGCTCCGGCAGGGCAATGTGCATGGCCAGGTCTCGCGGCCCCAACCCCTGATCACTGGCGCGCCAACCGGGCTCGTTGTCCTGGGCGCAGATGGCCTGGATCACCGGGATGTTACGGCGGAACGGGCGCAGGTGCGGCGCTTCGGGACTGGACTGGGCGAATCCGGTGGTGTTGAGGATCACCCCGGCCTCGGCCTCGTCCAGCCAGTCCTCGACCTGTGCCAGACAACCGGGCTCCTTGAGGCTGGCGACGGCCATCGGCAAGGGATTGAGCCCGGCCGCTTGCAGGCGCTGGCAGAACACGTCGATGAACGCGGTATTCGCCGCTTGCAAGTGAGAGCGATAGAACAGCACCGCCGCCACTGTTTGATCGGCCTGCCAGTCGGCTCGCCAATCGTCCAGGGTGGCGCTGGTGTTGTCCGGGTGGTAGATGGCTGTGCGCGGCAGGGTTTGCGGTTCACCCCAAGGGTAATCGCGGCCGAACCATTGGCTGGCGAGCTGATGGAACAGGTCAAGGGCGTTGCCCAGACCGCCCTGGCGCAGGTACTGCCAGAGCCGGTCGCGGTCGGCGGCGGGCACGTTGCTCAAATCACTGAGTTCCGGGTCCGGCCGGTCGTCCCCCGGCACCAGGATCAGTTTCACGCCACGCCCGGCCAGTTCCATCAGGCGTTCGATGCCGTAGCGCCAATAGCCGATGCCGCCATGCAGCGACAACAGGATCACTTTGGCGTGACGCAATACGTCTTCGAAATACAGGTCCACCGACGCGTGGTTCTGCACCTGCATCGGGTTGGCAAGACGGAATTGGGGATAGTCGTCCGGCAACTGCCGCGCCGCTTCGGCCAACAGCGCCAGACTGCTGTCGCCGCTGCACAGGATCACCAGCTCGGCGGGGGTTTGCCCCAGGTCGGCGATGTTGTCATCCGACACGAAACCGCCGGGCTGGGTCCTGAGCAGGTGCATGGCTCAGGCGCTGAGGGCGGCGCGCAGTTGCGCTTCAAGTTGAGTGGCGTCCAGGGTCTGGCCGATCAGCACCAGACGGGTGACGCGCGCTTCTTCGGCGCCCCACTGGCGATCGAAATGCTTGTCGAAGCGCGTGCCCACCCCCTGGATCAACAGGCGCATCGGCTTGTTCGGGATCGCCGCGAACCCCTTGACCCGCAGCACGTTGTGCTGGACCACCAGTTGGGTCAGTGCGTCCAGCAGCAGGCTTTCGTCGGCCTGGGGCAGTTCGATGGAAATGGAATCGAAGGCGTCATGGTCGTGGTCGTCATCGTCGCCGTCATGGTGATGATCGTGGTGACTGTGACGGCTGTCGATGTGCTCTTCGGAGCCGGCGCCCAGGCCGATCAGCACGTCCAACGGAAGGCGACCGCTGCTGGCTTCGATGACCTTGACTGCCGGCGGCAGCTCCTCGGCGACTTCCAGGCGTACTTTCGCCAGATCGTCCGGGCTGATGAGGTCAGCCTTGTTGAGAATCACCAGGTCGGCGCTGGCCAGTTGGTCGGCGAACAGTTCATGCAAGGGCGATTCGTGGTCCAGGTTCGGGTCGAGCTTGCGCTGGGCATCCACCTGGTCCGGGAAGGCGGCGAACGTGCCTGCGGCCACGGCCGGGCTGTCGACCACGGTGATCACTGCGTCGACGGTGCAGGCACTGCGGATTTCCGGCCACTGGAAAGCCTGGACCAGCGGCTTGGGCAGCGCCAGCCCGGAGGTCTCGATGAGGATATGGTCGAGGTCGCCACGGCGTGCGACCAACTCACGCATCACCGGGAAGAACTCTTCCTGCACCGTGCAGCACAGGCAGCCGTTGGCCAGTTCATAGACGCGACCGCTGGCTTCTTCCTCGGTGCAGCCGATGGAACATTGCTTGAGGATCTCGCCGTCAATGCCCAGCTCACCGAACTCGTTGACGATGACGGCGATACGCCGGCCCTGGGCGTTGTCGAGCATGTGCCGCAGCAAGGTGGTCTTACCCGAGCCGAGGAAACCGGTAACGATGGTGACGGGGAGCTTGGCCAGTGTTTTCATCGGATGCCCTTTGGCAAGGTGGCGGGCAAACGGGACGACAACCGCTGGCACAGACATGCGCGGAAGATTTCGCCACCGGATCACCCCGCCCGGTTGTCGTAAGAATTCTGTTTCGAGGCAGGTCTCCTGGCTGACGGCGGGCCGGTCCGGCTTTTCATCCAAAGCCTGGACTGGCGTTTGCTGCGCCTTCCCGTGTGCCCTTGATCAGGCATCTACAGTGGCCTTGCAGCAACATCACCGTTCACAGTTGCGGGGGCAGCCGCGGCTTGGACCGCGTTCCCTTCTTAGCTTCGACGCTGTGTCGAAGAACCTCGAAGGCGCAAGGCTACGCAGGGTATGGGGGCGGGTCAATGTCTTCGCGTTCTGTGGTGTCTGTGCCGACCTCATCGCGAGCAGGCTCGCTCCCACAATTAATCTCGTCGCAGACAACATTCATGTTCAACACAGATCAACTGTGGGAGCGAGCCTGCTCGCGATGGCCGCGACTCGGTTTCAGCCTCTAATTGACGCCCCGCCCCCGCCCATGCTCTCCTGTGCGCTTGTTATGGGTGCCCTTCACAGGGTGAAACGGGAAACCGGTGAATCGTGTGCTTTACTCCAAGGCCACGTCAGTCCGGTGCTGCCCCCGCAACGGTAAGCGAGCGAAGCGTCTGAGCCACTGTGTCCGATGACATGGGAAGGTGACGCTTGCAGGCAAGGCGCAGGCCCTGCCCCTCGCGAGCCCGGAGACCGGCCCATGACTCAAACACTGACAAACCCGCGGTGGGCGGGCGCTGTTCGAATTCTGGCGGGCTTTCGCCCGGGATTTCATTGCGCTCGACTCACCCACTGGACAACAACAGAGGGAAGCGCCATGTCGACCATCAGCAGCACCGCCCGCTCCGCCAGCAGCACCAGCACCCTGAGCCAACGCCTGAGCGCGGCCATCCTTGCCTCGATCATGGGCGCGGCGCTGGTGTATTTCGCCGGTTTCTCACACATCGAAGCGGTGCACAACGCCGCCCACGACACCCGCCACAGCGCCGCCTTTCCCTGCCACTGAGATCTGACGCCATGTTCAAGCGAATCGCCCGGACCGCCGGTTTCAGCGGATTGCTGGCCGCCCTGCTGCTGACGCTCCTGCAGAGTCTTTGGGTGTCGCCGCTGATTCTGCAGGCCGAAACCTACGAAAAAGCGCCGGCCGTCGAAGTCCATCAGCACGCCGACGGTGTTGCCCACACCCACGATGCCGAAGCCTGGGAACCGGAAGATGGTTGGCAACGCGTGCTCTCCACCACCGGCGGTAATCTGGTGGTCGCGGTGGGTTTCGCCCTGATGCTGGCGGGCCTGTACGCCTTGCGCGCGCCGACCCGCACGTCCCAGGGCTTGCTTTGGGGCCTGGCCGGCTATGCCACCTTCGTCCTGGCGCCGACCCTCGGCCTGCCACCGGAGCTCCCCGGCACAGCCGCTGCCGACCTGGCTCAGCGGCAGATGTGGTGGATCGGCACCGCGGCGTCCACGGCGGTGGGTATCGCCCTGATTGCGTTCGGCAGGCATGGCTTGCTCAAGCTGCTGGGCCTGGCGACCCTGGTGGTGCCCCACGTGATCGGCGCACCGCAACCGGAAGTTCACTCGATGCTGGCGCCCGAAGCGCTTGAAAGCCAGTTCAAGATCGCCTCGCAACTGACCAACATTGCGTTCTGGCTGGCCCTGGGCCTGATCAGCGCCTGGCTGTTCCGCCGTGGCGACCCGGCTCATCACGGCGCGTGAGCCACATTCTGGTGGCGGGTCTTGGCTGTCGCCGGGGTTGCTCCGCCGAGACGTTGCGGGCCCTGCTTGAGCAAACGCTGCGGGCCCACGGCATTGAGCTGAATGAACTGCGGGCCCTGGCGAGTATCGACCTCAAGCGCAACGAGCCGGGCCTGCTGCAACTGGCCGAACAACTGGAACTGCCGCTGATCTGCTTCAGCGCCGTCCAACTGGCGGGTTATGATCAACGGCTCAGCCACCGCTCCCAGAGCACATTCGAACGCACCGGCTGCTACGGCGTTGCCGAAAGCGCGGCGCTGGCCCTGGCCGAGCAGTTGGGCTCCCCACCCGCCACGCTGCGGATTCCCCGCCAGAAAAGCCCTCAGGCGACGCTGGCATTGGCGGTCAGCTGTTAAAAACCGATAATCGCCCTCCCTGGATCATGAGCGCTTCTCATCCAGGCGTCGCCCACCCTCTTTCAGGAACCGGTCATGACCGTTTACTTCATCGGCGCCGGCCCCGGCGATCCGGAACTGATCACCGTCAAAGGCCAGCGCCTGATTCGCAGTTGTCCGGTGATCATCTATGCCGGCTCCCTGGTGCCGGAGGCCGTCCTTGACGGTCACAGTGCCGAACGGGTGATCAACAGCGCCGAACTGCACCTGGAACAGATCATCGAGTTGATCAGCAGCGCCCATCTCAAGGGCCAGGACGTGGCCCGCGTGCATTCTGGCGATCCGAGCCTGTACGGCGCCATTGGCGAGCAGATTCGCTGCCTGCGGGAACTGGATATCCCCTTCGAGATCATCCCCGGCGTCACCGCCACTTCCGCCTGCGCCGCCCTGCTGGGTACCGAACTGACGTTGCCGGACGTGTCCCAGAGCGTGATTCTCACCCGCTATGCCGACAAAACCGTCATGCCCGCCGGAGAAGAACTGTGCAGCCTCGCGCAGCATGGCGCGACAATGGCGATTCACCTGGGGGTCAATCACCTGGAAAAAATCGTCGAGGAGTTACTGCCCCACTACGGCGCGGATTGTCCGATTGCCGTGATTCACCGAGCCACCTGGCCGGATCAGGATTGGGCGATGGGTACGCTGGCCGACATCGCGGCACGGGTGCAGGCCAAGGGCTTTCGCCGCACGGCGCTGATTCTGGTGGGACGGGTATTGGGCAATGACGTGTTCAGCGAATCGTCGCTGTACCGCGCCGGACATGCGCATCTCTACAGGCCTTGAGACCTGCTCGCGAAAGCGGTGGGCCAGCTTGCATCAATGTCGAATGTGCCGCCGTCATCGCGAGCAGGCTCGCTCCCACAAGGGGTCCCCGGGTGTTCAAGGTTCTGCATCCAGCATAAACCTGTGGGAGCGAGTAGCCGTCAGTAGTAGGCGTTTTCTTTCTGGGTGTGGTCGGTCACATCGCGCACGCCCTTGAGCTCCGGAATACGCTCAAGCAAGGTGCGTTCGATGCCTTCCTTCAGCGTAACGTCCGCCTGGCCGCAGCCCTGGCAGCCACCGCCGAACTGGAGCACGGCGATGCCGTCGTCCACCACATCAATCAGCGAAACCTGCCCGCCGTGGCTGGCCAGCCCCGGGTTGATTTCGGTTTGCAGGTAATAGTTGATGCGCTCGTTGATCGGGCTGTCGGCATTGACCATCGGCACCTTGGCGTTCGGGGCCTTGATGGTCAGTTGGCCGCCCATGCGATCGGTGGCGTAGTCGACCACCGCGTCGTCCAGGAAAGCTTCGCTGAACGAGTCGATGTATGCGGTGAAGCTCTTGAGCCCCAGGGCGGTGTCTTCGGGTTTCTCTTCCCCCGGCTTGCAGTAGGCAATGCACGTCTCCGCGTACTGGGTGCCAGGCTGGGTGATGAAGATGCGGATCCCGATACCCGGGGTGTTCTGCTTGGACAGCAGGTCGGCCAGGTAATCGTGGGCGGCGTCGGTAATGGTAATGGCGGTCATGGAAACTCCTCGCAGGCTTGCCGGCAGTTTACGCCAAATCAGGGCGCCGGACAAAGTCCCAGTATTTTTGTCAGGAAAGCCGATCAAAGGTTCTGATAGCGATTCATATCCAACACACCCGCCTCCAGGGGCTCGGTTTCCTGGATGTACCGGCTCAGATCATGGAAGTACTGCCAGAACTGCGGGTGGCTGCGCCGGATGCCCCAGCGCTCGACAATCCGCTCGAAGGCTTGACTCTCCTCGGCTTTTCCCATGGCATCGACAAACGCCGGGACCTGCCCGGCCGGGATGTTGAACATGAAATTCGGGTAACTGCTGAGTACGCCCGGGTATACCGTCAGGGTGTCCAGCCCCGGCTGGTAACGCATCGCTTCGCCCAGCAGGAAGGCTACGTTGCTGTGGGCCCGGTTGCGCAGCAAGCTGTAGACCTCGCGCCGGCCGCCAGCGGTTTCGATACGCAGCAGGGTGGCCTCGGGCAAGTGGTGTATCACGCCAAGCCCGGCGGCCGGCCGTGATACCAGGCGACTGAGGGCCTGTTCGGCATTCTGCAGCGCAGGATCGATGTTCGGGCGCGAGCAATAGGCCCCTTCGCAACGGTTGATCGGATCGGGTCGCGCATTGAGCTCCCCGTAGCGAAGCAGCAATTGCCTGGCGAAATCACGCTTGGGATCCTGCTCATCGAGCTTGAGGGCGGTCGGCTTATCGTTGTCGATGTCCTCGTAATCCAACCACATCTTGAACTTGCCGCCGGACTGATACCAGTCATCGAGGTAGCCCTGCCGTGAATCGGCCGGCATCAGGCGCAGGAAATTCAGTTCCGCGCCATTTCGGATCAGGTCGAAGTACAGCCGGGTCTGGGCCTGGTGGGAGACATTGCCGAAGACATCGAAATTGCCCGCCAATTGGTAGTAAGTGCGCTCCAGCAACGGGAAATCGAACAGCCACATGGTCTGCGGCACGTCGCCGATCAGCCCCTTGGTAACCGAGGCGCTGTCGAAGTGCCGGAAAATGCTCAACAGCGCGTTGTCGTTTCCGGCCCACAGGGTCGACCAACTCGGTGCCGGCAGCTCGGCGTAGTTGTCCCGGCGCAAGGCTTCGTACTCGTTGCGCTTGTCGCGGTAATCGAGCCACAAGCTGACGACACTGCCCACGTCGTCGTTCTGCCCCGGCATCGCCAGCAGGGGCGTGGCCTGGCCGCGATAGTTCGGGTCGGTAATGTAGAGATCATGTTCGGGGGCCTGGAACAGCGCCCAGAAATTGTCGCGAATCACATCCGTGGCAATCTGGCCCCGGCACACCGGGCCGCGAATGAAAGTGCGGACAAAATACTCGGCATTGTCGAGCATGAACTGATAACGGGCCTGGGCCGGGATCGCCTCGAACGTGGAGAACGGATTGGACCGCCGCTCCGGGCCGTAGCCCGGCAATGCCGTGACTTGCCAATTGCCCTTGTAGAACAGGCTCTTGACCCGCGCCATTTTGGCCGCGCTCAAGCCATAGGTGATGTGGGTCTTGTGCACAATCACCCCTTGCACCGGCCAGAGCCGGTAATAGAAGCGGGTGCCGGGGTCGTCGTTCGGGCGGCGGGTATTGATCAGGTCGATGGGCTGGCCGGTGGGCGTACGCGAACGCACCCACTGGAAGAAATGCCCTGGCTCGCCGTCCTTGAAGTAGATATGCGCCAGGAACCAATGCTCGAACAACCAGCGGGCGACCAGACTTTCCCGAGCGCCAGGGGCATTGAGCAGGTTTTCCCACTGCACCACCTGCAAGGCTTCGGCAGCGCTCGGAGCAAGGGCCTGCTGGTCGATGGGGGCGCCGGCGGCCAGCCAGCGCTGCAGGGTCTGGTATTGTTGGTCGGTCAGGCCGGTGACGGCCAGGGGCATGCCTTCCCTGGGATGCGCGGCGGCATATTCAGCGAATTGCCCTGGCATCGCGCAGCTGTTTTCCCGATCCAGCCCCAATACGATGTCTTCCGGCAATTTGGCGTTGGGCTGTAGCGGCGTGCTGTGCCCCAGCTCCAGCATCTGCGCCATCAGTGCCGCCTGGCTGCCCTGGGCATCGAGTACGGAATAAAAGCCCTTTTGCTGCCAGGCACGCTTACCGGAAGCGTCATAGAACAAGCGCGTCGGAGCGGCCGCCTGGCGCCGCTCGCCGTCGTACACCGACAGCTTGCTGGCGCCCCGGGTCGCGCCCTCACCGCTGCCCAGGTTCAACTGGCAAGCGGAGTCATAGCAAGCGTGGCAGGCCACACACTTCTCGGTAAAGATCGGTTGGATGTCGCGAGTATAGGACAGCGCCTGGGCGGGATCCTTTGCGGCTGCGTGAAAAGACAACAGCAGCAACAGACTGCCGAATAAGACGCGGTACGGCATGTCTCGATCCTTAAGCGTGAATCCGGCGATTCTACCGGGCCAGCACGCCGATGCAAACATGAGCGATATTCATGTAAAAGCTGCTCATGATCAAATCCTGCACAAGCTTGCTATCATTTCTGCCTTCGTAATGGCTTTTTCCGGGTAGTCCTCATGTCTGATCGCAGCGCTCGCCTCTATCTTCTCCAGCAAGCCCTCAAGGAACGCATCCTGATCCTCGACGGCGGCATGGGCACGATGATTCAGAGCTATAAGCTGGAAGAACAGGATTACCGGGGCAAACGCTTCGCCGACTGGCCGAGTGACGTCAAGGGTAACAACGACCTGCTGGTGCTGACCCGCCCCGACGTGATCGGCGCCATTGAAAAAGCCTACCTGGACGCTGGCGCCGACATCCTGGAAACCAACACCTTCAACGCGACCCAGGTGTCCCAGGCCGACTACGGCATGCAGGGCCTGGCCTATGAGCTGAACCTGGAAGGCGCACGCCTGGCCCGCAAGGTCGCCGACGCCAAGACCCTCGAAACCCCGGACAAGCCACGTTTTGTGGCCGGCGTGCTCGGCCCGACCAGCCGCACCTGCTCGCTGTCGCCGGACGTGAACAACCCTGGCTACCGCAACGTGACCTTCGATGAACTGGTGGAGAACTACACCGAGGGCACCAAGGGCCTGATCGAAGGCGGTGCGGACCTGATCCTGATCGAAACCATTTTCGACACGCTGAACGCCAAGGCGGCGATCTTTGCCGTGCAGGGCGTCTATGAAGAACTGGGCGTCGAGCTGCCGATCATGATCTCCGGCACCATCACCGACGCCTCCGGCCGAACCCTTTCGGGCCAGACCACCGAAGCGTTCTGGAACTCCGTGGCCCACGCCAAGCCGATTTCCGTCGGCCTGAACTGCGCGTTGGGTGCTCGCGAATTGCGCCCATACCTCGAAGAACTGTCGAACAAGGCCAGCACCCACGTCTCGGCGCACCCGAACGCCGGCCTGCCCAACGAATTCGGCGAGTACGACGAACTGCCGGCGGACACCGCCAAGGTCATCGAAGAATTTGCCCAGAGCGGCTTCCTGAACATCGTCGGTGGCTGCTGCGGCACCACCCCGGCGCACATCGAAGCCATCGCCAAGGCCGTGGCCGGCTATGCACCGCGGCAGATCCCCGAGATCCCCAGGGCTTGCCGCCTGTCGGGCCTGGAACCGTTCACCATCGATCGCAACTCGCTGTTCGTCAACGTCGGCGAGCGGACCAACATCACCGGCTCCGCCAAATTCGCCCGGTTGATCCGCGAGGACAACTACACCGAAGCACTGGAAGTGGCCCTGCAACAGGTCGAGGCCGGTGCGCAGGTGATCGACATCAACATGGACGAGGGCATGCTCGATTCGAAGAAGGCCATGGTGACCTTCCTCAATCTGATCGCCGGCGAACCGGACATCTCCCGTGTGCCGATCATGATCGACTCCTCGAAATGGGAGGTGATCGAAGCCGGTCTCAAATGCATTCAGGGCAAGGGCATCGTCAACTCCATCAGCATGAAGGAAGGCGTCGAGCAGTTCATCCATCACGCCAAGCTGTGCAAGCGCTACGGCGCCGCCGTGGTGGTGATGGCCTTCGACGAAGCCGGCCAGGCCGATACCGAGGCGCGCAAGAAGGAAATCTGCAAACGCTCCTACGACATTCTGGTCAATGAAGTCGGCTTCCCGCCAGAAGACATCATTTTCGACCCGAACATCTTCGCCGTCGCCACCGGTATCGAAGAGCACAACAACTATGCCGTGGACTTCATCAACGCCTGTGCCTATGTCCGCGACGAGCTGCCTTATGCGCTGACCTCCGGCGGCGTGTCCAACGTGTCGTTCTCGTTCCGGGGCAACAACCCGGTGCGCGAAGCGATTCACTCAGTCTTTTTGCTGTATGCAATCCGTGCGGGCCTGACCATGGGCATCGTCAACGCCGGCCAACTGGAGATCTACGACCAGATCCCGCAGGAACTGCGCGACGCCGTGGAAGACGTGATCCTCAACCGGACCCCGGAAGGCACCGATGCCCTCCTCGCCATCGCTGACAAGTACAAGGGCGACGGCGGCGTCAAGGAAGCGGAAACCGAGGAATGGCGCAACTGGGACGTCAACAAGCGCCTGGAACATGCGCTGGTCAAGGGCATCACCACGCACATCGTCGAAGACACCGAAGAGTCGCGCCTGTCCTTCGCCCGCCCGATCGAAGTGATCGAGGGACCATTGATGGCTGGCATGAACATCGTTGGCGACCTGTTCGGCGCCGGCAAAATGTTTCTGCCCCAAGTGGTCAAGTCCGCCCGCGTCATGAAGCAGGCCGTGGCCCACCTGATTCCGTTCATCGAAGCGGAAAAAGGCGACAAGCCGCAAGCCAAGGGCAAGATCCTGATGGCAACGGTCAAGGGTGACGTCCACGACATCGGCAAGAACATCGTCGGCGTGGTGCTGGGCTGCAACGGCTATGACATCGTCGACCTGGGCGTGATGGTGCCAGCGGAGAAGATCCTGCAAGTCGCCAAGGACGAGAAATGCGACATCATCGGCCTGTCCGGCCTGATCACTCCGTCCCTGGATGAAATGGTGCACGTGGCGCGCGAGATGCAGCGCCAGGACTTCCATCTGCCCCTGATGATCGGCGGCGCGACGACCTCCAAGGCCCACACGGCCGTCAAGATCGAACCCAAGTACAGCAATGACGCGGTGATCTACGTCACCGACGCCTCCCGCGCCGTAGGCGTGGCGACCCAGCTGCTGTCCAAGGAACTCAAGTCCGCGTTCGTCGAGAAGGCCCGTCAGGAATACGCTGACGTGCGCGAGCGCACCGCCAACCGCAGCGCCCGCACCGAGCGCCTGAGCTATCCGGCAGCGGTGGCCAAGAAACCACAGTTCGACTGGAGCAGCTACGAGCCGG
The DNA here is from genome assembly GCF_022342325.2 of Pseudomonas sp. AF32. NCBI lineage: Bacteria > Pseudomonadati > Pseudomonadota > Gammaproteobacteria > Pseudomonadales > Pseudomonadaceae > Pseudomonas > Pseudomonas sp. AF32. Next base: position 23,820 of record NZ_RQJK02000022.1, on the reverse strand, counting down.
TCAAGCCGACCTTCACCGGTACCCGGGTGCTGGACGACATCGATCTGGATGTCCTGGCCGACTACATCGACTGGACGCCGTTCTTCATTTCCTGGGACCTGGCGGGCAAGTTCCCACGCATCCTCACCGACGAGGTGGTGGGTGAAGCCGCTACCGCGCTGTACGAGGACGCCCGGGCGATGCTGCGCAAGCTCATCGATGAAAAGCTGATCAGCGCCCGCGCCGTGTTCGGTTTCTGGCCGGCCAACCAGGTGCACGACGACGATCTGGAAGTCTATGGCGAGGACGGCAAGCCCCTGGCGCGCCTGCATCACCTGCGCCAGCAGATCATCAAGACCGACGGCAAGCCTAATTTCTCCCTCGCCGATTTCGTCGCGCCGAAGGACAGCGGCGTGACCGACTACGTGGGCGGCTTCATCACCACCGCCGGCATCGGCGCCGAAGAAGTGGCCAAGGCCTACCAGGAGGCTGGTGACGACTACAACTCGATCATGGTCAAGGCCCTGGCCGACCGCCTGGCCGAAGCCTGCGCCGAATGGCTGCACCAGCAGGTGCGCAAGGACTATTGGGGCTACGCCAAGGACGAAAACCTGGACAACGAGGCTCTGATCAAGGAGCAATACACCGGCATCCGCCCTGCCCCTGGCTACCCGGCCTGCCCGGACCACACCGAGAAAGCCACCTTGTTCCGCCTGCTCGACCCCGAGGCCAGCGAACTGAAGGCCGGGCGCAGCGGCGTGTTCCTCACCGAGCACTACGCCATGTTCCCGGCGGCGGCGGTCAGCGGCTGGTACTTCGCCCATCCCCAGGCGCAGTATTTTGCCGTGGGCAAGATCGACAAGGACCAGGTCCAGAGCTACACCGGCCGCAAGGGCCAGGACCTGAGCGTGACCGAGCGCTGGCTGGCGCCTAACCTGGGTTACGACAGCTGATCCGGAAGATCGCGGCCGGCAACGGTCGCGATCTTTTTTCGCGGGTTGTCTATGCTTGTCCCAAACACATGGCAGACGAGGGATATATGGACGATCCAGTCGACAACAAGCCGCCTACCCTGTTGCAGATGATGCACAGCGTACTGGCTGCCGCCTTCGGCGTGCAGAGCGGCAAGAACCGCGCCCGTGACTTCACCCACGGCAAACCGAGTCACTTCGTGATACTGGGCATCGCCTTCACGGTGATATTCGCCCTGACCCTGTTCGGCATCGTCAAGCTGGTGGTGCACCTGGCGGGGTTGTAGCGATCTTCGAATCACACAACGAACCTTGTGGGAGCGAGCCTGCTCGCGATAGCGGTGCATCAGTCAATGATGATGTCGACTGACATGCCGCTATCACGAGCAGGCTCGCTCTCACAGGTTTTTCATTGCCTGGATAACGGGTTATTGATGGCTGACCCAGAACACCGCGGTGCCTACCACCAGGATAATCAGGAACAGAATGGCCCAGGCATCAACGGTACTGTCGCTTTTCCTTGCTTTGGTCGGATTGCTCATTGCATCGCCTCTTGTCGGTTTTGTAGGTGATTGCATAGGGACTCGACCACAGTTAAGACGATGATTGCCCGCACGACAAATGTGGGTTAGGCAATAATCAATCTCATTAGTCGATTTGGTTCTTTGCATATACTCAAACATCACTTTTGCGCATATCTCAAAACAGGTATCTTGCACCGGCTCCTCTAGGAGTGCGCGGCCGTGCGCGCAGAATTGCCGAGGCAGAACCCGATTCCAGCGAGCCAACACGCAGCTGTTTCTGATCGGCCCAAGCCTGAGACCGAGACTTATATGTACGTATATGACGAGTACGATCAGCGGATCATCGAGGACCGCGTCAAGCAGTTCCGTGATCAGACCCGACGCTATCTGGCAGGCGAGCTGAGCGAAGAAGAATTCCGCCCCCTGCGCTTGCAGAATGGCCTGTATATCCAGCGTTTCGCCCCGATGCTGCGCGTGGCGGTGCCCTACGGCCAACTGGCCTCGCGCCAGGTGCGCAAGCTGGCCCAGATCGCCCGCGACTATGATAAGGGCTACGCCCACATCAGTACCCGGCAGAACGTCCAGTACAACTGGCCGGCCCTGGAAGACGTACCTGACATTCTGGCCGAGCTGGCGACCGTGCAGATGCACGCGATCCAGACCAGCGGCAACTGCCTGCGCAACGTCACCACCGACCAGTTCGCCGGTGTCGCCGCCGATGAGCTGATCGACCCTCGGCCGTGGTGTGAAATCGTGCGCCAGTGGACGACCTTCCACCCGGAATTCGCCTACTTGCCACGTAAGTTCAAGATCGCCATCAACGGCTCGAGTTCGGACCGTGCAGCCATCGAGGTACACGACATCGGCCTGGAGGCGGTCTACAACGCCCAGGGCGAGTTGGGCTTCCGTGTGCTGGTCGGTGGCGGCCTGGGCCGTACCCCGGTGGTCGGCTCGTTCATCAATGAGTTCCTGCCGTGGCAGGACCTGTTGAGCTACCTCGACGCCATCCTGCGGGTGTACAACCGCTACGGCCGTCGCGACAACAAGTACAAGGCGCGGATCAAGATCCTGGTCAAGGCGCTCACGCCTGAAGTGTTCGCCGAAAAGGTCGAGGCCGAAATGGTTCACCTGCGCGGCGGCCAGACCACGCTGACCGAAGCCGAAGTCCACCGGGTGGCCAAGCACTTCGTCGACCCGCAGTACAAGGCCTTGAGCAATCAAGACGCCGAGCTGGCTGCGCTGGACAAGGAATATCCAGGTTTCGCCCGCTGGCGCACCCGCAACACCCTGGCCCACAAGAAGCCTGGCTACGTTGCGGTCACCCTGTCCCTGAAGCCGACCGGCGTCGCACCGGGCGACATCACCGACAAGCAGCTCGATGCCGTGGCCGACCTGGCCGACCGCTATAGCTTCGGCCTCCTGCGCACGTCCCACGAGCAGAACATCATCCTGGCGGATGTCGAGCAAAGCCAACTGTTCACCTTGTGGGGCGAGTTGCGCGAGCAAGGCTTCGCCACGCCGAACATCGGCCTGCTGACCGACATCATCTGCTGCCCGGGTGGCGACTTCTGCTCGCTGGCCAACGCCAAGTCGATCCCTATCGCCGAATCGATCCAGCGTCGTTTCGATGACCTGGACTACCTGTTCGACATCGGTGAGCTGGACCTGAACATTTCCGGCTGCATGAACGCGTGTGGTCACCACCATGTGGGCCATATCGGCATTCTGGGCGTGGACAAGAAAGGCGAAGAGTTCTATCAGGTTTCCCTGGGCGGCAGCGGTTCCCGTGATGCCAGCCTGGGCAAGATCCTCGGCCCGTCCTTCGCACAGGATGACATGCCCGACGTGATCGAGAAGCTGATCGACGTGTACATCGAACAACGTACCGAAGACGAGCGCTTCATCGACACTTACCAACGTATCGGCATCGACCTCTTCAAGGAACGCGTCTATGCAGCGAATCATTAAGAACAACGAAGTCATCGACGAAACCTGGCACCTGCTGCCCAAGGACGCGACCCTCGACGGTATCTCCAATTGCGACGATCTGATCGTGCCCCTGGCGCTATGGCGGGATCACGCTCGCGCCCTGCAGGTCCGTGACGGCGGCCTGGGCGTATGGCTGGACGCGGACGAGGAAGCCGAAGAAATCGGTGACGACGCCAACCAGTTCCAGGTCATCGCCTTGAATTTCCCGGCATTCACCGACGGGCGCAGCTATTCCAACGCTCGCCTGCTGCGTGATCGTTACGGCTTCAAGGGCGAACTTCGAGCCATTGGCGACGTACTGCGGGACCAGTTGTTCTACATGCGCCGCTGCGGTTTCGATGCCTTTGCCCTGCGCGCCGACAAGGACCCTTACGAAGCCCTCGAAAGCCTCAAGGACTTTTCGGTGACGTACCAGGCGGCCACTGACGAACCGCTGCCGCTGTTTCGTCGTCGCTGAGACTGCTCCAAATAAAAAGCCCTGATCCGGTTATGCCGGTTCAGGGCTTTTTTTATTGTCAAAGCCGCCAAGTCAACACGAGTCCCTGTGGGAGCGGGCTTGCTCGCGAAAGCAGTCTGTCTGAATAGATGATGCTAACTGGGCCGCCGCCTTCGCGAGCAAGCCCGCTCCCACAGGGGCAGTGGCGCAAGCGAGGCTGGCGGATTACCAAAACCGCTGCTGGGTCAAACGACTCCACCAGTTCAGCAGCAACCGGTCCACCGAACCGCTGGCAGCCACGCCAATACGCTCCTGCAAGCTTTTGCGTTCGGCGTAGTGCAGGTGATAGAGCTCGGCAGTCTTGGCGCGTTCGGCCAGGTATTCGTCACTGGTCTTCAATTCGTCCACCAACTGCTTGCCCAGCGCGGCGACCCCTAGCCAGACTTCACCGGTCGCTACTTCATCAATGGCCAGTTGCGGCCGGTAGCTGGACACGAAACGCTTGAACAACTGGTGGGTGATGTCCAGGTCTTCCTGGAATTTCTCCCGGCCCTTCTCGGTGTTTTCGCCGAACACCGTCAACGTGCGCTTGTATTCACCGGCCGTCAGGACTTCGAAGTCGATGTCATGTTTCTTCAGCAGGCGATTGACGTTCGGCAACTGTGCCACCACGCCAATGGAGCCGAGAATGGCGAACGGCGCGCTGATGATCTTCTCGCCGATACAGGCCATCATGTAGCCGCCGCTGGCCGCGACCTTGTCGATGCACACCGTCAGCGGTATGCCGGCTTGCCGGATCCGGGCCAGTTGCGAAGAGGCCAGGCCGTAGCTGTGGACCATGCCGCCACCGCTTTCCAGCCGCAGTACCACTTCGTCCTTCGGGGTCGCCAGGGTCAGCAACGCGGTGATTTCATGACGCAAGCTCTCGGTGGCCGATGCCTTGATATCGCCGTCGAAATCCAGCACGAACACCCGCGACTTGGTCGCCGGCTTGTCCTTCTGTTTCTTTTTGGCCTTCTCAGTCTTGCCTTCGGTCTTGCGCAGGGCCTTGAGCTGATCCTTGTCCAGCAGCGTCTGTTCCAGGCGCTCACGCAACCCTTTGTAGAAATCGTTGAGTTTGCTCACCTGCAACTGGCCGGCCGACTTGCGCCGCCCCTTGCTGCGCAGCGCAGCAAAACTGGCCAGCACCACCAGTATGGCGATCACCAGCGTCACGGTCTTGGCCAGGAACCCGGCGTATTCGATAAAAAACTCCACGATGACTCCTAATAGATTCAACTCACCGCTCGGGGGCGGATACCAGACGCTCCCAGCATACCCATGCACCCGCGTCGCTGCCAGCCGGGAAACCTATGGTTACCTTACGCCGGACGAGGCCAGACAAGGCTGTAACGAGCATTTCAAACAAGCGTATGTTTTTTCATTGACAGCTCACCGCCATCCTCATAACCTCGCCAGACCTTCAACGTACCGGGATGACGCGGACGTGGGCAGTATTTATCTGATTCGACATGGCCAGGCCTCCTTTGGTGCGGACGACTACGATGTTCTGTCGCCCAACGGTGTCCGCCAGGCGCAAGTGCTGGGAAGTCACCTGGCGGAGCTTGGTGTCGTGTTCGATCGCTGCCTCTCGGGCGACCTGCGCCGCCAGCAGGACACCGCCACGGGCGCGCTGGGCCAGATGTCCGCCGCCGGGCTGCCGGTGCCTGAACTGGAAATCGACCCGGCGTTCAACGAATTCGACGCCGACGCGGTGATCCGCGCCCTGCTGCCGGACATGTTGCCCGAAGAACCCGAGGCCTTGTATATCCTGCGCAACGCCGCGCAGAACCGCGCCGAATTCCAGCGTATCTTCGCCTTGATCATCGAGCGCTGGCTCAGCGGCCAGTACGACCCGCCAGGACTGGAAAGCTGGTCGGGTTTCGTGGAGCGGGTCCAGGCCGGCCTGCATCGTCTCCTGGATCAGGCCGACAACACCCACAAGATCGCCGTGTTCACCTCCGGCGGCACCATCACCGCCCTGCTCCACCTGATTACCCATATACCGGCCCGACAGGCCTTCGAACTGAACTGGCAGATCGTCAACACCTCGCTCAACCACCTGAAATTCAGGGACCGCGAGGTCGCCCTGGCTTCCTTCAACAGTCATGCTCACTTGCAACTGTTGAGGACCCCGGACCTCATCACCTTTCGCTGAGGTCGAATTACCGTAGACCCTTGCTGTATCCACCCGAATAAGGATCGAAACCATGACCTCTGTAGTCGACGCCGTACAAAAGATGAAAGAAAAATTCAACCCAGCCGCCGCTGCCGGCCTGGACCTGGTGTTCGGTTTCAACATCACCGACGAAGACAAGCAATACGCCCTGATCGTCAAGGACGGCACCTGTGAATTGCAGGAAGGTGAAAACGCCGATGCCAACTGCACGCTGGTCATGGACAGCGAAACCCTCAAGGGCATCGTCAGCGGCGAAACCGACGGCATGCAGGCCTTCATGGGTGGCAAGCTGCGCGTCGAAGGCGACATGATGCTGTCGATGAAGCTGTCCGAACTGTTCCCGGCCTGAGACCAGGCGCCCTCGCAGGCGCTGCCCGGCTGCTGACGAATCCCGCCCCGAGGCGGGATTCGTGTTTCTGCCCTCCCGAGCCTCCCTCCCGAGCCTCCCAAGGCACACAACCTTGATCCTCGTCAGTTCACCCTCGCCTCTCAACCGCTAACTTGGCGTCTCCATCAAGGCCAGGGACGGCTCATTCGGAGCCTGTGCCCGCTCATCTCAAGGAAAGAGACCCATGCCTGCACTGAAGATCATTCTTCTGTCGACCGCCTTCAACGGCCTGACCCAACGCGCCTGGCTGGAACTGCGCGAAGCCGGTCATCGTCCCAGCGTGGTGCTGTTCACCGATGGCGACTCGGTCTGTCGACAAATCGAAGCAAGCGGCGCCCACCTGGTGATCTGCCCGTTTCTCAAGGATCGCGTCCCCGAGCGGTTGTGGCGCAATCCTCGCCGTCCGGTGGTGATCATTCACCCTGGCATTGTCGGCGATCGCGGTGCCAGCGCTCTGGACTGGGCCATCATGCGACAAGTCGAACGCTGGGGCGTGACGGCACTGCAAGCGGTAGAAGAGATGGATGCCGGGCCGGTCTGGGCCACCTGCGAGTTCAACCTGCCCGAGGGTTTGCGCAAGTCCGAGTTGTACAACGGCCCGGTCAGCGATGCGGCTATCCGTTGTATCCATGAAGTGGTGGAAAAATTCACCAATGGTTTCGCCCCGATACCACTGGATTACAACCGCCGTGACGTGATCGGCCGCCTGCAGCCGAACATGACCCAGGACGACCGGACCTTCAGTTGGCACGACAGCACTGCATTCATCAAACGCTGCATCGACGCCGCGGACGGCCAGCCCGGCGTGCTGGCAAGCCTGGCCGGTGGCCAGTTCTATCTCTACGACGCCCATCCGGATGTCCGCCGTGGCTTGCCCGGCACGCTGCTGGCCGTGCGTGACGATGCGGTGCTGGTGGCGACCGGCGATGCGAGCCTGTGGATCGGTTCCCTGCGTCGCAAACCACAACCCGGCGAACAGAACTTCAAGCGACCGGCACGCCACGTACTGGCGGGGCAGCTCGACGATGTCCCGGTGCTCGACAGCTCGCTGGCCCGGCACCCCTTCAGCGATGAGGCCTACCAACCCATCCGCTACCGCGAATGCGGCCACGTAGGCGAGCTGACGTTCGAGTTCTATAACGGCGCGATGAGCACCGAACAATGTCGACGCCTGGTGGACGCACTGCGCTGGGCCAAGTCCAGGGATACTCGGGTCCTGCTGATCCGGGGCGGACGCGGCAGTTTTTCCAACGGCGTGCACCTGAACGTGATCCAGGCTGCCGCCGAACCCGGCCTGGAAGCCTGGGCCAATATCCAGGCCATCGATGACGTCTGCCTGGAGTTGCTGAACGCCCGGCAACTGGTGGTCTGCGGACTGACGGGCAACGCCGGGGCCGGCGGTGTGATGCTGGCCCTTGCCGCCGATATCGTGTTGGCGCGCAGCGACATCGTGCTCAATCCCCACTACGCGACCATGGGCTTGTACGGCTCCGAATACTGGACCTACAGCCTGCCGCGCGCGGTCGGCCCGGACATGGCTTGGAAGCTCACCCAGGACTGCCTGCCCATCAGCGCACGCCAGGCGCTGCGCTACGGCATGGTCCAGGAGATTGGCCCACGTTGCCTCGACGAATTCGGCCTTTGGGTGCTGCAACGGGCCAATGGCGCGTGGCTCGATCCGGCCTATGAAGCCATCCGGACCCGCAAGGCCGAACGGAGCCTGCCGGCGATCCAGGCGTGTCGTGACGGTGAACTCAAGGAAATGCGCCACGACATGGTGGACAATCGTCGCGGTTTCGCCGAGAAGTGTCGCCACTTCGTGTTCAAGCACAAGGCCTGCCGTACGCCCGAGCGCCTGGTTGCGCCATGGGCGCGGGTGGCGGAGGCCGAAGCCGTCCAGTGACTGCCGGTATCGGGGAGGCGAGCCAGCTCTTACAATGCCCGCTTCCCCAGCATCGGCTTGAACATGGACATCGACCTCGCCCGCACCTTCCTGGAAATTGTCCGCCACGGCAGCCTCGCCGCCGCGGCTGACAAGCTGCACGTCACCCAAACGGCGATCACCGCCAGGGTCCAGAAGCTCGAAAGCCAGTTAGGCTGCGCGCTGTTCGTGCGCAATCGCGCCGGCGCACGCTTGACTGCAGACGGCGAGGCCTTCGTCGTCTACGCCAATCAACTTGTGCAGACCTGGGAAGCGGCCCGTCGAGACCTGCCATTGCCCGAGGGCTATCGCAATGTCCTGCACCTCGGCGGCGAGGTCAGCCTGTGTAACCCGTTGATGCTCAGTTGGGCCCGGGAACTGCGTCAGAAAATCCCCGGTCACGCCTTGCGCATGGACATCCGCGATGGCGAAAAACTGCTGCAGCAACTGGAATTGGGTCTGCTGGACGCGGCGGTGGTGTATCAACCCGAATACTGGCCAAGACTGCAGGTGGAACAACTGCTGGAGGAGAAACTGATCCTGGTGCGCCTGGCCACGTGCCCCGAGCCCTACGTGTACATCGACTGGAGCAGCGATTTCCGTCGCCAGCACGACACGGCCTTGCCGGACAAGGCCAAGGCCGCCGTGACCTTCAACCTGGGCCCACTGGCCCTTCAATACATCCTGGAAAACGGTGGCAGCGGCTACTTCCGCACGCGCGTCGTGCAAAGCTACCTGGACAGCGGCATTCTCGAACGGGTACCCAAGGCACCGGAATTCAACTACCCCACTTACCTGGTCTATTCCAGGGATCGGGATTCAGCGGCGTTGCAACAGGCGTTCGACGTGCTGCGAGCCATCGTCAGGAGCGGCAGCGACTGGTCCCAGCGCTGGGACCCGTTGAGCTGATCGCCCCTGGACAAGCCGTTGAAAGGGCCGCTCGCGGCCCTGTGGGATGACCCTCGCCACCCGTTTACTTCTTCAGGTGCAGCACGATTTGGTCCTTGATCATCAACCGCTCCTTCTTGAGTGTCTCCAGGGCAGCGTCAGGCATTCCCGCGGATGTCGGCTTCTCGGCCTCTACAACCTCGGCATCGAGTTGGGAGTATTTTTGAAGTAATGAATCCAGCCTTGGATTCTCGCTGCGCTTTTGCTGGATCTCGTCCTTGGTGAAGTTGAGATCCTGGGACAAATCATGGGGCACCGGCATGGAACACCTCCTTTGGTGGTTCGGTGGCAAGCACCTTGACGGGCTCGTCGATTATCAGGATGGCCTTGCCGACGGGGTTCTGTCGACCGCCAATCCGACCAGCGGTGACCGTTCGTCGTACCGCAGCGCTTTCCAATCAAACCTTTGTCCGCACGCCATCCTCCATTGATCAGTGACGCCAAGAATCACGCGTACAAACTGTTCGTACAACCTGTATGGAGACTGACCAATGGACGGATTTACCCTGCGCCGACTCGGCCTGGCAGTTGCCCTGAGTACCAGCATGGGCATGGCTTGGGCCGCGAGTTCCAACGACTTCGTCGACAACGCCGCGGCCGGTGGCATTGCGGAAATCGAAACCAGCAAACTGGCCCTGGAGAAAAGTGCCTCGGCGGATGTGAAAGCGTTCGCCAACACAATGATCACCGACCACACCAAGGCCAACCAGGAACTGATGTCGCTGGCGAAACAACACGACATCGAAGTGCCGGACGAAACCACGCTGATGAAGAAGGCCAAGGCCAAGATTCTCGAAGTGCGCGATGAGTCCTTCGATGCCGCTTATGCGAACAACCAGGTCAAGGCCCACGAAGAAACCATCGCCTTGTTCAAGAAAGAAGCCGAGACCGTGACGGACGACAAGAAAGCGGGCAACACCGAGCTCAAGGCGTTTGCTCAGAAAATGTTGCCGCACCTGCAGGAACACTTAGAAATGGCCAAGAAACTCCAGGCCGCCCATCCCAGCAAATAACGGTTTGCTACCTGCATCGTGAGTAAAAAAGGGTCGTCCTACTCTGGACGACCCTTTTCGCGTGATGCCATCAACCACCGTCGGTGTCGATATCGGCGTCGGTGCTGTCACCCGATTTCGGCCGGTCTGGATCGGGCTTGAAGCCCGGGCTGAAGGTATTGTCGTTCTCGTGGTGATGTTGTTTCTGATCGACCTCCTCGGCAGCGCTCTGCGCCTGGTCCGCTCCGGCCGGACCGACCGGACTGGCACCCGGCACCTGGGGATCGATGGCCGGGTCGTTACGCGGTGATGAGGTCTGCGTCTGACCTTGATGCTGAGTGTTTGCAGGCTTGTCGTTCATGGACACCTCTTCCCGACAGGGGCTCTTGACAGGGGCCAGCTCGATGGCCGGCCTTGATCATTCGAAGGGAGCCTTGCAGCTTCGGTTCCATTTGTTTGCCGCCCCGCGATCAACCGTTGAGCACCGCCCTGACCATCTGCGTCAGGGCGTCGGGCCCGTAGGGTTTGCTCAGCAGATGAGTGTCCGGGCTCAGCTGGTGGTTGCGGGAGATGATGTCCCGGGTATAACCCGAGGTGAACAGCACCGGTACCGGCGGGGTCTGTACCTTCGCCCACGCCTCCAGGTCTGAACTCTTGATCAGGCCGGGCATGACCACGTCGGTAAAAATCAGGTCCACCGAGGCGCCTTCGAGCAGCAACTTCATGGCCACGTCGGCGTTGGGGGCCGTGATGGTTCGATAACCCGCCTGCTCCAGCAGCTCTACCGATGCACTGCGCACGTCGTCGTTGTCCTCCACCACCAGGATCGTCTCATGCTTGCCGGGCGCAAGTGGGTGACATTGCATTTGTTCCCCGGTTTCTGGCTTGTGGCTGCGGGGGAAATACATCTGCGCCCGCGTGCCCTCGCCCACGTCGCTGGTTATCTCGATATGACCGCCGCTCTGCTTGACGAACCCGAACACCATGCTCAGTCCCAGGCCGGTACCCTGGCCGTCGGTCTTGGTGGTGAAAAATGGTTCGAACACTTGATTCAGTACATCAGGCGGCATGCCGGCGCCGCTGTCGATCACCGACAGTCGCACATAATCACCTGCCGGGATGCCCTTGCCGGCACAGTCCGATTCATCGAGCGCGATGTTCTCGCCGACCATGCGGATGGTGCCCTCGCCGCCCATGGCATCGCGGGCGTTGATCGCCAGGTTCAACAGCGCGTTTTCCAACTGATTGCGATCCACGTGGATGCACCAGGGATCGTCGGGCAAGGTCACTTCGATCCGGATGGTCTCGCCCAAGGCCCGCTGCAGCAATTCGACCAGGCCGTCGAAAATGCGCCACGGGTTGTAGACCATCGGCGACAACGGCTGGCGACGAGCGAACGCCAACAGTTGCGAGGACAACTTGGCGCCCCGCTCCACGGCTTCAATGGAGGCACTGACCCGTCGCTGCACGTTCCGGTTGTCCGGCTCGTGGCGCGCCAGCAGATGCAGGTTGCCGGCGATCACTTGCAACAGGTTGTTGAAGTCGTGAGCCACGCCGCCGGTGAGCCCGCCAATGGCCTCCAGTTTTTGCGATTGACGCAACTGCTCTTCGGCCGCCAACCGCGCCTGGACCTCATCGGCTACCCGCTGCTCCAGGTTTCGGGTAAACCTGAGCAGCGACGCTTCGGCAGTCTTGCGCTCGTTGATGTCGATCAGCACGCCAGGGAAACGCAAGGGCCTGCCCAGCGCATCGAACTCGCAGCGGCCACTGGCTTGTACCCATAGATCGTCATCCCCAGGTCGACGGACCCGATACTCGGCATTGAAAGGGCCACCCGTGCGCAAGGTCAGCTCGATCCGTTGGTTGAGCTCATCCAGGTCGTCGGGATGAATACGCTGGCGGGCGACCTCGATGGGCAGCGCATCCAGCGACGTGTCCGGCGGGTAGTTGAAGGTGCGGGCGAAGCGCTCATCGCCCGACAGCGTATCGGATTGGATGTCCCAGACGAACGAACCCAGCAAAGGCCCGGCGGAAAGGGCCAACTGAATACGCTCGTTGACGGCACGATAACTGCGCTCCGCCTCCTGGCGCGCTCGCTCGGACAACACCAGTTCAGTGGTTTCCACGACAATCGCCAGCACACCGGCCGGGGCCTGGTCATCGTCGGGCACGGGGCTGTAGAACAGGTCCATCCATACATCTTCGGGCTTGCCATTGCGCAGCAGCACCAGCTCCTTGCTGCGATAGGACAAAGTGCCACCGGCCAGACAGACGTCCAACACGTGACGGTTGAACTCGGCCACCTCCGGCCAACCCAGTTCCACCGCGCATCCCAACAGATAAGGGTGACGCCCGCCGGCGAACTCGGCATAGGCGTCGTTGTAAATCATGAAGCCCTGGCGGCCCCACAACATGACCATCGGCAAGGGCGAAGCCAGCAACATCTGGACGGCACTGCGCAGGCTGGCGGACCAGTGTTCGATAGCGCCCAGTTCAGTCTGGCTCCAATCGTACGACCGGATACGCCGGGCCATTTCACCGCCCCAACCGGGACACCCGTGATGCTGGGATAAGAACTGCATGGGTCGACTCTGAACCTCGAATACCTGCCGGGAAATCGGCTTGCGAACTTCTTGTGCTCAGAGCTTCGAGCATGGGGTTGGCGTTTGGTTTCATGTTCAAGCCATGATGGTGGCGGTAAAGCCAGAATCCATGGGCACAGACACACCGCTATCGTGAGCAGGCTCGCTCCCACAAGGGACGATGTCGATCACAAAGCCTGAGAACAACACAAACCTACTGTGGGAGCGAGCCTGCTCGCGATTCGGCCTGGGTCAACGAAAATCGCGACTGCGTACGTTGATGCCTGCCAGCAGCCCGGTCAGGTCACTCAAGCGTCCGGCGATCAGGTGGCGCACTTCGCCGACGCTTTCCCAGCGTCCATCGACCCTGAGCAATTGCGACCCCACCAGGATTTTGCGCTGGCGCTCGGCCAGGTCGCGCCAGACCACCACGTTGAGGTTGCCGAATTCATCCTCCAGAGTAACGAAGGTCACGCCGCTGGCCGTGCCGGGGCGCTGACGACCGGTGACCAGCCCGGCGACGCTGACGTTGCGTCCATGTTCCACGTCCTGCAATTCCCGCGAACTGCGACAACGCCGGGCGCGCAGTTCAGGACGCAGCAGGGCCAGCGGGTGGGGGCCCAATGTCGTACCGAGCGTGACGTAATCAGCGAACAGATTTTCGCCCACCGAGGGTTTGGGCAGTATCACAGGCGGCTCTTCCTGACTGGGCAAGCCAGCGAACAGGCCCAATTGTTTTTGCACCCCGGCCACCTCCCAGCGGGCGCGATGGCGATCCCCCGCCAGGCCGCGCAAGGCACCGGCATCGGCCAGTTGTTCCAAGGCCCGTGCATCGAGTTGCGCACGCTCGCCCAGGTCGGCCACGTCATGGAAAATCCGTTGCCGACGCGCCACTTCGATACGCCGGGCATCGTCCTCGCGAAAACCCTTGATCAGCCGCAAGCCCATGCGGATCGCCGGTTGCCGGCCTTCCAGGGGCTCCAGGCTGCAATCCCAGTCACTGGCGCGCACATCCACCGGACGGATCTGCAACTGATGCCGGCGGGCATCCTGCAGGATCTGGTCCGGGCTGTAGAAACCCATGGGCCAGCTATTGATCAGGGCACAGGCGAACGCCGCCGGTTCGTGGCATTTGAGCCAGCTGCTGACGTAGGTCAACAAGGCGAAACTGGCGGCGTGGGACTCGGGAAAACCGTAATTGCCGAAGCCCTTGATCTGCTCGAAGAGTTGCGCGGCGTATTCAAGGCTGTAGCCGTTTTTACGCATTCTGTCGGCCAGACGTTCCCGATGAGGCTCAAGACCACCGTGGCGCTTCCACGCGGCCATGGAACGGCGCAACTGGTCTGCCTCGCCGGGTGTGTAATCGGCAGCAACGATGGCGATCTGCATGACCTGCTCTTGGAACAGCGGGATACCCAAGGTGCGCTCAAGCACCTCTTGCAATTCTGGCGAAGGGTAGACGACGGCTTCCTCCCCGTTTCGCCGCTTCAAGTACGGATGGACCATTCCACCCTGGATCGGGCCGGGTCGCACGATCGCCACTTCGATCACCAGGTCGTAATACTTGCTGGGCTTGAGCCGAGGCAACATCGCCATCTGCGCCCGTGACTCGATCTGGAACACGCCGATGGTGTCGGCGCGGCTGATCATCTCGTAGGTGGCCGCATCGTCACGGGGCAAATCCGCCAGGGTGTAGCGCTGCCCCCGATAGCGCTCGATCAGGTCGAAACAACGGCGGATCGCACTGAGCATGCCCAACGCCAGGATGTCCACCTTGAGCAGCCCGACCGCGTCCAGGTCATCCTTGTCCCACTGGATGATGGTGCGCTCGGCCATGGCAGCGTTTTCCACCGGGACCAGGGTGTCCAGGGGTTGTTCGCTGATCACGAAGCCACCGGGGTGTTGGGACAGGTGCCGGGGAAAGCCGATCAGTTGTTGGGTGAGGCTCAGCACCCGGCGCAACACCGGGCTGTCCGGGTCGAAGCCGCCCTCACGCAAGCGATCCAGCGGCGGTGCCTCGTCGCTCCAGCGTCCGCAACAATCGGCCAATGCATTGACCTGATCCGGCGGCAGGCCCAGGGCCTTGGCGACGTCCCGCACCGCTCCGGCTCCGTGATAACTGCTGACCACCGCCGTCAACGCTGCCCGATGACGCCCGTAGCGCTGGAAAACGTATTGCAGCACTTCTTCGCGGCGCTCGTGTTCAAAATCGACGTCGATGTCCGGCGGCTCGTTACGTTCCCGGGACAGAAATCGCTCGAACAACAGGTTGGTCTGGCTCGGGTCGATTTCGGTGATACCCAGGGCATAACACACCGCCGAGTTGGCCGCCGAACCACGTCCCTGGCAGAGGATGTTCTGCTTGCGCGCAAAACTGACGATGTCCTGCACGGTGAGGAAATAACTGTCGTAGCCCAGCTCGGCGATCAACGCCAATTCGTTGTCGATCTGCTGCCGGACCTTGTCTGTCACGAGCCCTTTCCAACGCTCACGGATGCCACGCTCGGTCAGCTCCCGCAGCCAGGACGCCGGATCATGCCCCTCGGGCACCAGTTCACGAGGATATTCATAGCGCAACTGGCCCAGATCGAAAGTGCAACGCCGGGCGATGGCCAGGGTCTCGTCGAGCAACGCACGGGGGTAGAGATCGGCCAGGGCCTGGAGACTGCGCAAGTGTCGCTCGCCGTTGGGATGCAGACGCTGGCCGGCCTCGGCCACCGTGACGTGGTGGCGGATGGCAGTCATGGTGTCCTGCAAGGCGCGACGCCCACGCACGTGCATGTGCACATCGCCCGTCGCCACGGCGGGAAGCCCAAGGTGTTCGGCCAGCGCCAGCAGGTCGGCCAGGCGACGCTGGTCGTCCTGCCCGCAGTGCAATTGAACGGACAACCACAAACGCCCGGCAAAAATCGATTGGAGCCAACGCCCCTGTTCCTCGGCGTTGTCATCAGGCACCCACAGCACCAGCAGCCCCGGCAAGGGCTCGTCGAAATCCTCCCGGACGATGCGATAACGGCCCTTCTCGCTGCGACGCCGGGCACGAGTGATCAGCCGGCACAGGGCTTGATAGCCCTCCAGGTCTTCCACCAGTAACACCAGTTTCGGACCGTTTTCGACCTGGATCTCACTGCCGACGATCAAGTGCAGTTTCAGTTCCCTGGCCGCCTGCCACGCCCGGACGATCCCGGCCAACGTGCATTCGTCAGTGATCGCCAGGGCCCGATAACCCTGTTGACTGGCCCGCCGACACAGCTCCAACGCACTGGAGGCACCGCGCTGGAAACTGAAGTTGGACAGGCAATGCAGCTCGGCATATTCGACGCTCATGCGAACCAGCCCTGCAGCCACAGCGGCCCGCCCTCGCCCACCGGTCGATAGGCCCAGCCTCGTTGTCCGGCGCGGGTTTCGACCAAGTAGTAATCGCGGCGTACATCGGCACCGTCCCACCAACCGGTCTCGATGCGCTCCGGGCCCATGAGGATACGCGCCTGGCCTTCCGGCAAGACCTGGCATTCGTCCAGCAACCAGCCAGGACGCTGTACACCGGTGCGCACGGGACAGGTTTGGGGCTCAGACGTCATCTGCCAGGCACATTCAGGTCGGTGATCATCACGAAAACCCAGGCCCTGCACCGCTTCATCGCCCAGTCGGGCCCGCAGCCGTTCCCGCAATTGCTCCCAAGGCAAGGATTGCTGGGGGCGCTCATCGAACAATTCCAGACGCTGGGGTACGAAACTCGGCAGGTCTTCGGCACACAAGCGAAAGCCACGCACCGGCGCCTCGACTTGCGCCTGCTCCAGCCGGCCGCGGGCCAGTTCGAAGAGCATCGAGGGCTCCCGTTCGGCGCTGAGCAGGCCGACCTTGATCACGGTGTCCGGCAACCCGGCGTGCTCCAGGTGCAGGTCAAAACGCTGCACACCGCTGTCGCGACCACACAGGAAGGCCGACAGATCCCCTGTCAACCGACGCAATGGAAACAGCAATGCCTGGTGCGACTGGACGTCGTAATTGAGTTCGATGCGCACATCGAAACGGTCCGGCGGCAGGTAGAACGACAGCGCCAGGGTGCGACTGCCGGTCAACGCATCGAGGTGTTTGAGTACCTGGGCTTCGAAGCGCCGCGCCAAGGTGTGCCGGGGCAAGGCCTGGACCTGCCCCAGGCAACGCAGCCCCATGCGCGACAACGCGGTGGCGACATCGGGCGCAAGGCCGATCCGGTCCACCGGCATCTGCGCCAGGTGTTGTTGCAGGGTTTCGGCATCGGGCACCACCAGGGCATCGTGGGCATTGGCGAGCACCCGGGCCGCCACCGGGTTCGGGGCGGCGACGATGCGATGACGAAATCCCAACTCCGTCAGTTCGGCCCGCAGCCGCGCCTCGAACACCGGCCAGGGGCCGAACAGGCCCAGGCTCGACTCGATCTCGAACAACACTGTGCGCGGATAATGCACGCTGACCTGAGAGCTGAAACGGTAGGCCCAGGCCGCCAGGAACTGTTGCCAGTGCTCGATCTGCGCTGCGTCGTATTCGGCGGTGGCAAAGCCTTTGCTCAAGGCCTGGGCGGCGGTCATGGTCTGGCCGGGGCGCAAACCCAGGGCCCGTGCCGAGTCATTGACCGCTTGCAGCACCCGACGCTGGGCCGGGCCAGTCAGCAGCGCCAGGGGCTCCCCGGGATCGGGTCGCTGGCGCAGCGCGGCGTCCAGCGCCAATTGCGGGAAGAGAATGCAGACCCAGCGCATCGCAACCTCAATACCCGGTTCGTGATGCAGGTGTAGCGAAGGCAATCGGCCCGGAATGGGCCAAGCCGCCCCGGCACTTGAGCACACGCAATTGCCCGGGTCGGGCATCGATGGCGATGCGCAGTGCGGCCGGTGACGGGTTGACGGCTTCCTGGATCGAGCGCCAGGCGAATGCCAGGGTCTGGCCGGTTTCCGCCGCCACTTGCAGGCGGCGCAGGGCCCGGTCGTCCGCCTGGCGAGGCCAGCACAGGACTGCGCCGCAACAGCCCGAACGCAGGCACTGTTCGGTGGCCCAGAGGGCATCGCGCTCGTCGGCCCGGATCACCGACAACTGGCGCAGGTCTACCCCGGCGTTCTGCCAGGCCTGGGGATAGGGCACGAACGGCGGCGCCACCAGCACGATCCGCTCACCCGCCGCCGACAGCCGCGCCAGGGTCGGCCACACCAGTTGCAACTCGCCTACGCCCGGCGCGGCCAGGAGAATTTCCGTCAACGCCGCCTCCGGCCAGCCGCCGCTGGGCAACGCCGCGTCCAGGGCGGCATGGCCGGTGGGCTGCGGGCTGGCGGCCGACGGCGCAGGGCGGCCCTTCCAGACCTGGCCGCCGTTGAACAGCGTGTCCAGCGCAACGACCGCGCCCATCAGCCTTGCCTCAACAGGCCACAGAACACCCCTTCTATCGCCAGGTCCCGGTCGGCCTCGACGATGATCGGCTGATAGGCCGGGTTGCGCGGCAGCAAACGCACCTGTTCGCCGACTCGCTCGAAGCGCTTGATGGTGACCTCACCGTCGAGCCGTGCCACCACGATCTGCCCGTTCGAAGCCTGGGGCGTGCGTTGTACGCCCACCAGGTCACCGTCGAGAATGCCGTCGCCGATCATCGAGTCGCCCTGGACCCGCAGCAGGTAATCGGGCGCTTTGGTGAAGATCGCCGGGTCCAGCATCAGGCGGTCATGAACCTCGGCATCGGCACCGATGGGCAGGCCGGCAGCTACGCGTCCCAGCACCGGCACGTCCAGCAGTTCCGGGCGCGGCGGCTGGTTCAGCAACCGGATGCCCCGGGCCTGGTGCGGATTGACTTCGATAAAACCGGCTTCGCTCAGCGCCAGCACATGCTTGCGCGCCACGCTACGGGAGGCAAAACCGAACGCCTCGCTGATTTCAGCGAGGCTGGGAGGCTGGCCCTGATCGGCGATGCGTTCGCGAATGAAGGTCAGGATGGCGGTGCGGCGGGGAGTGAGTGTCGTCATGGAGTACATTTGTACTCCTGTCGGTTTTTTCTGACAAGCGCCGCCAGTCAGTTCACAGGCGGCCTGGGTTGCCGCCATCGCGAGCAGGCTCGCTCCCACAGTTTCCGTGGCGTTCACAGTGTTGATGTACACCCGGAACCCTGTGGGAGCGAGCCTGCTCGCGATAGCGGTGGGTCAGTGTCCGAGTCCCGCCAGGTACGCCCACGGATAAATCCCCCGCTCATGCCCATCACTGAAGACCAGTTGCACCCCATACCCCTGGGTATTGACCGCAACCACCCGGATCCGCGAGTCCACCAGGACCGTCGAGCCTTGCAGGCGAAACGCCCGGCATTGGGAGCAGGGACATTGGCGGCGCAGTTCGGCGTGGTCCAGGCGTTGTTCGCGACCATCGGGCCAGTTCAGCCGCAATTGCCTTTTATCCTGGGAATTGCCCAACGCCAGCGGGCTCATTGCAACTGTCCCAAGGCAATCCGCACGGCCTTGCGCACTTCGGGATCACCATCATCCTGGGCGGCCTTCAAAGCCGGGATGGCGTTGCGATCAGCCAATTCCCCCAGAGCCAGGGCCGCCTCCTTGCGCAGGTTGCTGATGCGATGGCCCAGGGTTTCGATCAATGCCGTCAGCGCCGGGGCGTAGCGTAAACGGCCGAGGCTGCGGGTGGCTCGCAGGCGCACTTGCCAATAATCATCGGCCAACGCTTCGATCAGGGCCGGGCCGGCCTCGGCGTGACCGACCTTGCCCAGCGTGGTGGCCGCTTCTTCGCGCACTGCCCAGGCCGGGTCCCGCAGCGCCTGGCATAGAGCCGGCAGGACTTGCGCATCCGACGCCAGGCCAAGAGCGCCGGTGGCCGCCCGCCGCACCTCGGTGTCCGGATCATCGCTGGCGAGTCGCGCCAACGCCGGCAGCGCATCGAGATGCTTGAGCCACCCCAGCACGCCAACGGCTTCGCGGCGCACGCCGGCATCGCGGTCGGCCAAGGCACCGAGGGCAGCCGGTGCTGCATCGGCCAGACGCAACTCACGCAAGGCCCGGAACGCCGCACCCCGTACGTTGACGTCCTGATGGGCGGCCCAGGGCAGGATCACCCTCCCCGCTGCTTCGCTCTTGAGCAAACTCAGGCTCTGGGCCGCAGCGGCCTGCACCGTCGCCGACGGATCGGTCAGGGCCTGGCACAGGGCTGCGACCACCGGAGCCTCTTCCCAGGCTTCAAGCAAGCACGCAGCTTCGGCACGGACCTCGTCGCTGGGGTCTTGGGCCAGGCGTTCCACCAGCCACAGCAAGCCTTCGGGCTCTTCCAGGTCGGCCAGTTCAATCAAGGCGATACGGCGCACGCCCGGATCTTCATCGGTCAGGCGCGGTTGCAGGGCGAGGATGTCATCGTTGTCGGTGTCTTCGAATAGAGAGGTCATAGGGCAAATCGCGGCAAGGAGGTTTCAGGGAGCCCGAGGGGGTTGAGGCGCGGCAACTGCCGGCCTTCTTCATGGCGCAGCAACTCGAGGCAGTGACGTTTCAAGTGGGAGAATTCGGGACTGGTCACCAGTGCGGTGGTCCGTGGCCGAGGGAAATCCAGGCGCAGGTCCTCGATGATCCGACCCGGTCGCGGGCTCATCACCAGCAGTCGATCGGCCAGGAACAGCGCCTCGTCGATGTCATGGGTGACGAACACCACAGTGGTGCGAATGCGCGTCCAGATATCCAGCAACAGCTCCTGCATGTTCAAGCGAGTCAAGGCGTCCAACGCGCCGAACGGTTCGTCCATCAGCAACAGGCGTGGGCGGTTGACCAGTACCCGGGCGATCTCCACCCGTTGCTGCATGCCCCCTGAAAGCTGGTCCGGCCAGTGCCCGGCAAAACCTTCCAGCCCCACCAGGGCGAGAATTTCATCGGCGGCCCGGTGCCGTTCGGCCTTGCCCAGGCCACGCATTTTCAAGCCGAAGGCGACGTTGTCGCGCACCGTGCGCCACGGGAACAGCGTGTGCTGCTGGAACACCATGCCGCGCTGTGGCGACGGACCGGACACCGCCGCCCCATCGACATTCAACGTGCCGGTGCGCGGTTGCAGATGCCCCGCGAGTGCGCCGAGCAGGGTCGATTTCCCGCAACCGGACGGCCCCAGGACGCAGACGAACTGACCGGCCTCGATCTGGCAATCCAGGCCCTGGACGGCTTCGAACGCCTGGACGCCCTGGCCCAGGACAATGGACAACTGACGGATGTCGATCCGTCCTTCCGGCGCTTGCATCACGCTCATCAGGCTTTTCCTCGTGGTCGATGCCAGGGCGTGAACAGCCCGCCGAGGCGTTTGATCAACAGACTGCTGCCCATGCCCAACACGCCGATCAGCAACATGCCGACGACGATGTCGGGGTAGTTCTGCACGGTGTAGGAGGCCCAGGTGTAGTAGCCGATGCCGTACTGACCGGCGATCATTTCCGCCGTCACCAGGCAGAACCAGGACGTACCCATGCCAATGGCCAGGCCGGTGATGATGCTCGGCGCGGCGCCCGGCAAAATTACTTCCAGCAGGATCGCCCGACGCCCTGCCCCGAGGCTTTTCGCCGACGCAACCAGCCGCCGGTCCACACCCTCGACGCCGTGCACGGTGTTGAGCAGGATGGGAAACAACGCACCGGTGAAGGTGATGAACACCATCGACAGCTCCGACGACGGAAACATCAGGATCGCCAAGGGAATCCAGGCCACCGCCGGGATCGGCCGCAGGACTTCCAACGGCGGCAACAGCAGGTCTTCGGCCCATTTCGAGCGACCGATGGCCAGCCCCAGCGCCACGCCAATCAGCAGCGCCGCGCCATAGCCGGCGAAGACCCGACCCAGGCTGCTGCCCAGGTGTCGCCCGAGGCTGCCCGACTCCCCCAGGCCGAGCGCGGCCTGGATCACGGCCACGGGCGTCGGAACGTTGGCAAACGTCACCAGGCCCAGGTCCCAGTGGTACGTGGCGGCGAGTTGCCAGAACAGCAGGCAGAGCACCAGGGAAGCGGCTCGCAGGAGCCAGCGAAAATAAGATCGGAACACAACTCTTCCTCTCAACCGAGTTCCCTGTGGGAGCGGGCTTGCTCGCGAATGCGGACTGACATTCAACATCGATGTCACTGAAATATCGCTTTCGCGAGCAAGCCCGCTCCCACAGGTCATTGAATATTCTGACGATCAGCGTGCAGCAACGGCCTGCGCAGTCGCTTCGTTAAAGTCCAAAACCTTCCCACCCTGGGCCGTGGCAAATTGCTGGGCCTGGCCCTTCAACAGAAACGCGCTGAGCCGCCCCTTGGCATCAGTGGCAAACCACGCCTGCTCGGCCAGCAGCTTGATCCCGCTGTCGCTCGCCTGGGCGTAGACGGCGCGGATGCCCTTGCCTTCCTGCTTGAGGCTCGCCAGCGCGGCAAAGGCCGATTGCGCCGAGGCGTAATGCCGGACTTTCGGCTCGCCACGCACCCAGATTTCGGCCACACGGCGCACATCGGTGATGGCCTGGCCGGTCGCGGCATCGGTGCTGTTCAGTGGCGTCTGGGTGTAGTCAGCCAGTTGCGCGGTGTAATCCAGATTCGAGGCCTTGAACGCGGCACGGATGTACTGGTCATCGATGAAGGTGTCGAGGTCCAGGCCGCGATCGGCTTTTTTCAGCAGCTTGAGGGTATCGATGGCGGTGCCGACGGCTTGCCGGTATTCCGGCTTCCAGGTCAGGTCACGGGTCTGCACGCCCAACGGTCCGTGGAACAGGTAATTGACCTCGGCATCGACACCGGTGACCTTGGCGATCAGCTCGCTGTATTTCTCCGGTTCAGCGGCCAGCAACTGATTGGCCTCGATGCTTGCGCGCAGGTAGGCGACCACGATTTCCGGGTACTTGCGGGCATAGGCCTGATCCACCAGTGCGCCATGGAACGTCGGCGCGCCGGCCTGGGCGCCGTCGTAGATCTTGCGGGCGAAACCGCGGCTGGGGAACAGCTCGGCGAACGGTACGAAGTCGGCATGGGCGTCGATCTTGCCCGCTTGCAGCGCCGAGCCGGCCACCTCCGGCGGCTGGGCGATGATGTTCACGTCTTTGAGCGGGTCCCAGCCCTGGGCTGCGACGGCGCGCAGCAACATGCCGTGGGCGGTGGAGGCAAACGGCACGGAAATGGTCTTGCCCTTGAGCTCGGCCAGGGACTGCACGCCCGAGGCGCTGGGCACCACGATGCCGTTGCCGCTGCCCTGGGTGCTGCCCGACAACACGCTGATGAACAGGCTGTGCTTGCCAGCGGCTTCGAACGCTACGCCGTTGAACGAGCCGGGGAAATCGGCCATGGCGCCGAAGTCGAGCTTGCCGGCGACCATCTCGTTGGTCAGCGGCGCGCCACTGGTGAAGTTCTTCCATTGGATGTCGTATTGGGCGTCCTTGTAGGCGCCGTCATGGGGCAGGTATTTGTCCAGCAGGCCCAGCTCGCGAATCAACAATCCGCCGGCGGCGCAATTGATGGTGGTGTCCTGGGTGCCGATGGCGATGCGGATGGTTTCTGCCTGGGCAGACAAGGTCAATGAAGCCAGTACCAGACCGGCCAGCGCTGCACGCAACATGGGGATTCCCCTCGAATCATGTATAGGAGGTTCGTCTCCGCCGTGATCTTTGCACGGTGGGAAACGAGGGGTGTTTTTGAATCGGGCGTCCGGGGGTGGCCGGATGGCTTTGTAGTGACTGGGCTGGCCCCATCGCGAGCAGGCTCGCTCCCACAATTGTTCTCAGGCGTTCACAAGTCCGGCGTCCACCACAAATCCACTGTGGGAGATTCTATGGTTGAGGGGAAGCCCTCAAGCCGCTTTTGGTTGGTATTCGCTTTGCCCTTTCAGCAGAGCGAATACGATCCGAGCAAGCTTGCGAGCCAGCATT
>NZ_RQJK02000021.1:0-132734 GCF_022342325.2 Pseudomonas sp. AF32 | reverse complement strand
AGGAGGAGGGGCGAAATCTCCCACAGTCTGTACTGCGGCTAACAGTCAGAATCGAGCCTTGTCCCTCCTCCTCCCTTCAAGTCCTACCATACAAGCGAGCCTGCTCGCGATTAGCGGTGTCTCAGTCAACGCAGCAAGTAAGGAATCTCCACCTTCACCGCCCCGGTCGGGCAGTCCTTTTCACAGGGCATGCAGTACCAGCATTCATCGAACGCCATGTAGGCCTTCTGGGTCGTCGGGTTGATCGCCAGCAGGTCCATGGGGCACACATCGACGCAGACGGTGCAGCCTTTGTGGGCGATGCATTTGTCCTCGTCCACGGTGACGGGGGCATTGGAGCGGAAAAAAATTTCCTGGGGTTGATAGGCCATAAGCGTTCTCTTTGGGTGATCGTTTCAGGCCGCGTCGGCGCCAACCCGCAGCCGGTCGTAGGCCTGCAGTTCGTCGGCATCCAGAGCGATGATGTAAGGCTCTACGGCTTTCTTGAACGAGGTCATCGCGCCGTCGTCGCCCTTCTTCAGGTGGCAATGGCAGAACCATTCGCTGTCGTTGCGCTGCGGATGGTCGACCCGATAGTGGTACAGTCCCCAACGACTTTCGGCGCGGAACAGCGAGGCGCGGGCGGCCATTTCGGCGCAGTCGCGGATCACGCTGACTTCCATGGCGCGCATCAATTCGTGGGCGTTGTGGGCCTTGATCCGATCCAGGTCGCGCTGGATATCGCTGAAGCGTTGCAGGCCGATCTGCATCTTCCTGGTGACCTTTGGCGGCTGCAGGTAATCGTTGACGAAGCGGCGCAGCTTGTACTCCACCTGGGCCGGCGGCAGGCCGTGTTCACGCTCCAGCGGCGCAAAGACCCGGTCTTTCTCTCGTTCGATCTGCCCGGTATCCAGCGCCGAAAAATCCTTCCCGGCGACAAAATTCGCGGCGTTGTTGCCGGCGAACCAACCGTAGGTGAACGCCCCGAGCATGTAGTTGTGCGGCACCGCCGCCATGTCGCCGGCCGAGTACAAGCCCTTGACCGAGGTTTCCGCCCGCTCGTTGACCCACACGCCCGAGGCTGAATGACCGCTGCAAAAACCGATCTCGGAGATGTGCATTTCCACCATCTGCGTGCGGTAATCGGTTCCGCGATTGGCGTGGAACTGGCCGCGACTCGGGCGCTCGTTGCTGTGCAGGATCTCTTCGATGTTCTGGATGGTTTCCTCGGCCAGGTGATCGAGCTTGAGGAACACCGGGCCGTTGCCACCTTCGAGTTCCTGGTGGAACTCCCACATCATCTGGCCGCTCCAGTAGTCGCATTCGATGAAGCGCTCGCCCTTGTTGTTGGCGGTGTAGCCGCCCAGGGGGCCGGTGACATAGGCACAGGCCGGGCCGTTGTAATCCTTGATCAACGGGTTGATCTGGAAGCACTCCAGGTTCGCCAGTTCGGCGCCGGCGTGGTAGGCCATGGCATAGCCGTCGCCAGCGTTGGTGGGATTCTCGTAGGTGCCCATCAGGTAACCGGAGGCCGGCAGTCCCAGGCGTCCCGCCGCGCCGCAGCACAAGATGACGGCCTTGGCCTTGATCACCTGGAAGTCGGCGGTGCGGCAATCGAAGCCCATCACCCCGTTAACCGCGCCCTCCTCGTCGGTCAGCAACCGAGTACAGACCAAGCGATTGGTGATACTCACCCGCGCCCGTTTCAACTGGCGATACAAGACCTTCTTGATGTCATGCCCTTCCGGCATCGGCAGCACGTAGGCGCCCATGTGGTGGACTTTTTTCACCGCGTAGTCGCCGGTCTCGTCCTTCTCGAACTTCACGCCCCAGCGGTCCAATTGCTCGATAGTCTCGAAACTGTGGGTGGCGTAGGCGTACACCGCCGCCTGATTGACAATGCCGTCGTTGGCGATGGTGATTTCCTTGGTGTACTGCTCGGGTGTCGAATGACCGGGGATGATGGCGTTGTTCAAGCCATCCATGCCCATGCTGATGGCGCCGCTGCGCTTGACGTTGGCCTTGTCCACCAGCAGCACCCGCAGGTCGCGGTTGCGCTCCTTGGCCTTGATTGCCGCCATGGGCCCGGCAGTGCCACCGCCGATGACAACAATGTCGTACTCCTGCTCTAACGTGGTTCGGCTCATGCCTGCTTCCCTTTCTGTCGGTCGATCCGCAAGCGGTACTGGAAGGCATCGCCGCGGTAGTAGAGGTGTTCGAAATCCAGTGGCTGGCCATCGGCATCATGGGTCAGGCGCTCGATGCGCATGATGGGCGACCCCGGTTCGATCTCCAGGGCCTGGGTCAGGTCGGCATCGGCCAGCACTGCATCGATGGCCAGGTCCGCATGGCCCAGGGTCAAACCGCAGTCGTTCTCCAGGATGAGGAAAATGTCGCGGGTCACCAGGTCGGCTTTTTCCAGGCGCTCACCCAGAGCCTTGGGCAGATAGGTAATCTCCAGCGAGATCGGCGCCCGGTTGATCAGCCGCACCCGTTTGATCTGGGCAACCACGCCGCCTTCAGCCACTTTCAGGCGTTCGGCCACCAGCTTGTCGGCCGGAATGAATTTGAAACTGCGCAGGCGGTTGATCACCTCGAAGCCGCGCCCGGTCATGGACTCGGCCAGGCCCTGGAGCGTGCTGACGTTCTGATAGGTCTTGGGCTTGGCAACGAACGTCCCCTTGCCATGGATCTTGAAAATCAGCCCCTCCTTTTGCAGATCCCCCAACGCCTGGCGCACGGTGATGCGGCTGACGCGAAACAGCGCGCCCAGCTCGCTTTCCGAAGGCATCTGGCTGTCCTGGGGGTATTCACCATCGAGGATGCGCGCACGCAGCACGTCTCGCAGTTGGGTATGCAGCGGTACGCTGCTGAGGGAAAGCACGTTGTCGGACATGGCCCTGATCACTTGTCATAACGAGTTATGACGTGATCTTAGGGAGCGCGCCCGGGGCTTGAGAAATACCGTTTGGACATATCCTTAGGCTTTGTACGAAAAGTACAAACCCTAGAGCCGGGCCTCCGCCCCTTCGCTGCGAAACGCGCTGGGGCTCATGCCGGTCCAGCGTCGGAACGCCCGACGGAAACTGCGTACATCGCTGTAGCCGACCTCTTCAGTGATGCGTTCGATGGACAGTTCGGGATTGGCCAGCAGGATGAGGGTCCGGCCGCGCCGTACCTGCTCCAGCAAGGCTTCGAACGTCAGGTTGTGTTCGGTCAGACGACGGCGCAGGGTACGACTGCTCATGTTGAGGTCGCCGGCGATTTTCTCGATGTGGCTGCCCCGGGTCAGGTCCCGGGCAATCGCCCGTTCCACGGCCTGGATCAGGTCGATCTTCTGATGCACCTCGCCGGCCTCCTGCTCCAGCAAGGCCAACGCCTGGCGCAGGGCCAGCGGATGGTGATTGGGCAAACGCAGATCCAGCCAGTGGACATCGATCAGCATGCGGTTGTGCCGGCATCCGAAGCGCACGACAGGGCCCAGTATGCGTTGATACTCCTGGGCATAGGACGGCGAGGCATGCATGAACTCCACGGCTTCGGGCTTGAAATCCGGCCCAGCCAACGCCCGGCCATACACCATCAGGCTGGCGAAGAACTCTTCGACCGCGAACACCTGAATCTCGGCAAAGGGCAGCCGGCAGCTCGCTTCGACCATGATCCGCTCCGCGGTTTCCTCGACACTGGTCACCGCGATTCCGCCGGTGGTGTGCTGGTAACGCACTCCCAGGGCGAAGGCATCGCGCAGGGTTTCGCACAGCGACAAGACATGCCCCAGCAAGCCCAGGGTGCCCAGGACGTTGCGATCGCCGACCCACAATCCCAGGCCCTTGTCGGGCAACAACTTGAGCGCCCGTTGAATCATGATGACGGCCTGACGATAGGAAATTCGTTGCGCAGGATCCTGGAGATCGTCGAGACCGAACCCCAGCCCGCGACACAGACCGGCTGCGTCGAAGCCTTTGTCCGCCACGACTTCAGCCAGGGTTTGCAGCAGGAACGGCGATACCAGCGCCAGTTCATAGGTAGGGTCGATGACTTTGAGCATGGGCGGGGGTCCGGGGCACGTTAGGAGGCGTTTTTGTAACCGGTTGTTTCATGAACGTTAGCATGAGCCAATGCAACGGGGGATACAAAATGTGGCCGCCCAAGTCCCCTGCGTGGCCGCCAATACCCTGCCCTACCGGTCACGAACGGCTTATTTCTATGGCTCGGACCCAACAATAATAACGAGCTCCCCAATGAACCCGATCCGCACGACATTCGCCTTGCAAATGACCCTGGGCCTGGCCTGCGCTTGCGCTTTGCCGGCCCTGGCCACCGAAACCGGTGTCGATAACATCGGTCCCGGCACCGACGGCTTCTTCGTGTTGCCGCTGGAGGTCGACAGCCTTCCGGACAACATGTTCGCGTTCAACCTGTATTACAACCATTACAAGGCTCGGAAATTCAACATCAGTTCATTGGGCGGTGAAGTCCCCAATGTGGAGATCGAATCCACGGCAGTGGTCCCGCGTATCGATTACCTGAGCCCGCTGCGGGTGGCAGGCGGGCGGTTTGGCATCTATATCGCCCAGCCCTGGCTCAAGCAGGAAGTCTCGGTGTTCGGCCTGCAGGACACTCGCGAAAGCATGGGCGACACCACCATTTCACCCATCGTGCTGTGGGACATGGGTAAGAACCTGACCCTGGCCGCCGCCGTGGAAATCACTGTGCCGACTGGCGAATACGACGCGGATCGCCTGGCCAACACCAGCACCAACTTCTACACCTACAAGCCGCTGTTCTCCTTCACCTGGCTGCCCACGGAAAGAACCGAGGTGTCAATGAAGACCACTTACAGTTTCAACCGCGAGAACAAGGACACCGATTACCGCTCGGGGCAGATTTTCCACTTCGATTATTCCGTCAGTTACCGCGTGACCGACAACCTGCGGCTGGGCCTCAACGGCTATTACCTCAAGCAGACCACCGACGACAAACAATACGGGCGCACCGTGCAATTCGCCGGGCAGGATGTGGACGATGGCGTGCGCGGACAGGTGTTCGCCATCGGCCCGGCGCTGCACCTGACGTTCCTCAAATACGCCAGCGCCGAGATCCGCTGGGCCAAGGAATTCGACGTGGAAAACCGGCCCGAGGGCGAAATGCTGTGGGCCAAGGTCAGTATTCCGTTTGAGCTATGACTGACATCACTCATCCTGTGGGAGCGGGCTTGCTCGCGATAGCGGACTGACATTCAACATCGATGTCGACTGGACCTCTGCTATCGCGAGCAAGCCCGCTCCCACATAGGATCTGTGGCAATTCTTCTATCCATCTGGTTGTCGATCAGTTGTAGACCGGCCACGTCTCGACAATTCTTCCCCCTCGCACCGCCAGCAGGTCGCCGAATTGCAGCAACACCGACTCGGTCTGGGTCGGTCTCAGGAACACCTGGTCTTCCACCGCCAACCCTACTGTTTCGGAGCCGTTGACCATTTCCTGGTTGGAGCTGCGGCCGTACAGGCCGTTGCTCTTCAAGCCGGCGGGCGATTCAAGGTCGGCCATCCAATTGCCCCCGTAGATGAAAAACGTGGCGCGCTGGTTCACGTCCCACCAGGAAAAAATCCGCGACTTGTCATCCAGCGCCGGGATATTCACCGCGCCGGTACGTTTCAACACTGGCGTAGCGATATAGACCGCCGGTACATGCTCACTCAGCGACGGCAAATCGTAATGGCTGGGCTTGAGCATAGCGGTACCCACCGAGACTTCGGTACTGAGGTTTTCCCGCTCATGCAGACGATAGCTTGGGCTACCAGCGGTGTTGAACGTCAGGCTCGGGTGCCACAGGTCGGGGTAACGCAAGCGGAGGACATCCACCCGAGCGTTATAGACTGCCATGACCCGGGCCAGCAGGGTCTCCGGGCTCGCCAGCAGCTCCGGCACGCCCATCCCGACGAAGGGGTCGTAGCCCATGAACCCAGCGAACTCCAGCTGCGCCGGATGAGCGCGGATCAGCTTGAGCATCGCCTCCAGCGCCCCGTCATCGGCCACTCCACCGCGATGCAACCCCACATCCAACTCGATATTGATCCGCATGCGCGTACCGAGCCCCTGGGCCAGTGCCCGGTACTGCTCGAGACGTTCAGGCGTGTCCAGCAGCCATTGCAACTGGCGTGACGGATCGAACGCGCCTTTGTGAAGTTGATAGAACAGCTCGGCGGAACGCACCGGCAAGGGCTTGCCCAAAAGAATATCGGCCTCTGGAAACTGCCGCGCGTCGTGGTTGAGGAAGGGCTGGTGAAATGACATCAATCGTCGGGTCTCGGCCCGCCGACCGATGTAATCGAGCAACCCGGGTGCCGGCAGGGATTTTTCCACCAGCCGCAACTGCTTGCCGGTGCGTCGGACCGAAGCCTTGACCACGTCGATGTTGTGATCGAGTCGATCCAGGTCGATCAGCATCACCGGTCGCATGGGGCCATGGGCCTTGAGTTCACGGTTCAGTTGGCGGAAATAATCGCTGTAGCCGCTGCCTTGATCCGTCGGCCGTAGCCAGGCCCCGGCACCCACCAGCAAGGCCCCGGTGCCCAGCGTCCCCATGAGGAAACGACGACGATTGAAGCCCATCAGCTCACCCCCAGAATCGATGAAAGGTGCCCGTTGAGAAATTTCCCGTCAGGGTCCAGGGCCTGGCGCACCTGAGCGAATTCGTTCCAGCGCGGATACAGCGCCCGGAGCGCCTTGGCGTTGAGCGAATGCAATTTGCCCCAGTGCGGCCGGCCCTGGTATTTCCAGAAGATCGGTTCGATGGCCGCGAAGAAGTTGTGGTGATCCATCTGGTAATGCTGGTGCACCGAGATCGAACAACTGTCGCGGCCCTCGAACATGCTCAAGGCAATGTCGTCGGCCCGCACGTAACGGTATTCGATGGGAAACCAGGTGCGCAGGTCCTTGTCACGGATCAGCGCAAGGATCTCTCGCAGGCACGCCGGGCCGTGTTCGGCCGGCACCGAATACTCCATCTCGTTGAAACGCACGGTGCGGGCATTGGCATAGATGTCATGGGAATCGCCGACCCGGTCGTCAAAATCCGCCACCAGCCGAAGGCTGTTGAGCAAGGCCCGTCGTGTGGCCGGAAAGTCGCTGCCATACTTGTCGAGCTTTTCGATCAGGGTGACGAATTCGTTGCCGCCCTCTTCTTCGGGGCTGATGGTGGGTGTGGCCGGGTCCTCGGTTTCGTTCAGGGCTATCGACAGTGCGTAGTCGGAATGGGTCACCACCTGCATTTCCCAGTGTTGGTTATCCCTGGTGTTGGTTTCCACGTCCTCCAGTAACTCTTCGGTTTTCGCCACCCATTGGCGCTCGCGCAACCGATACGCGGCACGGTTCTGCAGGCGTACGCGGGTCACCAGCCCCAACGCGCCCAGCGATACCCGGGCCGCCTTGAAGACGTCCGGATGACGGTTGGCATCGCAATCGAGCACCTCGCCACGGGCCGTCACGATCTGCAAGCCAACGACCTGAGACGCATACGAGCCAAAGGCCTTGCCGGTGCCATGGGTCGAGGTGGCAATCGCGCCCGCCAGGGTCTGGTAATCTACGTCCGCCATGTTCGGCAGTGCCTGGCCGATGGCCTTGAGGGCCGGCCCCATGCGAGACATCGGCGTACCACCGCCGAACTCGGCTTGCAGGCTCGCCGCATCGTGATCCAGCAGACCACTGAAATAACTCAGCGACAGCAGCGTCCCATCGGTGGGCACCAGCGCGCTGAAAGAATGGCCGGAGCCCACCGGACGAATCCGTCCTTCGGCGCTGCTCACCACTTGCACCAGCTCATCGAGATCCTTGGGAGCCAGACGCGCTGCCGGAAGGCAACTTTGCCCGCCAGACCAGTTGCGCCAGGGAATCAGGCGCGGGGCGCGCATCAGGTCGGCCAGCGCGCCCTGGCTGCCCAGAGCCGTAAAGGCGGCGACAACACCCGCCTGCTGCAACAAGCGGCGCCGTGAATAACTCATCGTCATGCCTGGGTACCCATTTTCTTGTTATTGGAATTGTTGGCCGGACATGAAGGCGATCAACGCCATGAACTGCTCTTCGGAACAGTGCATGCACAACCCCATCGGTGGCATGCCGTTGTAGCCATTGATCGCGTGGTCCAGCAGGGTGTCGGCGCCCTGGGCCACCCTGGGCGCCCAGGCATTTGTGTCACCTGTCAGGGGCGCTCCGGCGCCAGGGTTGGCATGGCAGAGCTTGCAACTGCTGTCGTAGACCTGGGCAAGCGCCGCGTCGGCGGGCATGGCCGTGAACACGGTAGGCGCGGGAGGCTTGGCGTCTTCGCCGCAGCCGGCGAGCAGCACAAAGGTAAGGACCTGCAACAACGTCCAAGGGATTTTCGCCGACATGGGATCTCTCTTATTGTGGTCTGGCGGTTACCACACTAAGACATGCAGAGCCATCGGCTGAGGTCATTGCCGGCCAAGAAAGGGGACTTGAACGGCCAGCGCAGACGAGCCTAGCTTCCACAGGGCAGCCTTCCATCAGAATCGCCCGCTCAGGGAAGCAATACCCCCTGCTCGCGCTCGCACAGCTGCACCACATAATCCCACAGCACGCGCAGGCGCACGGACCTGTGCAATTCGCGACGGGTACTGATCCAGTAGCTGCGCCGGATGGTTTCGTCAGGCAGGAGGGGCACCAGCGCCGGATCGCTGCTGGCCATGAAGCAAGGCAACACGGCGATGCCCAGCCCCGAGCGCGCAGCCTGTTGCTGGGCGATGACGCTGGTGCTGTGGAACACCACCCGTGGGTTACGGCAGAAGCTGTTGAGGAACATCAGTTCCTGGCTGAACAGCAAATCGTCGACATACCCGATCCAGGCATGACGGGCCAGGTCCTCGCGACTGCGCAACGGCGGCGAGCGATCCAGGTAGGCCTGGCTGGCGTACAGCGCCAGGCTGTAGTCAGTGAGTTTGCGGGTCACCAAAAGATCGGCCGCCGGCCGTTCGAGATGAATGCTGATTTCCGCTTCGCGGTTGAGGATGCTGACGAACCGAGGCACCGCCACCAGCTCCACTTCCAGGCCCGGATAGCGCTGGAACAGGCTGTCCATGCGACTGGCGAGGAACATGATGCCCAGCCCTTCGGTCACGCCCAGGCGGATCTTGCCCAAGGGCGCACTGGACTGGGTGATGTCCTCCTGAGCCAACAGCGCCACGTTCTCCATGGCCTCGGCATGTTTGAGCAGCGTCTCGCCGGCCGGCGTCAGTTCGTAGCCCTGGGCATGCTGGACGAACAGCGCGGTGCCCAGGCTCTTTTCGATGGCCTCGATGTGCCGGGCCACCGTGGCATGGGTGGTGTTGAGGCGTCGTGCGGCGGTCAGCAAACGACCGCTGCGTTGCAGTTCCAGAAAATAACGCAGGTCATTCCAGTCGAACATGTCCGCTCCCTTGCACCTTGCTGTTTGTAAACGCACAGCGGGTGCGTGAAAACTAACATTTTTCAAACGAAAACTAACAACTAGGATGGGTACCACAAGAACAAGAAACGAGGTCGCGGATGCAACCTGTCATCGATGAATACGATTACGTGATCGTGGGCGCCGGCCCTGCCGGATGCCTGCTGGCCAACCGGCTTTCGGCCAACCCACAACACCGGGTACTGCTGCTCGAGGCCGGTGCGCGCGACAACTATCCCTGGATCCACATCCCCGTGGGTTATCTCTTCTGCATCGGCAACCCGCGTACCGACTGGTGCTTCAAGACCGAAGCCCAACCCGGCCTGCAAGGGCGTGCCCTGAGTTATCCGCGTGGCAAGGTACTGGGCGGCTGCTCCTCCATCAACGGCATGATCTACATGCGCGGCCAAGCGGCGGATTACGATGGCTGGGCCGCCGAGGGCAATCCCGGCTGGGCCTGGAAGGACGTACTGCCCCTATTCAAGCAAAGCGAAAACCACTTCGCCGGAGACTCCGAACTGCACGGGGCCGCCGGCGAATGGCGAGTGGACCGCCAGCGCTTGTCATGGCCGATCCTCGACGCCTTCCGTACCGCCGCCGAACAGAGCGGCATCCCCAACGTCGACGACTTTAACGGCGGCGACAATGAAGGCTGCGGCTATTTCCAGGTCAACCAGAAAGCCGGGGTGCGCTGGAACGCGGCCAAGGCCTTCCTCAAACCGGTGCGTCATCGTGCCAACCTCAGGGTACTGACCGAGGTTGAGGTCGACCGCGTACTGCTGCGCGACGGTCGGGCCGACGCCGTCAGCGCACGCTGCCAAGGCAAGGCGATGAGCTTCAAGGCCCGCAAGGAAATCGTGCTATGCGCCGGGGCCATTGGCTCCCCAGGAATCCTGCAACGCTCCGGGATCGGTCCGCGCCACCTGCTGCAACGGCTGGGTATCGGTGTGGCCCAGGAGTTGCCCGGCGTAGGCGGCAACCTGCAGGACCACTTGCAACTGCGCTTGATCTATCAATTGGAAAACGCCCGCACCTTGAACCAGATCGCCGGTAGCTTATGGGGCAAGATGGGCATGGGCCTGCGCTACCTCTACGACCGCAGCGGCCCGCTGTCCATGGCCCCCAGCCAGCTCGGCGCCTTCGCCCGTTCGGGGCCGGAACAGACCTCGGCCAATCTCGAGTACCACGTTCAGCCATTGTCCCTGGAACGCTTCGGGGAACCGCTGCACACCTTCCCGGCCTTCACGGCCTCGGTCTGCGACCTGCGTCCGCAAAGCCGTGGCCGGGTGGACATCCGCTCGGCGGCCCCGAACGAGGCGCCGCTGATCCAGCCCAATTACCTGAGCCATCCCGAGGACCTGCGAGTCGCCGCCGACGCCATTCGCCTGACCCGCCGTATCGTCACCGCCCCGGCCCTGCGCGCCTTCAAGCCGACGGAATACCTGCCGGGCCCCAGTCTGCAGACGGAGGAAGAACTGCACCAGGCCGCTGCCCGGATCGGTACGACGATTTTTCACCCGGTGGGTACCTGCCGCATGGGCCAGGATCGCGATGCGGTGGTGGATGCGCAGTTGCGTGTGCATGGCATCAGAGGCCTGCGCATCGCCGACGCCTCGATCATGCCACGCATCACCTCGGGCAACACCTGCTCACCGACGCTGATGATTGCCGAGAAGGCGGCGCAGATGATGCTCGAACCAGACACCCGAAACACTACAGCGCAAAAGGAAACCGCGACGGTCTGAAGAACAATACTGGCCCCTTGTGGGAGCCCGCATGAACTCATGGAATGCAGCAAGCAACAACGCCAATACCGGCGTCGACAGTGGAACAACAAAAACAATCACTGTGAGGGATACCGCTATGTCCGAACATGTTCAGCCCCTGGAAGCTACGCGCAGCATGGGCACCAGCCAGGAAACCCAGAAAGTCATCTTCGCCTCGTCCCTGGGGACGGTGTTCGAGTGGTACGACTTTTTCCTCTACGGCGCCCTGGCCGCGGTGATCAGCAAGCAGTTCTTCGCCGGTGTCAACGACACCACGGCGTTCATCTTCGCCCTGATGGCCTTCGCTGCCGGCTTCATCGTGAGGCCGTTCGGCGCCCTGGTGTTCGGGCGGCTGGGGGACATGATCGGGCGCAAGTACACCTTTCTGGCCACCATCGTCCTCATGGGCCTGGCGACCTTCTGCGTAGGTCTGCTGCCCAACTACGCCAGCATCGGCATCGCCGCGCCGATCATCCTCGTCGTGCTGCGCATGCTCCAGGGCCTGGCCTTGGGTGGTGAATACGGCGGCGCGGCCACGTACGTCGCCGAGCACGCGCCGATAGGCAAACGCGGTTTCCACACCAGCTGGATCCAGTCCACCGCCACCCTCGGGCTGTTGCTCTCGTTGTTGGTAGTACTGGGCTGCCGCTACTTCACCGGTGATCAGTTCGAAGTCTGGGGCTGGCGCATCCCGTTCCTGCTGTCGATCCTGCTGCTGGGCATTTCCACCTGGATCCGCCTGAGCCTGCATGAGTCGCCAGCGTTCCTGAAAATGAAAGAAGAAGGCAAATGCTGCAAGGCGCCGATTCGCGAATCCTTCGGCAAGTGGGAAAACCTCAAGGTGGTGCTGATCGCCCTGTTCAGCATCAACGCCGGCCAAGCCGTGACCTTCTATGCCGCACAGTTCTACGTGCTGTTCTTCCTCACTCAGTTCCTGAAGATGGACCCAGCCCTGGCGAACAGCCTGCTGATCGTCAGCGTGATCATCGGCGCGCCCTTCTTCATTTTCTTTGGCTGGCTATCGGACAAGGTCGGACGCAAACCGGTACTGATGGTGGGTCTGCTGCTGGCGACGGTGTTGTACTTCCCGATCTTCAAGACCTTGGCCCATTACGCCAACCCGGCCATCGACCAGGCCAGCCGCCAGGCACCGATCACCGTGGTCGCCGACCCGGCGACCTGCACGTTCCAATTCGATCCCGTAGGCAAAGCGCGCTTCGACAGCCCCTGCGACAAGGTCAAGACCTTTCTGGTCAAGCAAGGCCTGCCTTACAGCAGCGTCGCGGCCCCGGCCGGCAGCACGGTGCAAGTCAGCGTGGGTGACGTGAAACTTGAAGGCTTCGACGAAGCCGCCCTGCGCGGCGCGGTGACCCTGGCAGGCTACCCACAAAAAGCCGATGCCCAGCAGATCAACCGCACGATGATCGTCGTACTGATCGTGGCGCTGATCATCATTTCGGCGATGTGCTACGGCCCACTGGCGGCACTGATGGTCGAACTGTTCCCCACCCGCATCCGCTATACCTCCATGTCGTTGCCCTACCACATCGGCAATGGCTGGTTCGGCGGTTTTCTGCCCACCGTGTCATTTGCCCTGGTGGTCTACACCGGGGATATCTTCTACGGGCTGTGGTACCCCGTGGTCATCACCGCGGTGAGCCTGATCGTAGGCATGCTCTGCCTGCGGGAAACCCGCAACGTGGACCTGGACAAAAACTGAGGGAATGGCGGCGGTCCGACACATCTGTGGGAGCCAACCCGGCTTCCACAGATGATCCTTCTTCGCCATTAATGGACCTGGTGATCCTTCACCGTGCTTTCCACCAGATCCAGCATCTGTCCCAACGCCCATGGCTTGGCAATGAACGAAGCGTGGTGCTTGATACCGGCGCTTTCCGGCGTTTCGTAGCCCGACATGATCAACAGCGGAATCTGCGGCCAGCGATCCCCGGTGAGGTTGGCCAGGTCCGCGCCATCGATCTTGCCGGGCATGGTGATATCGGTGAGCAACAAGTCCACGTAATCGGCGCTCTGCTCAAGGAATGTCAACGCCGAATCAGCGCTCTCCCGAGGCTCCACGACAAAGCCCTCGTCCTCCAGTATTTCGCACAGGAACTCCAGAATGGTCGGGTCATCTTCAACGACAAGAATCAAACGTGTGGTCGCCTGCCCGTTACCGTTTGGCATCGAATTCATGTGATTGACTCTCCTTGCCCTCGGAAATTTTCACGGTTTTTACCGCTCTGCCATGTATGAGTTGCACCTTTTCCTTTAATTCATTCTGCTTGCCGCTACACCCGCCGAACGTCATGCCAGACGCCCTGCTGCAACGCAGCGCAACGTTTTATCTGTATATGCATACAGATAAAACTTGCCCTCGGACCGATCCCTGACCATGCTACGGCCTCAGGAAACTGTTCGGGAAACAGGCGTCATGCAGCTCTACCTTTGTGAAAAACCGTCCCAGGCCAAGGACATCGCCGCCGTGCTCGGTGCAAGGCGGCGTGGTGACGGCTGCTGGGTAGGGGCAGGCGTCACGGTCACCTGGTGCATCGGCCATCTGCTGGAAACCGCCCCGCCCGATGCCTACGATGCGCGGTACAAGCGTTGGGTGCTGGCCGACCTGCCGATCGTGCCGGCGCAATGGAAAATGACCGTCAAGCCGAAGACCGCCAGCCAGTACAAGGCGGTCAAGCGCCTGCTTGGGGAGGCCAGGGAACTGGTGATCGCCACCGATGCCGACCGGGAGGGCGAAATGATCGCTCGGGAGCTGGTGGAGCACTGCCGTTATCGCGGGCCAATCAAGCGTCTGTGGCTATCGGCCCTGGACGAAGCCTCGATCCGCAAGGCCCTGGCCGCCCTCAAACCGGGTGCCGAAACATTCAACCTGTACCATTCGGCCCTGGGCCGCTCCCGGGCGGACTGGCTGATTGGCATGAACCTGAGTCGCCTGTTCACCTTGCTGGGACGGCAATCCGGCTACCAGGGCGTATTGCCGGTAGGTCGCGTGCAGACACCGACCCTGCGGCTGGTGGTGGACCGCGACCGCAGCATCGCCGATTTCGTGCCGGTCGCCTATTGGGCCATCGACGTCCAGCTGCGCCATGCCGGCACCGGGTTCACCGCTCAGTGGCGGGCCGATCCGCAAGCCTGTGACGACCAGGAACGATGCCTGAACCAGGCCCTGGCACGCGAAGCCGCCCAGGCCATGAGCACCGCTGGGACCGCGCTGGTCACCCAGGTACGCACCGAGCGCCTGCGAGAAGCGGCGCCATTGCCCTTCGACCTGGGCACCCTGCAGGAAATCTGCTCGAAGAAGCTCGGCCTCGGCGCCCAGGAAACCCTGGACATCGCCCAGTCGCTCTACGAAACCTACAAGCTTATTACCTATCCGCGCAGCGATTGTGGCTACCTGCCGTTGAGCCAGCACAGCGAAGCGCCGGCAATCCTCGCCGCCCTCGCCCAGGCTGACCCGAGCCTTGTGCCGCTGGGCGAGCATTTGCAGCCGCAACGCAAATCCCGGGCGTGGAACGACGCCAAGGTCAGCGCCCACCACGGCATTATTCCGACCATTGCCGCGAAGAACCTCGACAAGCTCGCCGGCAAGCAACGAGCCGTCTATACCCTGATACGTGCGCGCTATCTGGCGCAGTTCCTGCCCCTCCATGAATACGACCGCACCCAGGCCGATTTCGAGTGCGCCGGCCAGGTGCTGCGTGCCGTGGGCAAGCAGATCGTCGAGCCCGGCTGGAAACGCGCCCTGCCCGAAGCCCTGGCTCCCGCACCAGGCCGGGAAGCCCCGGCACCGCAAACCCTGCCAGCATTGGTGGAAGGCCTTGACTGCACCGTCGAGCAAGTGACGCTCAAGGACCTGTGGACCCAGCCGCCCAAGCCCTTCACCGAGGGCGACCTGATCAAGGCCATGAAAAACGTTGCCAGGCTGGTGGAGGATCCGCTGCTCAAGCAGAAGCTCAAGGACACCACCGGCATCGGCACCGAAGCGACCCGGGCCTCGATCATCCAGGGCCTGCTCGATCGCGGTTACCTGGTCAAGCATGGCAAGGCACTGTCGGCCACCCCCGCGGCTTCCAGCCTGATCGACGCAGTGCCCCGCGCCATCGCCGACCCGGGCACCACCGCCATCTGGGAACAGGCGCTGGACATGGTGCAAAGCGGAGAAATGAGCCTGGAAGAATTCGTCACACGCCAGGCCGCCTGGATGAGCAAGCACATCGCCCGCTGTCAGGGCATGAGCCTGACCATCAGCGGTCCGGCCAGCCCCGCCGGTCGCAGCGCCACGCCCTGGAAGAACAAACGCAAACCGGCCAGGCGCAAGGCTGCCGGCACACCGCGCAAACCGACCAAAGCCAAGGCAACCTGAGCACACCGGCCATCTCACCCACGCTAGCCTTTTCATACCCAAACCATCTTGTCCGACAATATGTAGTGAACAAAAATAATCACTACAAAACCGTTGACGACACAGATTTGCCCTTGCATGATGCAGACGTCTCCCCGATCGGGAGCACAGGTAACCGTTTGAGCAAGCTCGTCTGACCGCCGAGCTGTTTTTTGGATAAGGGACTGCCCACAAGGCAGATTGAAGGTGCTGACCTGGCATGACCGTCCGGAAACAAGGACGAGAAACGCTGGCGAAGGTCCTCATGACGCGCGGGTCGACCCTCGAAAGTTGACGATGCCTGGAATGGTTCTTCGCTGTTTCTCTTCGTTGTAGCGCATTTGCGTAGCAGCCCTTCGATAGCACTACACAGCCGTTTGACGACACCGCCGAAGCTCGACGGATGAACGCTGACGGCCTGGTTTCGGTACCCGACTTACCGAATGGCGAAGTTTTTTGCGAACCACCAGACAGATCAACCAAATGGTCAAGGGGCTTACACATGAATCTGAACAATCAACCATCTATTGATGAACTGGCTCGCATGTTCGCTGCACACAAGGACACCCTCGACAGCCATATCCTGTGGATCAGCAAGACTGGTCAGGTGCATATGGATTGCCTGTCGCCGTACACCCAGGAAGACGAGTTCGAAAGGAACACGCAAGACCTGTGTGCCCGGCTGAAGATGTATCGCCGCGGGCAAGGCTACGTCGGCAAGAAGGCCGCCGCCGACAGAGACTACATCGGTCGCGTGCTGCAGACGCTGACCCAGGCCTGGCAGACGGTACAAAACACCTCGCAGGTGCAGGTCATCGACCGTCTCTACTGATTGCTCATGAATAAAAAGGGCCCGATTCCTCACCAGGAACGGGCCCTTTTTCGTCATCCCTCATGGGACATGATCATCGCGCTGGCGCGTTTCGCACAAAGCTAGAACACCGACCAGCCAATCCGCTGGCTCAGCAGTTCCAGCGCCGCCATGCCGGCCAGTGAGTTGCCAGCGCCATTGAGCTCCGGCGACCAGACACATACAGTGAAACGCCCCGGCACCACGGCCACAATCCCGCCGCCCACCCCGCTTTTGCCAGGCAGACCGACGCGATAAGCGAAATTGCCAGCCTCGTCATACAGCCCGCTGGTGGCCATGATGGAGTTGACCTGCTGGGTCTGGCGGGCGCTCAGGATCTGTTCGCCGCTGTGCTTGCAGAAGCCGTCATTGGCCAGGAAACAGAACGCCCGGGCCAGGTCGATGCAGTTCATACGCAACGCACAGTGACTGAAATAACTGCGCAGCACTGCCTCCACGTCGTTATGGAAGTTGCCGAACGATTGCATCAGGTAAGCCATCGCCGCGTTACGGGCTCGATGCTGATACTCCGACTCGGCGACCTTGCCGTCCACCATCACTTGGGGATTACCCGACAAGCGCCGCACGAAATCGCGCATCGACAACGCCGGAGCGGCAAACCGCGACTGGTTGATATCGCAGATCACCAAGGCACCGGCATTGATGAAGGGATTGCGCGGGCGGCCGCGTTCGAATTCCAGCTGCACCAGAGAGTTGAAGGGCTGGCCGGACGGCTCATGGCCCAGGCGCTCCCAGATGGCCTCTCCGGAATGCTGGATGGCCTGCACGAGGCTGAAAACCTTGGAAATACTCTGCACCGAAAACGGCGTTTCGGCGTCGCCGGCGCAATACATCTCGCCATCGTTGCCATACACGGCAATGCCCAATTGATTGGCAGGCACGGTGCCCAGGGCCGGAATGTAGTCGGCCACCTTGCCCTGACCGATCAGGGGGCGGACCGCATCGAGGATCTCGTTCAACAGTGCTTGCATGGGTGCGGGGGTCCAGTCATTGCCCGTTCGAATGCGGGGATACAGACCCTAGACGTCGACAAGCGGGAGCAGAGCACACTCATACCTGCATCAGTCGTCCAATCGAGCGGTCTATAGTGAAAGATCAACCGGCAGGAGCACACGATGCGTCAGATCATGCAAAAGGAACCCTGGTGGGCGTCGCCGCCCCAGCCGGGACAGGACGAAAGTGAACTGGAATGGGGCTGGCTGGTGATATACAGCGAAGGCGAACCGCGCTTCGAATTCATCAAGGAACGGCCCTCGGACGAACAGATCCGTCAACGCAAGGGTTGCCGCATCACCCTTGGGACGGAATGAGCCCGTCCTCTACGGCTTGAGCTGCGGCAACTCTACGGGCCGGTTTGTCAGTTCCATTTCCACCAGGCTGTCTCTGATTTCTTCATCCAGATAATAGACCGGTGCCAGCACGCCGCTGAGGGGATGCTTGAGTGACTTGAACCACGCCTCGTCAAAAGCGGCGCTCAGGCTTTTGCGGATCTGCGCTTCCATTTCCGGCCGCTCGCCCTCGTGAATGATTGCGCGAATGCCCGCCACTCCCACGGAAATCAAAGCCCCCGCCGCCTTCCCTGCCACGGCCGCGGCCGCACCGGTCGCCCCCCGCGTGGCGAACTGTCCTTCGATCTTTTCACTGGTGCGTTGCGCCACCGTGGCGATCACCGCATCCGATGGGCCTGAACCCGTGGCGGCGGCTTTATTGACGTGATCGATCAACGCAGCGTAGGCCGGCAAGGTATTCAGCGGGTCGGTGTGGACCAACTCGTACAGCGAAGCGTTGCGCGCCGCCGGCGGTCCCAGGTTGATCGCCGGAATGCCGTGCAGACGACGGTTCATCAGCTCGAGCGGGATACGATGACGCTGGGCGATCACCGGGACCTGCTGATTGAGCAGGCTCGCGTAATAACTCGTCGCGTTGGCCCGGATCGCTTCAGGAGCGATCTCCACGGCAACAGGTTCCAGCACTTGCTCGCGATATTGCTCCTGCAGGTAGGCTGCCAGACGCCTGGACGGGGAATCCGCCTCTCCTTCGGCACTGGCGGCATACCAGCTGACTTTCACCGCCAGCCATTCCTGAGTCCAATAACTGCTGAACCACGGGATGAACTCGGCCTCGGTCCGTTCGTAGACCAGCACCCGCCAATGTTCCATCGACCCACGCGCGTAGCGTTCGGCCTGCTCGATGGCACTCCTGGACGCCGCGACTATCTCCCGGTCAGCCTGCCGCCAGGTGTCCTGGGCGATCGTCACCGTGTCCGGCTGTTGACCGCGCTGCGGCATGGCGCACCCCGCCAGGACGATCAGGACCGCCAGCATCAGCGAACGCAGCACGATTGCGCCCCCCGGGCTCATGTCATGCTAATGAGTATAGGCCGCCGAAAGCGTGGCACCGCATCATGAAGACCAGGCTCTGCGGGCCTGTCATCACGGCCTTGATGCACCGTGCCTGGTTTGCGATTAACCTTGCCAGACCACCACGATCCGTCAGATTTCAATGACATCGCTTTTCAAACGACTTCGTCAATGGGCCAGGGCCCTGAAGCACCAGACCATGACGCTATGGTTCTGCTATCGCCACCGGCTGACGCCCTGGCTGCCCAAAATGATCGCCGTCGTCGTGGTGGCCTACGCCATGAGTCCGATCGACCTGATCCCGGACTTCATTCCGGTACTGGGTTATCTGGATGACGTGATCCTGCTGCCGCTGGGTATCTGGCTGGCTCTGCGCCTGATGCCACCTGCGGTGCTGGCCGAATGTGAAGCCAAGGCCCGGCAATGGCAGGAGAACCAGGGCCAGCGCCCGGTCAACAAGGTGGCCGCCGTGGTGATCGTATTGCTCTGGCTAGCCGCGCTGGTGGGGGTGTGGTTCCTGTTCCGAGACTGGTTCAGAGCCGCGTGAAGTGTTCGAATTGCCAATCCTCGGGCGCCCCCTCCCCTGACGCCTCATGATGGTTGCCGCTGGG
Source organism: Pseudomonas sp. AF32 (assembly GCF_022342325.2). Classification (NCBI taxonomy): domain Bacteria; kingdom Pseudomonadati; phylum Pseudomonadota; class Gammaproteobacteria; order Pseudomonadales; family Pseudomonadaceae; genus Pseudomonas; species Pseudomonas sp. AF32. The sequence continues at coordinate 113,306 of NZ_RQJK02000021.1, read as the reverse complement.
CGTCCAGTCGGTGCGCTGGCCGACCAGGGTGCCCAGGTAGGGCCTGGCCACTTCCAGCACCCGCTCATAATCCATCTGTTCCGGCTCGACAATGCCACGCGCCGGATGCTCAACGGCCCAGACCACCCCCGCCAGCACCCCGGCGGCCACTTGCAGGCTGGTGGCATTGTTGAAAGGCACCAGCGCCCGGGCCTCATCGACGCTCAGCATCGAGCCAAACCAATAGGCATTCAGCGCATGCCCCATCAACAGAACGCCCAATGCATCGACCCCGCCGCTTTCGATCTCGCTGTTGAGGATGCGCTCCCGGCGCTGGGTCTGCCATCCGCGCCCGATCAACTCATGGATGGATAACAGCGCGTCGTTGCATGGGTGATAGGCGTAATGCAGGGTGGGCCGATAGACGAGGCTCTGGCCCTTTTTCACCGTCAGCAGGTCGGCGGTGGACGCAATTTCATGGTGGGTGATCATCAGCCCCAGGCAGGGCCCGCCCAAAGGGGTCCAGGTCTTGACCCGCACGCTGGCGCTCGGGCGTTCGAGGTAGATGGCGTTGCGCGCACCAAAGCGATGACGCCTGGCGCATGCTGGCCAGGTTCGCTCGTGACTGCCCCAGCCCAGCTCCGCCGGTTGGCTGCCCTCGCTGATGAACCCCTCCACCGACCATGTATTGACGAACTCATCGTCCTGCTTGATCCGGTGAGAAACCTGGGTGTCGCGCTCAGCGAAATGAATGACCTTGATTCCCGTTTCCATGCACAGCCTGGCCCAGTCCACACCGTCGCGATTCTGCGGCAGCGGGTGGTTCAATTGCAGCGCCAGGTCCACCAGCCCGGCCTTGAGCAAATGCGTGATCAGGCCGGGGTTGGCACCGTGCGCCACCACGGCCGTCGGGCCTGTGCCCAGTTTCTTGCGCAACGCCAGTACGTCATGACGCAACGCGTAATTGGTGCGACGCGAAAGCTCCAGACGGGGGTCGTCATAGCCGCCCGCCCAAGGTTCGACACAGGTGTCGAGATACAACGCACCCTTGTCGAAGGCATACGCGATCAGCGCCAGAGAGCTGACCTCCACGGAAAGATTGACGATGAAATCGCCCTGTCGGACGACACGGTCCAGGACCTGGACAAAAGAGTGTTCCGTCAACGCCTGGCGGACAAAGCGAATCCCCCGCTCCTTGAACCAGATGTTGTGGTCGATCACCGGCGCGATGACGGTGATGCGCTTGATCGGGATGTGTTCCTGGCTCAACAGCAACGGCAGGATGGCTCGGGCAATGGTGCCAAAACCGATGAAAATCAGATGTCCGCTGAACGAGACCTGATGTTCCATGCGCTGTTCCCCGAAACTGCGGTCATTGAAGCCATGTAATACCGGTCATGGAGCCTTGGCTACTGTCAGTCTCGACAGTCGACGGCGCAGGCTCGTGGAAACCCTGCGCCGATCTTGTACCCTGGTCTATGAAGTTCCCAGTCCGTCGGACAGGTCCGTAGCGGAAGATGCCTGTGTACGAGCGGGTGCTTCCTGGCGATGCTCGGTGGTCTTGCTTACCGTATCGCGCACCGTTTCATAGCCCTCACGCGCTGTCCGCCTGGCCTTGTCAGCGAGGTCGGCGCTGGTCCTGCCCATCACCCGTTGCTCCGTGGCGGTGGCAGGCAATGCCGCGCCGAGCATGGCGCCCAGGGCGATGCCCGCCGCGGCCATCATCAGCGGCTGCTCCTTGAGCAGACGACTGAACTGATCACCCAGGTCCTGTGAGCCATGGGCCATGCGCTCGCCGGTTTCGCGGACACTGTGCCGGGCATGACGGGCGTTGGCGCCGAGGCCGTCGGCCAGGTGCGCGGCTTTGTCCTTGAGATGATGGAAGCCATCGCGCAGGGAGTCGCCGGTGCTGTGCAGATGCTCCCTGGCGCTGCCTATGCCGTCGGCAAGCCCTTCGGCCCAACCGGAAGAATCCTGGTCCGGCCCGACACGGTAACCGACCCGTGGCGGATGGTTCTGGCCGAGCATCAGCCAGCACAGCCCCACCGTGGTCAGTACGGTGGGCACCGGGTTGTTGCGCACGGTGGTGCCCAGGTTGCCAAAGAACTCCGAGCCGTTGCCCTTTACCAACGTCAATGCCTGGTCAAGCATTTGACCCGGCGTGAACTTGCTGCCCAAGGCATCGACGATATGGCTGATATGAGCCCTCTGCTCATCGATTTCCCGCTCGATGGTTTCCGGGCTCTTCTGCGATTCGGTTTTGAATTCATCCTTCATGAGGCTTTCCTCCGCAAGGCGTCCTGGTCTTTGTTCAGCGCATCGAGCGTACGGTCAGGCTTGAAGTGGGATGGCTCGAACTGCTTTTTGCCCGACTGCACCATGACAAAACCGATGACCATGACCACCACACCCACGATCAGCGCCGCCAACCACGGCTGCATGATCGTGCTCAGGCCGTAGACCACCGCCATCAGCAGAATGATGAAACCGGCCAGCAGCACGATTGCACCGCCCGCCACGGCGGCGATACCGGCCTTGAGGGTGGTGAGGCTGGCCTGGAATTCGGCCTTGGCCAAAGCCAGTTCCTTGGTGAACAGCGAGGGGACTTCATGGGTCAGTTGCTTGAGCAACCCCACCACGGAGGCATCGTTATCGGCGACGGAAGCGCCAGTCGAACGCTGGATATCTGGGTCAGGTCGATTCATTGCCATTCTCCTCTGCTGTTGGTCGAGCCCGGCAGCCCGCCTGTGGCGGCATCACCGGGGTGATCCTGGACACAGGGGGACGTGGGGGTGATGCCGGTGGCCAGGCCATTGGCGGTGCCAGCGCCAGGGCCGATGGGATCAGGGATCGGATCGAAGGGCTCGCGTCCGGCAAAACCACCCTGCGGCGGGTTGGAATGACCGGCGGCCGGGTCCTCCACCTCGGCGCTCACCGGCGAACTACCCGCCTTGAGAAACCGCGACAGCCCGAAGCCCACCGCGATGCTGCCGGCCAGGAACAGCCCCGGGTTTTCCTTCGCCAGCCGGGAACCATCATGCAGCAGTTGCTCGGCGCTCATGTTGCGCAGTTTGCCGGCCAAGCCGGTCATCGAATCCGCCATGTCCGCCAGGTAGTGGGACAAGCCGAGGGTGTCGTTGGCTTCGAGTTCCGACATGGCCGACTTGGCACCGCGTGCCAGGGCATCGATCTGGTCCGCCGCCGTATCGCGGTAACGACCGAACTGCGCATCGGCCTGTTCGCGGGCGCTGCCGAGAGTCTCGTTCACGTCCTCCTTGATGTGGTTCAGGTGATCTTCAGGCCGGGGCTGGCCTGAATTACCGCGTTGTCGCTCGGAGTTGTTGTCCGGGATAGTCATGTCTGTCTACGCCTGCTTGATGAAAACTCATTAACGGGCAACCACCAAAGCGATGCCCGACTATGTGCCTCTCAGAACAAGTGACGGAGTGCGGCGAAGGGTAGTTCCAACGAGTTTCGGCATTGGACGCTGTGCGGTATTCATCGCCGCTTGATGACGTGCAGGCGAAAAAAAATCGGGCCAGTGCCCGATTTTTTTCGGCGGGAATCGCCTTCAACCCAGCGCCGTATCGAGGAACATCATCACCGCGAACCCCATCATCAACCCCAGGGTTGCAGGTGTTTCGTGACCATTGCGGTGAGTCTCGGGAATCACCTCGTGGGACACCACGAAAATCATCGCTCCGGCCGCCAGGCCCAGGCTGATGGGATAAGCCACGGCCACCCCCGAGGACATGCCCAGGCCAATCACAGCGCCCAGGGGTTCCATCAGCCCGGAACCCACCGCGATCAGCGCAGCGCGCAAAGTGCTGATACCGGTGACCCGCAGCGCCATGGCGATGGCGAGTCCCTCCGGGATGTCCTGGATGGCAATCGCCGTGGTCAGCGGCAGACCGACCTTGAAGTCGCCGTCGGCGAAACTCACGCCAATGGCCATGCCTTCGGGCAGGTTGTGCAGGGTGATCGCCAGCACGAACAACCAGACCCGGTTGATACGCTCGGCTTGTGGGCCTCGGCGGCCACTCAACTCGTGTTCGTGGGGGACGAAACGGTCGAGGCCGATCATCAGCGCAACGCCGAGCCCCAGGCCGAGGACGACGACAAACGCGGCGAGCAACTGATTGCCGCAAATGACCTGGGCGGCTTCGATGCCGGGCAGTATCAGCGAGAACGAACTGGCCGCCAGCATCATGCCCGCGGCGAACCCCAGCATGATGTCCTGGGTTCTCGACGAGATATCCCGCAGCACCACCGCCATGATGGCGCCAAGGGCCGTGGCGGCGAATCCGGAGGTGCCGCCCAGTACCGCATAGCCCAGGTTATGTCGGTCAGCCCCCACCAGCGCGTTATAGCCGCTATAGAGCAGCAGCGCGGCGACCGTGATCAAGCCGATCCAGAAGCTCGCCCCCAGCAGAGGATTGTTTTGCACCGGATCCAGCCAGGTACGCCAGGGGGATCGGATCCGGGAAGTGGGCTGGTCCATCGAATATCCTTAAAGGTGTCAGGCGAGGAAGCGAGGCCCCTCGCCGTTTTGTTTCTACAGGTCGCTTTGTTTCTATAGTTTGTCACCTTGCATCCCCGAACCCAAGTCAGCCCCCGTGGTCGGGTCGCTTTCAGGGTTGGACATCGTCCGCGCTTTCATGTCCATCAGCAGCGCTTCATCTTTTTCGCTCAGTTGCACGCTGGCCATGCCGTCACCGCCATCCACCGCCGGCGTCGGGTTCTCGACGAACTCCCACTCATCGCCCTGGTTCCAGGGTCCGCGCACGGTCGGTTCGCCTTGCGACATATTGAAGTACACGTTGGTGAACTCCGGCATGCCTGGCAATTTACCTTGTGGGAAATTGGGCTGGATCGAGTGCAAGGCTTTCTCGAACGACATCTGGTGCGCAATTTCGCGCGTCATCAAAAAGCCCAGCGCTTCTTTCACACCTGGATCGTCAGTGAGGTTCATCAGACGCTCATAGACAATCTTCGCCCGGGCCTCGGCAGCAATATTGGAGCGCATGTCCGCAGTGGGCTCGCCAATGGTGTCGACATAGGCAGCGGTCCAGGGCACACCAGCCGAGTTGATCAGCGGCGCGCCGGCACCGTAAAGCAGGCTGGTGACGTGGGAGTCATTGCCGGCGCCGTTGATGTCACGGTACAGCTGGCCTTCCTCGTCGACGCCTTCGGCCATTTTGCCTTTGGCGCCCTTGTTCAACATCACGATGATCGAACCGATCACTTCCAGATGGCTGAGCTCTTCGGTGGCGATATCCATCAGCAGGTCCTTGCGACCAGGATCATCCTCCGCCAAGGCCTGGGTAAAGTAACGCGAGGCCGCTGCCAGTTCACCCTGGGGGCCGCCAAATTGCTCCAGCAACAAGTTCGCGAGTCCCGGATTAGGCTCGGAGACACGCACGGTGTACTGCAATCGTTTGTTGTGTAAAAACATGATTGAACTCCTCGATCAAGGCACGGGTCATGAGCTGCCAAATAGCAGGCCCATAAGCGTCTGAAGAAGTTAACGAAATAAAATTTATCTTTTATTCAATAAACGAGACGAACGGTAACTTATACGAGTCGTATAAATCGTCACGCAATAAAAGTATTTGCGGACCGGCGATATATAACCGACCGATGCAGGCCCCCGCTAATAGCCGGGGACCTGCAGGCTTTTAGTACTTAGGATTTGCGACCGCCGCCGTGGCTGTTTTCACCACCTTTTTTACCGGCTTCCGAGGCCTTCTCACGGTCATTGGCGAAGTTGCCACCAGAGGCCTGACCACCTTTTCTGCCGGCTTCCGAAGCGCGCTCAGGGTCGTTGGCGAAATTGCCACCCGAGGCTTGGCCGCCCTTACGGCCGGCTTCTGCGGCGCGCTCGGGGTCGTTGGCGAAATTGCCGCCCGAAGCTTGCCCACCTTTGCGCCCAGCCTCGGCTGCGCGTTCCGGATCATTGGCAAAGTTGCCGCCCGACGCCTGGCCGCCTTTTTTGCCGGCTTCCGATGCCTTCTCACGATCGTTAGCGAAATTGCCAGGGTTGTTATTGCCTGTGTTAGCCATTTCATTCACCTCGTTAGTTGCTGTTAGCGAACCAGTTGGCTCGTCTTATTCGGAAAGCTTGCGCTGACCAAGGTTTTAATTGACTGTCGCAAGCAGCGACGAACGGTCGACGCCATCGAGTTCACTTTATTTAATAACGCGCGGCATAAGCGCACCCTATTAAACAAACGGACTTCGATAAACAGGCTTAAACTTTCAGACACTGTCCGCCGAATTAAAACAGTGCGTGTCTTTCCACGCCGTCTGCCAAAGGTCGGGCGGCGCCGGCACCCCATTGCACCGGTCTCGTCACCCTGGCCTCGCGCCGTTCCAGGAAGCCAAAACTCGCGGGCTGCCGGTGTTGTCCTGCACCACCGCACTGACCGGCTTGCGGTGTCCGGATACCCTGTCGCCGATACCCGGATAAAAAATGCTCAGGGAGAAATCGGATCGCTGGCCGGAAACGTTTCCTCCAGCGCATCGTCCAGTTGGTTATTGGTGATGTTCCGCTCATCGACCTTGCCGCTGCGCTCACAGTGGCAATCGGGCGATGGGCAAGGCTCGCCGTTGGGGTGTTGTTCCGCACAGGCCTGGCAGCAATACGCCTCACCGTCGTGATTGAACACCCGTTGCGGGTCGACCTCGCATTGGCAATCGGGACAGCCACATTTCAATTTCGATTCGCTCATACTCCTTCTCCTGGGTACGCTTCATGACCCCATTCAAGATCCCACCAGCAACTGGACTTCCAGGTTGGCGGCCGCAACGCCGTGCTTGACCACATACACCTCTGCGCTCCAGCCCTTGGTCAAATTGCGATAGGGCTGGGTGCCCAGGGCATCGCCGCTGTCCCATTCGAGAATGTCGCCGATATCGATGTCCTGGGCCGAACGCAGTTCAAGCACGGTGTGACCGTCCTCTTCCGTGACGTACACCCCCGCCATCGCGCTCTGTCGATTGATGGCCCGCACCTCACCGGTGGTCTGCTTCATATCTCTCCTCTTCCTGGCAAGTTCAGGGAGCGACCGGACACGGCCGAGCGCTTTGGTGACCTCAGCGCTTGGCTTCGGTATGCGGATTTGCCGAACGTTCGAGGAACGCTTGGGTAATTTCCGGCAGATGGTCGCGCAGCCAATCGGCCATGGCGATTTCCTGCGGCAGGATCTGTTCGCAGGCCCGCTGCGTTTCGACGTCGCCGGCCACTTTCGCCGCTTCGATCAGCACCGTGTAGGAGGCAATTTCCAGGTTCTCGAACACGTAACCGCTCATGGCGCCCTTGACCACCTCATCGCTCATCGTCATGCCGCCCACAGCCTGGCCGAAAGCCATGAGCTTGCCAGCCATGTCCTTGAGCATCGAAGTGCTGCCGCCCAGGCGCTGGATACACTGTTCCACCAATTTCTGTTGGCCGAGGGTTTCCTGGATGTGCTCTTCGATCCGGGCTTTGAGTACTGGATAATGCTCCAGCCGCTCGGCCTGGGCTTTGAGCATTTTCTCCGCTTGCTGCTCCATGGCATGGGCGTCGTTGAGCCAGTCCAGCAGGTTCTCTTTAGGCGTTGCCATTTGCTTCTCCTTACCCGTGGTCGCACTGCACGACAGCGCGACAGTTCTGAAGTACCGCACATAGAGGTGGATGTTCCGGGCAGGGAGAAAGTTTGAAGCAACGTTGGTGCAGGGCGACGAAAGGCGCCATGAGCGACCGCTGGCCAAACCCAATGCTAATCTCAAACACTCCAGGACAACGGAGAACACAGATGCCCGACGATCTGCACCTCGAACCGATCGATCAGTTGCAGGCGCAAATGACCGGACGCCGTTTCCTGGTGCTCACCGGCGCGGGGATCAGCACCCCCTCCGGCATTCCCGACTACCGGGACAGCGAAGGCGTGCGACGGGGTCGGCAACCCATGATGTACCAGGAATTCCTCGCCAGGCCCGAAGCGAGACGGCGCTACTGGGCTCGGGCAATGCTCGGCTGGCCGCGCCTGCAACAGGCCCGACCGAATGCGGCTCATGAAGCGTTGGCGGTGTTGCAGGCACAACGACGCATCAGCCACCTGATCACCCAGAACGTCGACACCCTGCATGACCGGGCCGGCAGCCGGGACGTGATCGAACTCCATGGCAGCCTGCACCGTGTGTTATGCCTGGATTGCAACCAGCGCAGCGAACGCCAGCAGATCCAGAAACTGATGGAGGCTGAAAACCCTTATCTGGCCGGCGTCGACGCAACCCAGGCGCCCGACGGCGATACCCTGCTGGACCCGGCATTCGAAGCACGCTTCCAGGTGCCCCGCTGCCCTCATTGCGAGGGTGATCGCCTGAAGCCCGACGTGGTGTTTTTCGGCGAAAACGTCGCCGCCTCCACCGCCACCCGCGCGACCCAAGCCGTCGAGTCGGCGGACGGTCTGCTGGTGGTGGGGTCATCACTGATGGCCTGGTCGGCGTTTCGCTTGTGCCGGGCCATCAAGGAGCAGGGCAAACCGCTGCTGGCGATCAACCAGGGCAAGACCCGGGCAGATGACTTGTTGGATCTCAAGGTCGAAGTGTCCTGTGAGCAGGTGTTGCCGTTGCTCGCCGAGCGCCGAACCTGATGATCACCGCAGATCCCCTGTGGGAGACGGTGCTCAGCCTCTGGTGAGTTGTACGCCCAACTGCTGATCCCTGAATGTGTCGAACAACGCCTGCGCCGCCGCTGATAACTCATGCCCCGGCTTGGTCAACACGCCAATGGCCCGCTCGACCACCGGATCGCTGAGGGTGATGCAACGCGCTCCCAACTCATGCATCTGCCCGACACACAGCGCTGGCACCGCGCTCACTCCCAGTCCGCTGGCGACCATGCGCCCGACCGTCGCCAACTGGTGGCTTTCGAACTCCACCGGCAGTTTCATGCCACGGGCCTGTAGATGTTCTTCCAGCATCACCCGCACGGTGGAGGGTCGTTGCAGGGTGATGAACGGTTGTTCAAGTAAGGTTTGCCACTGGACTTCGCTGCGCTGGGCCAGAGGAGAATCCAACGGCACCACCGCGACGAAACGGTCCAGGTACAACGGCGTGAACGCCAGGGACGAGCCCTGCATCGGCTCGAACGCAACGCCCAGTTCGACGTGGCGATCACGCACCATCTCCAATACCTGTTCGTTGATCACGTCGTTGACGGTGACGTTGACGTTCGGATAGCGGACGCGGAAAGTCTTCAGGATCGGGGGCAGCAGGTTACCGGCAAACGACGGCATCGCCGCCAGCGTCACGCGGCCTCGCTGGAGGGTGAAGCGCTGACGCATTTCATCCTCGGCGTTATCCCAGTCGGCAATCAATCGTCGTGCCAGCGGCAACAAGGATTCGCCTTCGGGGGTCAGTGCCACGTTGCGGGTGTTGCGGCTGAACAGGCGGCCACCCAGGCCCTCCTCCAACGCCTTGATGGTCAGGCTCAGGGCGGATTGGGACAAATGCAACCGCTCGCCGGCCACGGCAAAACTCAGGCTCTGCGCCACGGCGAGAAAGGCGCGGATCTGTTTGAGCGTCATTGGCGCCGAGCTCCCATTCAATTATTGAGTTTTACAAATTAATCTACCTTAAAAATCAACTTAACAAATATATGACTTGGCGCAACACTGCCTTTCATTGCGACCCCATCAAGAATAAAAGAGGTGTCTATGGCAGGTTTCGACAAACGCGTGAGCTCTTATGAAGAAGCGCTGGAAGGCTTGAAGGACGGCATGACCGTCATCGCCGGCGGCTTCGGCCTGTGCGGCATTCCGGAGAACCTGATCGCCGAGATCAAGCGCAAGGGCATTCGCGACCTTACCGTGGTTTCCAACAACTGCGGCGTCGACGGTTTCGGCCTTGGGGTGCTGCTGGAAGACCGGCAGATTCGCAAGGTGATCGCGTCCTACGTGGGTGAAAACGCGCTCTTCGAGCAGCAATTGCTCAGTGGCGAAATCGAAGTCCAGCTCACGCCCCAAGGCACCCTCGCCGAGAAAATGCGCGCCGGTGGCGCGGGCATCCCGGCTTTCTTCACCGCAACCGGCGTCGGCACCCCCGTGGCCGAAGGCAAGGAAACCCGTGAATTCCACGGTCGCCAATACCTGATGGAAGAGTCCATTACCGGCGATTTCGCCATCGTCAAAGGCTGGAAAGCCGACCATTTCGGCAACGTGGTCTATCGCCATACCGCTCAGAACTTCAACCCGCTGGCCGCAACGGCGGGCAAGATCACCGTGGTGGAAGTCGAGGAAATCGTCGAGCCCGGCGAACTGGACCCGACACAGATCCATACCCCTGGCATCTACGTCGACCGGATCATCTGCGGCACGTTCGAAAAGCGCATCGAACAACGCACCGTACGCAAGTGATCCCCTGCCCCCGGCCCGAATGAAGGAATAACACCATGGCACTTTCCCGCGAACAAATGGCTCAACGCGTCGCCCGCGAACTGCAGGACGGCTACTACGTGAACCTGGGCATCGGCATCCCCACCCTGGTCGCCAACTACATCCCCGAAGGCATGGAAGTCATGCTGCAGTCGGAAAACGGCTTGCTCGGCATGGGCGCGTTCCCGACCGAAGCCGAAGTCGATGCCGACATGATCAACGCCGGCAAGCAGACCGTCACCGCGCGTATCGGCGCTTCGATCTTCTCTTCGGCCGAATCGTTCGCCATGATCCGCGGCGGCCACATCGACCTGACCGTGCTCGGCGCGTTCGAGGTGGACGTGCAAGGCAACATTGCCTCGTGGATGATTCCCGGTAAGCTGGTCAAGGGCATGGGCGGCGCCATGGATCTGGTGGCCGGAGCCGAAAACATCATCGTCACCATGACCCACGCGTCCAAGGACGGCGAGTCGAAACTGCTGCCACGTTGCAGCCTGCCGCTGACCGGTGCCGGTTGCATCAAGCGTGTACTGACGGACCTGGCTTACCTGGAAATCCAGGACGGAGCCTTCATCCTCAAGGAACGCGCCCCGGGCGTCAGCGTCGAGGAAATCGTCGCCAAGACCGCCGGCAAACTGATCGTGCCAGACCACGTCCCTGAAATGCAGTTCGCTGCCCAGTGAGGAGAGATTCGATGCAAGAAGTCGTGATTGTCGCCGCTACCCGTACCGCTATCGGCAGTTTCCAGGGTTCGCTGGCTTCCATCCCCGCGCCGGAGCTCGGGGCAGCAGTGATCCGTCGCCTGCTGGAGCAGACCGGGCTGTCCGGCGAGCAGGTCGATGAAGTCATCCTCGGCCAGGTACTGACCGCCGGCTCAGGGCAGAATCCGGCCCGGCAGGCATCGATCCTCGCCGGCCTGCCCCACGCCGTCCCGGCGCTGACCCTGAACAAGGTCTGCGGCTCGGGTCTCAAGGCGTTGCACCTCGGTGCCCAGGCGATCCGCTGCGGCGACGCCGACGTCATCATCGCCGGCGGCATGGAAAACATGAGCCTGGCCCCCTACGTACTGCCGGCTGCGCGCACCGGCCTGCGCATGGGCCACGCGAAGATGATCGACAGCATGATCACCGATGGCCTGTGGGATGCCTTCAACGATTACCACATGGGCATCACCGCCGAGAATCTGGTGGACAAGTACGGCATCAGTCGCGAAGAGCAGGATGCCTTTGCCGCCGCCTCCCAGCAAAAGGCCGTTGCTGCCATCGAAGGCGGTCGCTTCGCCGATGAGATCACACCGATCCTGATCCCCCAGCGCAAGGGCGATCCCGTGGCATTCGCCATCGACGAACAGCCTCGGGCCGGCACCACCGCCGAATCCCTGGCCAAGCTCAAGCCTGCCTTCAAGAAAGATGGCAGCGTGACCGCCGGTAATGCGTCTTCGCTCAATGACGGCGCAGCCGCCGTTGTACTGATGAGCGCGGAAAAAGCCAAGGCGTTGGGCCTGCCCGTGCTGGCGAAAATCAGTGCCTACGCCAACGCCGGCGTCGACCCGGCCATCATGGGCATCGGACCGGTCTCGGCCACTCGCCGCTGCCTGGACAAGGCTGGTTGGTCGCTGGACCAGCTGGACCTGATCGAAGCCAACGAAGCCTTCGCCGCCCAGTCATTGGCGGTGGCGAAGGAACTGAAGTGGGACATGGACAAGGTCAACGTCAACGGCGGCGCCATTGCCCTGGGCCATCCGATTGGGGCTTCCGGTTGCCGGGTGTTGGTGTCATTGCTGCATGAGATGATCAAGCGCGACGCCAAAAAAGGCCTCGCTACCCTGTGCATCGGTGGCGGCCAGGGCGTGGCCCTGGCGCTGGAACGCGCCTGACAGGACCGGGTTCAACGGTGGCCGTGCGGCCCCACGAATAGCCGCACGGTCATCGGCAACAGCGCCGGCGCAACTTGGGTTGCGCCGGTTTTTTTTGCCTGTTGTTTTTATCCGAGAACTTGCCGGCCCCATCGCGAGCAGGCTCGCTCCCACAAGGATCTCGGGTGGACACAAAATGACAGGACACCGCAAATCAATGTGGGAGCGAGCCTGCTCGCGATAGCGATGCCCCAGACGATGATGCGCCGTCAGGACCTGGCACCAAACCGGTCGCGGCTGTTGGTCAGGTGCAACCACATCGCGGCGCGGGCCGCGTCGGGGTCCTGGCGCTTGATGGCATTGAAAATGGCTTCGTGTTCCAGGTTGGCCAACTGCGCCAGTTTTCCCAGATCCGCCTGGCCGCGCTCTGCCATGTTCACTCGGGTCCTCGGAATCATTGCACTGCCCAAGTGCTGCATGATTTCCACAAAACAGGTGTTGTCTGTCGCCTCGGCGATCAGCAGGTGAAAGCGCCGGTCGGCTTCCACACAACTGTCGTTGTTGCTGAGCAGCCGCTGGTAGTCATCCAGCGCCTGGCGCATTTGCTGCAACTGGCGTTCACTGCGACGCTGGGCCGCCAGGGCCGCCGCCTGGGTTTCCAGGCCCAGGCGCAGTTCCAGGATCCCCCGCACGCCAGCCGCCGTATCGACATTGAGGCGCAGCCCCGGCTCGCCGGTTTGCTCCAGCACGAAGGTGCCGATGCCATGCCGGGTTTCCACCAGCCCTGAAGCCTGCAGTTTGGAAATGGCCTCGCGCACCACCGTGCGGCTGACGCCATGCTCCTGCACGATGGCACCTTCCGATGGCAGCTTCTGCCCCGGTTTCAACTGACCCAACAAGATGCTCTGGCTGAGCTTTGCCACCAACTCATGGGCCAGGTTATGGGTACGTTTGCGCAGGGGCGCGTCGGTGTCTTGCGGCATCACCAGAATTCCTCGGATACAGGCCTGAGATCCTATCACCAGCGCCCACTGGAGTAAGCATCCCTTATGCGCCAACTTGTATGACAACACTCATCAACGGGCGTTTTTAGTGGCCTTATTGACGCCGCACGTAGCAGCCATCCACCTCCTGCGGCACCCACTATAAATTTAAAAATCGCCACAATACCCAGCAAACAAAGGTATAAAAACTTCAACCGTCCGATCCATTCGTGATCAAAAAGCGCTTGTCATCGAAAAAAATCAAGTTGTATGATGTCTATCAACATCGACACGTTTTGTGCGATGCCCCGCATAAAAATAACGAGTGGGAGAAATACCAGTGAACACATCCAGCCTCCAGGCGAATGCCGGCGCGGATCCGGTGCTGCTGTCGGCCATTGCCAAGGTCAAGCGCCACATCCTGCCGCTGTTCGTCATCATGTTTATCGTCAACTACATCGACCGAGTGAACATCGGCTTCGTGCGCACGCACATGGAGCACGACCTCGGGATCGGTGCCGCGGCCTACGGCTTTGGCGCCGGCCTGTTCTTCATTGGCTATGCGCTGTTCGAAGTCCCGTCCAACATCCTTCTGCAACGAATCGGCGCCCGTATCTGGCTGACTCGCATCATGCTCACCTGGGGCCTGGTGGCGGCAGCCATGGCTTTCATCCAGAACGAAACCCACTTCTACATCCTGCGCTTTCTACTGGGCGTGGCCGAGGCCGGTTTCTTCCCTGGCGTGATCTATTACTTCACCCGCTGGTTACCCGGCGCTGAGCGCGGCAAGGCCATCGCCATTTTCCTCAGCGGCTCGGCCATCGCCTCGCTGATCTCCGGTCCGTTGTCCGGGTTGCTGTTGCAGATCAACGGCCTGGGCATGCACGGCTGGCAGTGGATGTATTTCATCGAAGGGATGTTCTCGGTGTGCCTGTGCGCCTTCGTCTGGTTCTGGCTGGACTCCAAGCCTCACGATGCCAAATGGCTCAACCGCGATGAGCAGGACGCCCTGGTCAAGGCCATCGACGATGAACAGCGGGCACGCGAAGCGGCCACGCCGATCAAACTGTCCATCGGCCAGTTGCTCAAGGATCGTCAGATCATCCTGTTCTGCCTGATCTACTTCTTCATTCAATTGACGATCTACGCCGCCACGTTCTGGCTGCCGAGCATCATCAAGAAGATGGGCGAACTCAGCGACCTCCAGGTCGGGATGTTCAACTCCATCCCCTGGCTGCTGTCCATCGTTGGCATGTACGCCTTCGCTTCGGTGTCCGCCAAATGGAAATTCCAACAGGCCTGGGTGGCCACAGCCCTGCTGATCGCAGCGGCCGGGATGTTCATGTCCACTACGGGCGGGCCGATCTTCGCGTTCGTCGCCATCTGCTTCGCGGCACTCGGGTTCAAATCGGCCTCGTCGCTGTTCTGGCCGATTCCCCAGGCTTACCTGGACGCACGGATCGCTGCTGGCGTGATTGCACTGATCAACTCCGTGGGCAACCTCGGTGGGTTCGTCGCACCGACCACATTCGGCCTGCTGGAGCAGCACACCGGTTCGATCCAGGGCGGCCTCTACGGCCTGGCAACCACTTCGATCATCGCCGCGATCATCGTCTTCGCAGCACGCAATACACCCAAGCCCAAATCTGCAACGACGCCGGCCGACACTGCGGCCAGCCACGTCTGACATTCGATTCGTTCAAGGATAAGTGCACATGAGTCCACAAGAAGCCAGCAAAGCCCCGATCATCACCAGCATGCAAGTCGTGCCAGTGGCCGGCCATGACGGCATGCTGCTGAACCTCAGCGGCGCCCATGGCCCGTTCTTCACCCGCAATGTCGTGATTCTCAAGGACAACGCCGGCCGCACCGGCGTGGGCGAGGTGCCCGGTGGCGAACGCATCCGCCAGACGCTGGAAGATGCTCGCGCGTTGGTGGTCGGCAATCCCATCGGTACGTACCAGAAGATTCTCAACAGCGTTCGCCAGGCGTTCGCCGACCGCGATGCGGGTGGCCGTGGTTTGCAGACATTCGACCTGCGCATCACCATCCATGCCGTCACCGGCCTGGAAGCAGCGCTACTGGACCTGCTGGGCCAGCACCTGGACGTACCGGTCGCAGCCTTGCTGGGCCAGGGCCAGCAACGCGACGAAGTGAAGATGCTCGGCTATCTGTTCTATGTGGGCGATCGTCAGCAGACCGACCTGCCTTACCGCAGTGAGCCGGATGCCGACAATGACTGGTTCCGGCTCCGTCACGAAAAAGCCATGGATGCCGACGCCGTGGTGCGCCTGGCCGAAGCGGCGCATGCGCGTTACGGCTTCCAGGATTTCAAGCTCAAGGGCGGCGTGCTCAAGGGGGATGAAGAGATCGAGGCTGTCACTGCCCTGGCCGAACGCTTTCCCCAGGCCCGCATCACGCTGGACCCGAACGGTGCGTGGTCACTCAAGGAAGCGATCCGCTTGTGCCGTGACCAGCATAAGGTCCTCGCTTATGCGGAAGACCCTTGCGGTGCCGAGAACGGCTATTCGGGCCGTGAAGTCATGGCCGAGTTCCGTCGCGCCACCGGACTGAAAACCGCCACCAACATGATCGCCACCGACTGGCGCGAGATGGGCCATGCGGTCACCTTGCAGTCGGTGGACATTCCCCTGGCCGATCCCCACTTCTGGACCCTGCAGGGCTCGGTTCGTGTCGCGCAGATGTGCAACGAATGGGGCCTGACCTGGGGCTCTCATTCCAATAATCACTTCGATATTTCCCTGGCAATGTTCACCCACGTGGCCGCCGCCGCGCCGGGCGACATCACCGCCATCGATACCCACTGGATCTGGCAGGACGGCCAGCGCCTGACCAAGGCGCCTTTGCAGATCCAGGGCGGTTGCGTGCAAGTGCCAAAAAAACCGGGATTGGGAATCGAGCTGGACACGGATCAACTGGCCAAGGCCCATGAGCTGTACAAAGGCATGGGCCTGGGGGCAAGGGACGATTCGGTGGCGATGCAGTACCTGATTCCAGGCTGGACGTTCAATAACAAACAGCCGTGCCTGGTGCGCTGAAGCGGCCACCGGCCTCCTGCGCCCCCCCTGTGGGAGCGGGCTTGCTCGCGAAAGCGGTGTGACAGTCGACATTGACAGTGGCTGTCAGGCCCTCTTCGCGAGCAAGCCCGCTCCCACATGGGACCTGTGGTGATCCTGATTCAGGACCACCACAGCCATCGGCAACTAACCCTCCGGCCGCAAGATCAACACCGCCAACGGCGGCAGGTTCAGTTCCAGCGACAGCGCCTGGCCATGGCTGGGCACTTCCTCGGCGGAGGCGCCGCCACCGTTGCCATAGTTGGAACCGGCGTAAGTGTCGGCGTCGCTGTTGAGCAATTCCACCCAGCGTCCGGCGAACGGTACGCCGACCCGATAGCGCTCGCGCGGCACGGGCGTGAAGTTGGCGACCACCAATACCGGCCGCCCCTCCTTGCTCCAGCGCAGCCACGCATAGACGCTGTTCATCGCATCGTCGCCAATCAACCACTGGAAGCCTTGCGGCGCATCGTCCTGGTCATGCAGCGCCGGCTCCTCGCGGTAGAGGCGGTTCAAATCGCTGACCAGCTTCTGCACCCCACGGTGCTCGGCGTATTGCGTCAGGTACCAGTCCAATTGCTGGTCGTGGTTCCATTCGCGCCACTGGCCGAACTCACAGCCCATGAACAGCAACTTCTTGCCCGGATGGCCCCACATGAAACTGAGATACGCCCGCAGGTTGGCGAATTTCTGCCAACGGTCGCCGGGCATCTTGTCGATCAACGAGCGTTTGCCGTGGACCACTTCGTCATGGGAGATCGGCAGGACGAACCGCTCGGACCAGGCGTACACCAGGCCGAAACTCAGTTCGTTGTGATGGTGGGCGCGGTACACCGGATCCTGCTGGATGTAATGCAGCGAGTCGTGCATCCAGCCCATGTTCCATTTGTAAGCGAAGCCCAGGCCGCCCTGTTGCGTGCTCTGGCTGACGCCGGGCCAGGCGGTGGACTCTTCGGCGATGACCAGGGCACCGGGTGCTTCCAGCGCCACCACATCGTTGAGATGCCGCAAGAAATCGATGGCTTCCAGGTTCTCGCGTCCGCCGTGGCGGTTGGGCACCCACTCGCCGGCCTTGCGCGAATAATCGCGATACAGCATCGACGCCACGGCATCCACCCGTAGGCCGTCCACGTGGAAATGCTTCAGCCAGTGCAGCGCCGAAGCCAGCATGAAGCCATGGACTTCGGTACGGCCCAGGTTATAGATCAGGGTGTCCCAATCCTGGTGGAAGCCTTCCAGTGGATTGCCATATTCATAGAGCGCGGTGCCATCGAACTGGGCCAGGCCGTGGGTATCGGTGGGGAAATGCGCCGGCACCCAGTCGAGGATCACACCGATGCCGGCCTGGTGGCAGGCGTTGACGAATGCGGCAAAGTCATCCGGCGAACCGTAACGCGCCGTCGGGGCGAACTGCGACAGCGGTTGATACCCCCACGAGCCACCAAACGGGTGCTCCATGATCGGCATCAACTCGACATGGGTGAAGCCCAGCTCCTTGACGTAGGGGATCAACCGCTCGGCCAGTTCATGCCAGTTGTATTGGCGAGACACCTCCCCTGCCTCGTCGATTTCGCATTGCCAGGAGCCGGCGTGCAGTTCGTAGATCGACAACGGCGCGCCGGGTAGCTGGCGCTCGCGTCGATGCTGCATCCATTCGTCGTCCTGCCACTCGATCTTCAACGGCGTGGCCACTTTCGAAGCGGTATCGGGTGGCATCTGGCTGGCCAGCGCCACCGGATCCGCCTTGAGGGGCAGGATGCCGTGGGCGCCGAGAATTTCGTATTTGTAGGCTTCCCCGGCGCCCAGGCGGGGGATGAACAACTCCCAGACGCCCGACGGATAACGGATGCGCATCGGATGGCGACGTCCGTCCCAGACGTTGAAATCCCCCACCACCGAGACCCGTCGCGCATTTGGCGCCCAGACGGCAAAGCGCACGCCTTCGATACCATCGACGGTGGTCAGTTGTGCACCGAGACAGGAACTGAGGTCGCGGTGATTGCCTTCCGCGAACAGATAAAGGTCCATCTCCCCCAATAGCGGCCCGAAGCTGTAAGGGTCTTCGGCCAGTTGCTCGCCTCCGGCCCAGCGAGTGCGCAACAGGTAGGCCTGGGCGCGGTCGAAATGGCCCACGAACAGACCCGGCGTTTCGGTCAGTTGCAGTTCACCCAGTTCTTCACCGCCATCACGGGCGACGACCTGCACGCTCAGGGCACCGGGCAGGTAAGCCCGGATAAACTGTCCGCCAGCACCATCGCTGTGAGGTCCCAGTATGGAAAACGGGTCGTGGTGTTCGGCGCGCACCAACGCGTCGATGTCACGCAGGGACGGCAGCAATGACTCCTTGGCCTGCCCCTGTGGATCCTTGTTCGAGACACTCATGATTCTCTCCACTAAATCGGTCCGGCTAAGTCGGAAAAGGGTTTTAGCCCACTCAACAGCCCGTACAGACCGTGCAACGGCACGGGCAGCCAGGCGGGGCGATTCTCGGCTTCATAGGCCACTTCATAGGCCGCCTTCTCCAGGCCGAACAACGCCAGCGCGGCGTCTTCGCCTTCAGCATCCTTCCACTCATGGGCAAGACTAGCTGCCGCCAGCCGATATGCCTGGACAAATGCCTGGCGAGCCTCTGTCAGATAACGATTGGCTACCCGTTGCCGGGCCGCGTCGGCATCGGCCGTGCTGTCGACGGTGTGCAAGTGAATCGCCATGGCCGCCGCATAGTCGAAAGAGCGCAGCACGCCGCTGACGTCCTTGTACGGGCTGTGCTTGCCCCGCCGCTCATGCAACGGCCGCGCCGGCTCGCCTTCGAAGTCGATCAGGTAGGCGTCGCCCTTGATGACCAGCACTTGCCCCAGATGCAAATCGCCATGGACGCGGATGCGCAAGCCACCGGCAGCCTTGCCGGCCAGTTCCTGTACATGAGCCAGAACGGTTTTCCTGTGTTCCAGCAAGCGTGCGACCATCGCCTGGTCCGTAGGGTTCAATTGATCCTGGTGCTGTTTAAGCAGGCGCAGGGCATTTTCCACTTGGGCGGCCACGTCCTTGCCGATGGCCTGGGCATCCTTGGCAGTGGTTTTCTGCGCAGCGAAGTCCGGATTGTCGGTGGCCTGGGCCAGTACCTGGTGCATTTCCCCCAGGCGTTGACCGAGCATGCCGGCAAAATCCTTCAGTTCGCCCAGGGCGTTGTAATGCTGCTCCTGCTCGGACACGGCATCGGCCAACTCGTCGCGCAAGGCCCGCTCCAGGTTGTTCTGGGTCCATTCCCAGGCGTCACCCTGATTGCTCAGGTAGCCCTGGGCAATCATCAGCAACGCATCCTCGCCCTGGGCGTCGCGGCGAATCACCGCCCCCAGCAGCGGCGAGATATTGCTGAAGCCCGCCGCCGTCAGGTACGCGCTCATCTCCAGCTCCGGATGCACGCCGGACGCGACCTTGCGGATCAGCTTGAGGACGAGGCTGCCGCCCACCACCACCGAGCTGTTGGACTGCTCGGCGGACAGGTAACGCACCTCCGGCACGTCCCCAAGGTTCAGCGCAGCCAGCCCTTCGGTGGGTTCGAAACGCAGCTCACCGTCCGTGCAGGGCAGCACCGTACCGGCCTGCATGTTTTGCAGCACGGACCGTACGAAGGTTTCCAGGCTGAACGCATCGGTGATCAGCCCCACCTGACGCCCCCGACGAACCCGCGACAGCGCCAGTTGCTGTGGCAACGCCGCCCCCACCTGATCCTCGGCCAGCAGGCCGAACGGCAATTGATAGCGCAGCGTCTGCCCGGCGCTGGTCACGTCGATTTCACTGAGCAGCACCGGATGCTGTGGCTCACCAAAGCGCACGCCATAGACGATGTCGACTTTTTCGATGGCACTGTCCTTGCCGGCGAACCAGCGCCGGTTCTGCAACCAGCTCGGCAGGATGGTTTGCTCCAACGTGGTGCGCGCCGGGGCTTCGAGCAATTCTTCCAGGCGTTTTTTCAGCACCAGCGTGGTGAAGTCCGGCAGGCTCTGGGCCGGTTCCACATGCCAGCTCGGCATCTGGTTTTCCGCCGCCAGGGCAAACCAATAGAAACCGTACGGTGCCAGGGTCAGCAGGAAATTCAGCTGGCCAATAGGCGGGAAGGCGTTGCCTCCCAGCATCTCCACCGGGACCATGCCGGCATACGCGGATAAATCCAGCTCGGCGGCCTGGGCGCTACGGGACACGTTGGCCACGCACAGGATGATTTCGTGCTTGCCGTCGGGCCCGGTGTATTCGCGGGTATAGGCCAGAATCCGGCGATTGCTCGGCGACAGCATCTTCAAGGTGCCACGACCGAACGCCTTGGATTGCTTGCGCACCGCCAGCATCCGTCGGGTCCAGTTGAGCAGCGAATGCGGATCGCCGGACTGGGTCTCGACGTTGACCGACTGGTAGCCGTACAGCGGGTCCATGATCGGCGGCAGCACCAGGCTGGCCGGGTCGGCCCGGGAGAAGCCGCCGTTGCGGTCGATCGACCATTGCATTGGCGTGCGTACGCCATCGCGGTCGCCCAGGTAGATGTTGTCGCCCATGCCGATCTCGTCACCGTAGTACAAGGTCGGCGTGCCAGGCATCGACAGCAAGAGGCTGTTGAGCAGTTCGACGCGGCGACGGTCGCGCTCCATCAACGGCGCCAGGCGTCGACGAATCCCCAGATTGATCCGCGCCCGCCGGTCGGCGGCGTAGTAGTTCCACAGGTAGTCGCGCTCCTTGTCGGTGACCATCTCCAGGGTCAACTCATCGTGGTTGCGCAAGAAGATCGCCCATTGGCAGTTGGCGGGAATTTCCGGGGTCTGGCGCAGGATATCGGTGATGGGGAAACGGTCTTCCTGGGCCAGCGCCATGTACATGCGCGGCATCAACGGAAAGTGGAACGCCATGTGGCATTCGTCGCCATTGAGGCCCTGGGCATCGACATCGCCAAAGTACAACTGGGTGTCTTCCGGCCATTGGTTGGCCTCGGCCAGCAGCATGCGGTCCGGGTAGTTGGCGTCGATCTCGGCGCGGATCAACTTGAGGACATCGTGGGTCTCGGGCAGGTTCTCGTTGTTGGTGCCGTCACGCTCGATCAGATACGGGATCGCGTCCAGGCGCAGGCCGTCGATGCCCATGTCCAGCCAGTAGCGCATCACCGACAACACGGCCTTGATGACCTGCGGGTTGTCGAAGTTCAGATCGGGCTGGTGGGAATAGAAGCGGTGCCAGAAGTACTGGCCGGCCACCGGGTCCCAGGTCCAGTTGGATTTCTCGGTATCGAGGAAAATGATCCGCGTGCCGTCATACTTGTGATCGTCATCGGACCAGACGTAGAAATCCCGCGCCGCCGAGCCCCGCTTGGCCTTGCGGGCCCGCTGGAACCACGGATGCTGATCCGAGGTGTGGTTGATGACCAGCTCGGTGATGACCCGCAGGTTGCGCTTGTGGGCTTCGGCAATGAAGCGCCGGGCATCGGCCATGGTGCCGTAGTCCGGGCTGACACCACGGTATTCGGCGATGTCGTAGCCATCGTCGCGCCGGGGTGATGGGTAGAACGGCAGCAACCAGATGGTGTTGACGCCCAGGTCGGCGATGTAATCCAGTTTCTCGATCAGGCCAGGAAAATCGCCGATGCCGTCGTTGTTGGAATCGAAATACGATTTGACGTGGACCTGGTAGATCACCGCATCCTTGTACCAGAGCGGATCCTTGATGAACGTGGCGGACCGCGGTTTTTTCGCCATTTGCAACTCCTGATGAATTCAATAAGGCCGTTGGGACACAAGGGCTCATTTGTGGCGAGGGGATACATCCTCTCTTCACAAAGGCTCCCGCTGGCATCTCTCGTTACACAGCCTTACGCCGCGCTGATCCGCCAGATCCCGAATGGCTGGTAGGCTGGGTCGATCCGCATGAACTGGTACTTGCCGTACCAGGTCCAGCGGTGTCCATTCATCAAATCCTCGCCCTGGGTCTGGGCGTCGTCCGGCAAGCCCATTTCCCAAAGGGGCAACTCGAAATTCGCTTCCTGGGGGTTGTGCGGGTCCAGGCTCACCGCCACCAGGACAAAATTGCTGCCGTCGGGCGTGCGCTTGCCGAAAAACAGAATGTTGTCGTTCCAGGCGTTATAGATTTTCAGGCCCAGATGAGTGTGCAGCGCCGGGTTCTGCCGACGGATACGGTTGAGCTGGGCGATCTCGGCAATGATGTTGCCCGGCGCAGTGAAGTCCCTTGGACGGATCTCGTATTTTTCCGAGTCGAGGTACTCCTCCTTGCCCGGTACCGGCGCCGATTCGCACAATTCGAACCCCGAGTACATGCCCCACAAACCCGAGCCCATGGTCGCCAGCGCCGCGCGAATCAGAAAGCCCGGGCGTCCCGACTCGTGGAGAAAGGCCGGGTTGATGTCGGGGGTGTTGACGAAAAAGTTCGGCCGGTAGCACTCGCGCAGGGGCGATTGGTTGAGCTCGGTGAAGTAGGTGGCCAGCTCGGCCTTGGTGTTGCGCCAGGTGAAATAGGTGTAGCTCTGGGAATAACCGACCTTGCCCAGCCGCGCCATCATCGCCGGCGTGGTGAAGGCTTCAGCGAGAAAAATCACTTCGGGGTACTGCGCCCTCACATCAGCGATCATCCATTGCCAGAACGGCAGCGGCTTGGTGTGCGGGTTGTCGACGCGGAACATCTTCACGCCTTCTTTGACCCAGCCCACCACGATGTCCCGCAGCTCCATCCACAGGCTGGGGATGGCATCGGCCGCATAGAAATCGACGTTGACGATATCCTGGTATTTCTTCGGCGGGTTCTCGGCGTACTTGATCGTGCCGTCCGGCCGCCAGCTGAACCAGCCCGGATGCTGCTTGAGCCAAGGGTGATCCTGGGAACACTGGATGGCGAAGTCCAGGGCAATCTCCAGACCATGATCCGCGGCAGCCGCCACCAGGCGCCGGAAGTCCTCCAGCGTGCCCAATTGTGGATGGATCGCCTCGTGACCGCCCTCCTCGCTGCCAATGGCATACGGGCTGCCCGGATCGTCGGGCCCGGCGGTCAGGGAATTGTTCGGCCCCTTGCGGAAGCTGCGACCGATGGGATGGATCGGCGGGAAATACAGCACGTCGAAACCCATGTCACGGATCATGGGCAGGCGCGAATGCACGTCATTGAATGTGCCGTGACGGTTGGGATCGTCGGTTATCGAGCGGGGAAACAGCTCATACCAGCTGGCAAACTCTGCCTCCTTGCGCTCCACATCCAGCGGGTATTCGGGACTGATGCTCAGGTAGGGCCGGTGGTCGGCCAACGACATGAGATCGGCGCTGCGTGGCGCCAGGAACAGCGCCACCTGCTCCTCCGGCAGCAGGCCCGAGAGTTCATGGTGCAACGCGGCCAGTTGCTCGCTCAACTCGCCGTCGCTGCGCTCGGCGGCCAGTTGCACATGGTTGCGCCCTTCCTGCAATTCCAGGCTGATGGGCACGCCGGCGCCGTATTTCTTTTCCAGCTCATAACGAAAGCTGGCGAACTGGTCGAACCAGGCCTCGATGCAAAACACATAACGGCCCTGCGCGGGTACGTTGAACTGGCCTCGCCAGCTGTTGTTGCCCAGGTCGGTCATGACCTCGCTGTTCCAGACTTCATCGTCCAGCGCCCGCCAGCGGATCCGCACGGCCAATTTATCGTGACCATCGGCAAACACCTTGCTGGTCACCGTCACGTCCTGCCCCGCCACAGCCTTGGCGGCAAACTGCCCGCCATCGATCACAGGCATGGTGTTTTCAATTGCAATACGCGGCAGCAACAAGGCGTGGGACAGCGGCAAGTGCGGGTTGTACGCCAAGTCAGTCGGGTGTTCAGCAGTCATCGAGCATCGCTCCTTTTACGCCCCATGGACGTTGTGGCAGTAAGGCCCAGCAGTCCTTGAAAGAAGATCCCTGAAAAAACTCACTTAAACTCCGAACCGGACCGGCGACCAAAAGTTCAGCGCGATTTGCCTCGATGCACTCGGGATCAAAGCCGGCCCGACATGGTCAACAAGCATAAGCACGACTCACGCCATGTGCCTCACGGAGACCCGTCCCGATGAATATCCCCATCCCGGCCGAAACCCCTGACCCCAACATCGACGACCCCACCCTGCCGCCTCCAGGCCCCGACCCGGAGCCCATTCCGGAAAACGATCCCCCGCTGGATCCACAGCCGCCGTTGGGGGATCCACCGAACGAGAAGCCGCCGGAGCGGGTTTGACAAATCGACCTGGGCTACAAAAAACCTGTGGGAGCGAGCTTGCTCGCGAAAACGACCTGCCTGCCACTGAAGTATCCACTGACACACCGCTTTCGCGAGCAAGCCCGCTCCCACAAATATGACTTGACCTGGCAAGTCACGGCTTATCCTCCTTCTCCAACGCCCGGACGATCACCGGCATCACGCTGAAAATCACCAGCGCCAGAATCGTACTGAGCACCGCCGTCGCTTCCCGACCGAGCCCGGCAGCCACCCCGATCGCGGCGGTCATCCACAGACCGGCGGCGGTGGTCAGGCCTTTTACGTGGCTTTCATCACCGTCATTGTTTTTCAGGATAGTGCCCGCGCCAAGAAAGCCGATCCCCGCGACGACCCCCTGGATCACCCGGCTCATGGCATCGGCCTCTGAGCCGGACATCTGCGGCACCAGCACAAACAAGGCCGCGCCCAGCGCCACCAGCATGTGGGTCCGCACGCCGGCGGCCTTGCCCTTGTGTTCACGTTCGAAGCCCAGGATCCCGCCAAGCAACGCGGCCATGACCAGGCGCACGGTGACCCGTGTCATCTGTTGCGTGTCGCCAATGTCGGCGAATTCGGATTGCAGGGTGATCCAGACTTGATGCCACCACGTTTCCATACAGCCTCCTCTTGCAGCCGATAAACGATGGACCGCAAGCGGCGCCAGAGGTGCGGCCGACCGCTGATCCGACATGGCGAACCCTGACTTTGGGGCGACGCCTAACGCTTATCACCCCACAAAGGAGCAGCATCATGACCATGAGCATCGTCGACAATACCTATCAGTTCGACACGCTGAACGGCCCGATACAGTGCCAGGCCAATGAGCTGACGATCATCACCGACGCCGACAAAGCCATGTCGGCCGTGGAGCTCAACGGTGAACGGATCTACATCACCGAAGCCGAAGCCGACGCGCTGACCGTCGCCGGTGCGACCGATGGACGTCGCAACCTCAAGGCTACGGACAGTGACTCGGTGATCTGAAGTTGCCGAACACTGCGGTAGCAACGGAATCGGTTCCCTCGCTATCGCGGTGTTCGGTCTTGCCAGGTGCATCAAAGTGTCGCAGGGCTTGGGCTCCAGCGCATCTGATACGGTTTTTATCGAGATACCTGAGTCTGTTATGAAAACAGTTCCATGGTCATAGTGCGCCAGCCAGATAGCGGCTGATGAGCACCGACCATGAGCGATAGAATCCCCGTCCAGTTGATACAGACCTTCGAACCTTCGCCGCGCAAGTCAACGGCCAGGACCACCGATAACCTGATCCACACCCGCAGCTTCACCGGTCTGTTCCGCACCCTGCGCATGAGCGGTGCCGGTTTTCTGTTCCTGCTGTTCTTCGGCACGGTATGGTTGAACTGGGGCGGGCGCCAGGCGGTGCTCTGGGATCTGTCGGAAAGCAAGTTCCACATCTTCGGCGCGACCTTCTGGCCCCAGGACTTCATCCTGCTGTCGGGACTGTTGATCATCGCCGCCTTCGGCCTGTTTGCGATCACCGTGTTCGCCGGTCGGGTGTGGTGCGGCTACACCTGTCCGCAAAGCAGTTGGACCTGGATCTTCATGTGGTGTGAAAAAATCACCGAAGGCGATCGTAACCAGCGGATCAAGCTGCAAGCCGCGCCCTGGAGCCTGAACAAGCTGCTGCGCCGCTCAGCCAAGCACACACTGTGGCTGGGCATCAGCCTGCTCACCGGCCTCACCTTCGTCGGCTATTTCACCCCGATCCGGCCGTTGGCCGAAGCGTTGCTGACGTTGCAAATAGCCGGTATCAGCCTGTTCTGGGTGCTGTTCTTCACCGGCGCGACCTACCTCAACGCCGGCTGGCTGCGTGAGGCGGTGTGCATGCACATGTGCCCCTACGCACGGTTCCAGAGCGTGATGTTCGACAAGGACACGCTGACCATTTCCTATGACGCCGCCCGTGGCGAGATCCGGGGCCCGCGCAAACGCGAGGTGAACCCGGCCAATATCGGCCTGGGCGATTGCATCGACTGCCAGATGTGCGTGCAGGTCTGCCCCACCGGCATCGACATCCGCGACGGCCTGCAGATGGAATGCATCGGTTGCGCGGCGTGCATCGACGCCTGCGATTCGATCATGGACAAGATGGGCTACGCCCGTGGCTTGATCAAATACACCTCCGAGCATCAGTTGCAAGGGGGCAAGACGCATCTGCTGCGGCCCCGGCTGATCGGCTACACCGCCGTGCTGCTGGTGATGATCGCGGCGCTGGTGGTGGCGCTCGTGGAGCGGCCCATGGTTTCGCTGGACGTCAGCAAGGACCGCGGCCTGTTCCGCGAAAACAGCCAGGGCCTGATCGAGAACATCTACAGCCTGAAGATCATCAACAAGACCCAGCAGCGCCAGGATTATCGCGTATCCCTGGTGGAAGGCGATGGCTTCGTCCTGCAGGGCAAGACGCAACTGAGCCTGGCGCCGGGGGAGATCGTCGATGTCCCGGTGTCGGTGGCAATGCTCAGCGAACGGCCCCGCAGCGGCTCGCAGGAGATGACTTTCAAGGTGGTCGACAGTGACGAACCCGAGATCTACAGCGTGGCCAAGAGCCGTTTTGTGGCGCCGATGAATCGGTGACGCTTTAAGATGCGAAGCACCTGTGGAGATGCAAAACACTGTGGGAGCGAGCTTGCTCGCGATAGCGGAGGGTCAGCCTGCATCAATGCTGAAGGTACAGCCGCCATCGCGAGCAAGCTCGCTCCCACAGGTTGAGAGAATGCAACCCATGTATTTTGAGACCGGACCCGCCATGAAACGCTACGAGAAATTCGCCGACGACATCGCAGAACTGATCCGCTCCGGCATGCTGGGGCCGGGGCAGCGGGTGCCGTCGGTGCGTTACGCCAGCCAGACCTATGGCGTCAGTCCTTCCACGGTGTTCCAGGCCTACTACCTGCTGGAACGACGCGGGCTGATCCGGGCCCGGCCGCGCTCCGGCTACTTCGTCAACCACCATGCACCGAGTCCGTTTTCCGAGCCGGTGATCAGCAGCCAGGTGCATGAATCCACCAAAGTCGACGTCAGCGAGCTGGTGTTTTCGGTGCTGGAGTCGATCAAGGACCCCGCGACCGTCCCCTTTGGTTCGGCGTTTCCCAGCCCGACGCTGTTCCCCCTGCAACGCTTGTCCCGCTCGTTGTCCAGCGCCACACGAGACATGGACCCGCGGGTGGTGGTCACGGACATGTCGCCGGGCAACCCGCAGTTGCGTCGGCAGATCGCCCTGCGCTACATGGTCGGCGGGCTGATGTTGCCCATGGAGGAACTGCTGGTCACCAACGGCGCCCTTGAAGCCCTGAACCTGTGCCTGCAAGCCGTGACCGAGCCCGGCGATCTGGTGGCGATCGAGGCGCCGGCGTTCTACGCCAGTCTGCAAGTGTTGGAACGACTCAAGCTCAAGGCCGTGGAAATTCCCGTGCACCCGCGCGACGGTATCGACCTGGATGTATTGGAACAGACGCTGGAGCGCCATCCGATCAAGGCCTGCTGGTGCATGACCAGTTTCCAGAACCCCATGGGCGCAACCCTGCCCGAAGAGCGGAAACAGGCATTGGTGGCCCTGCTGCGCCGTCATCAGGTACCGCTGATCGAGGACGATGTCTACGCCGAACTCTACTATGGCCAGCAGGCGCCGAAACCGGCCAAGGCCTTCGACACCGAAGGGCTGGTGATGCACTGCGGTTCGTTCTCCAAGAGTCTGGCACCGGGCTACCGCATCGGCTGGGTCGCCGCCGGTCGCTATGCCCGGAAGATCGAGCGATTGAAGCTCATGACGTCCCTGTGCGCCTCGATGCCCGCCCAGGCCGCCATTGCCGACTATTTGCAACACGGTGGCTATGACCGGCACCTGCGCAAACTGCGCTACGCCCTGGAAGAACAGCAGAGCGCGATGCTCGCCGCCATCGCCCGCCACTTCCCGGCCCAGACCCGTGTCAGCCAGCCGGCGGGCGGCTATTTCCTGTGGCTGGAATTGCCGGAGCAGATGGACTCGCTGAAACTGTTCCAGATGGCCCTCGCCCAGGGCATCAGCATCGCGCCAGGCCCGATCTTTTCACCGACCCGACGGTTCAGGAACTGCATCCGGTTGAACTATGGCAGCCCGTGGACAGAAGCGTCGGAGAAGGCCATGGAGACGTTGGGGCGGATTATTCGGTCGTTCTGATTTGGGGGTTGCCTGTGCAGGCCTCATCGCGAACAGGCTCGCTCCCACACTGGACCGCGTGCAGCCGCAGACTCATGGTCGAAACGATCCAAATGTGGGAGCGAGCCTGCTCGCGATGAGGCCGGCACAGATAACCCGGCTCAGCGCCCCCCACCCAGATCCACAAATGTTCCTGTGGCATACGAAGCCTTGTCCGACAACAACCAGATAATCGCTTCGGCCACTTCATCCGGACGACCGCCCCGGGCCATGGGGATGGCCGATTCCAGCTTGCTGACCCGGTCCGGATCGCCACTCAAGGCGTGGAAATCGGTGTAGATGTAACCCGGACGCACCGCATTGACGCGGATACCTTCACCGGCCACTTCCTTGGACAGACCGACCGTGAACGTGTCCAGTGCGCCCTTGGACGCGGCATAGTCGACGTATTCGTTCGGCGAACCCAGGCGCGCGGCCACCGACGAGACATTGACGATGCTGCCGCCCTGCCCGCCATGCCTGGGCGACATGCGCAACACCGCATGCTTGGCGCAGAGAATCGGGCCCAGCACATTGGTCTTCATGATTTTCAGGATGCGGAATTCGGACATTTCGTCGAGCCGGGACTTGTGGGCCACCGTCCCGGCATTGTTCACCAGGGCCGTCACGCGCCCCAGCTCAGCGTCCACCCGGTGGAACAGGCCGACCACCTCGTCCTCGATGCTGACGTCGGCCCGCACGGCGATCGCCTGGGCGCCCTTGGCGCGGACCTGTTCGAGCACGTCATGCGCGGCGTTCTCATCGGACTGGTAGTTGATGCAGATCCGATACCCCTGTTCGGCAGCCAGCAGCGCCGTGGCGGCTCCGATGCCTCGGCCGCCCCCGGTGATGACGATGACTTTATCCACGATTGCTTCTCCCGTTCCCCGGATAGACGTCCGGGCCAAGAATAGCGTTCACGCCGCGCTTTGCACACACCGCTGCGCTTAACGGGCCAGGGCTCGCAGATCCAGCCGTCCGTCCAGCAGTGGCGGGCACCAGTAGTAACCGCCGGTGATCGGCCGGCTCATGCGATACAGCCCATCGGTGATGCCGTCCTCCAGGCCGCTCATGCGCCGCAGTTGGGCTTCGAACGCGTCGAGGGAGAAGCCGAAGGCCAGGAACATCAGGCCGGCACGGTCGCCTTCGATCCATGGCATGGAGCGGCGCACGACGAAGGCCTGCGGGGCGAAACTTTCCTGGGCGGTGCGTTTTACGTGAGCCGACTCCGGTGCATCGTCGAGTTCTTCGTTGTCGCTCAGGCGCCGGCCCATGATGTTGTCGCGCTCATGGGGCTGCATCGCAGCAAACCCGTCCAGATCGTGCTGCCACTGCTGGATCGCGGCGAAGCTGCCTCCGCGAAGCCCGTCGATCCCCTGGGCCAGGGCTGCGGCGATGGCGGCTTCGTCGTGGGGGTTTTCGGTGCCGTCTTCGTAGCCCGTCAGGTCGTGGCCGGTCATGTGGCGGAAGGTTTCATTCATCTGCACCAGGCGCAACGCCGGCGCCAGCGCCGCCTCGATGGCGCGGCTACGGTGCAGCAGTTCGCCACGGTCTTCGCCGTGCAGCCAGCACCACAGTGCGTGCTGGGTCGACGGGTTATCAACGCCCACGCCGGCCAGGGCAGGGAATGCCCGCAGGCCTTCAATGTGCGCACCCAGCGCCTGAACCAGCGATTCCCCAAAGCCGATCACCGCGCGACCGTCCAGTTGCAGCGACAATCTATCGATCGCAGCCGGCAGCGCCTCGACCGATTCCAGGGCGAAAAACAAATGACGGGCCTGAGGCGGAACAGGGGTGGCGAGAATGCCGGGCTGGTAGTAACTCATGTGATCTCCTCTGGAAAGAACGAGAGTTTACCCGCCGGCCGCAGGTTTGTGGTGACTGCCGTACGATGCCCGATACGCCCGGGCCGACTCCTACCCGGCGTAGGAACTCTCTGGCAACACCGTCGGAGGACTCGGAACCAGGCTTGGCGTGAATGACCTCCCGTTGCCTGCTCATTGAAAAGTGCCTAGATTGACCACCCCTCGGTGCACTCAGGCGCCGAAAGTCACTTGATGCACATGCGCAGATGCAGAGTGCGCTTGAACCCGTCGATCCACGGAGAACGGTCAGACATGTACATTGCCAAATCGCTACTCGCAGGTGCTTTCGTCCTGCTGTGTGGAATGCCGCAGGGCTTTGCCCAGGACCGTATCGAGGACACGGTCGACGCGGCGATCCGGCCCTTGATGAAACAACAGGACATCGCTGGCATGGCCGTCGCGGTCACGGTGGACGGCCAATCCCGCTATTTCAACTACGGTGTCGCGTCGAAGGATACGAAAAAACCTGTCACCGAGCAGACCCTCTTCGAGATCGGCTCGGTCAGCAAGACTTTCACCGCCACCCTCGGCGCCTATGCCCTGGCCCAGGGCAAGCTCTCCCTCTCGGACCCGGCCGGCCGTTATGCTCCCGAGCTGCAAGGCAGCGCCCTGGACAGCATTCCCCTGCTCAATCTCGCCACCTATACCCCCGGTGGGCTGCCGTTGCAGTTCCCCGATGAGGCCGACCACCCGCAGCGGATGTTCGATTATTTCAAGGCCTGGAAACCGCTCTACCCGACCGGCACCCAGCGCCTCTACTCGAATCCGAGTATCGGCCTGTTCGGCTACCTGGCGGCCCGCAGCCTGGATCGGCCGTTCGACGAGGCAATGGAAAACGTGGTGATGCCGGGGCTGGGTCTCAAGCACAGTTATCTGCATGTGCCGTCGGAGCAGTCGAGCCGATATGCCCAAGGCTATGCCAAGGACGGTAAACCCGTCCGGGTCGGTCCCGGCGCATTGGATGCCGAGGCCTATGGCGTGAAAACAAGTTCGTCGGACCTGATTCGTTTTGTCGAGGCCAACCTGCATCCTGAAAAACTGGACGCCAACCTGCGCCAGGCCATCGCCACCACGCACACCGGGTTCTACCAGGTCGGCGGAATGACCCAGGGGCTGGGCTGGGAGTTCTACCCTTACCCGATCAGCCTGGAAGCGCTGCTGGCCGGCAACTCGCCACAGATGGCGCTCACGCCACAGAAAGCAGTCCCCCTCGATCCACCTCGCCCGGCGCCGGACAATGCCTGGATCAACAAGACCGGGTCGACGGGCGGGTTTGGCGCCTACGTGGCGTTCGTGCCGGCGCAGAACATGGGCATCGTGCTACTGGCGAACAAAAACTACCCGATCGAGGAACGGGTGAAAGTGGCGCACCGGATCCTGACGGCGTTGGCGGAAAAGTAAGAGCAAAGTGGGAGCAAGCCTGCTCCCATTAGCTCAGTCATCCAACGGCTTCGGTGTCTCCGTCGATTTCGCGGGTTTGCCCGCCTTGCCGGGCTTGGTGCCCTTCGCATCCTTGGTCGGTGCGGGTTCCGGCGCGGGTGGCGGGGCTGGAGGAGTGGCTTCTTTTTCGGCTGCCGGCAATTTATCGACGGTGTCGAAAATGTCTTTCAGTGCAATTGCCCCGGAATGTTCAAGCTTCTTTTCCCCGTCCTTGCCCACCAGGATGATCTTGGTCTGGGCACCGGCACCCAATTTGAGTGAACGGATCAACGCCATGGTGCTCTGCGGGTCCAGGTCTTTGCCGTCTCGCTGCCCTATCGTGTTGAGCACGGTGAAAAGCACCATGTTGCGTTCGGAAAAGCCTTGCTTGCCCGCTGGTTCCTCCAGGGCCTTTTTCAGGCTGACCCAGGTCGGGTCGACAGTACTGGGGGCGATGACGATCAACGGGCGGGACTTGCCTGCCTCCGCCAACAAAGGGGAGTCGCCATCGGCGGCGAACAAGGGGCCGGCGACGGCCAGCAAGGTAGCGAAGGTCAATGACCGAATGAGCATGCGCCTCTCCTTTTGATATTCACGCTGTACTGATTGCACAGGGCGGCGAATGTTCCGTGAGAGAGTCGCCCGATACAGCGCCTGTCTGCCTTGAAGCTTAGGCCAGCAGGTTCATTGCGCAACCGGGGCGCGAGGGGGCGGGAGTCAGCCATGCCTCGCTCCCACAGGGGGCCAGGATGAGTTCAGAACGCTAACTTGAACCCGATCATCGCCAGCATCACCGCCAGGCACGGACGCAGCAGGTCATCGGAGATGCGGCCCGACAAGTGACTGCCCAGGTAGATACCCGGCAACGAGCCGACCAACAGGAAGCCAAGGATGTGCCAGTCCATGTTGCCCATGCTGGCGTGGCCCAGGCCGGCAACCAGGGTCAGTGGCACGGCGTGGGCGATTTCCGTCCCCACCAGGCGCTTGGTCAGCAGAAACGGATAGAGGATGAACAAGGCGACGGTGCCCAGGGCGCCGGCGCCGATGGACGTCAATGCAACCATCGTCCCCAACACCAGGCCGGTGACTACGGTCAGCAGGTTGAGTCGCGAACCCGTGGGGTTGTAGTGTCCGCCGGCGCGATCGTGGGCGAATTGCAGGAGGCGTTTCTTGAACAGGATCGCCAGTGCCGTGGCAAACAGCACGAACCCCAGGGCCTGCTTGATCACCGCGTTCATGGCGTCGGGCGAACTGTGCAGGCTGCTGAGAAACCACAGCGTCAGCCCGACCGCCGGCACGCTGCCCAACGTCAACCAACCCGTGATAGCCCAATCGATATTGCGGTTCCTGGCGTGAACCAGGACACCACCGGACTTGGTAATAGCCGCATACAGCAGATCCGTTCCTACCGCCGTTGCAGGATTGATGCCGAACCACAACAGAATGGGGGTCATCAACGAACCACCGCCGACGCCGGTCATTCCGACGATGAAACCGACCACCAGGCCCGCTACGACTAAACCGACATTACCGAAATCCATCAAACCCGTCTCAGCGCAACCGCAAGGAAAAAACTGGCCGCGAGCATAGCGATTTTTCTTATAACGCCCCTATATCATTGTGATCTATCTTTATGCTTTTCGGCTTTAAGCTATTGCACAGGCAAGAAGTTGAGAAACAGCAGGCTCTGGGCGTAGTTCAACCCGATTCGCCGGTAACGCTCATCCAGCATCTGCGTCAGCAGGTCCAATCGCGCAACGATTTTGCCGAACTCGACGGCGAAGCTAAGGTTACTGCCCTCCTCCGAAATCTCATTGGAGAACAGCAATAACTTGCCGTCCTTATCCTGTCGCTGGCTTAGCAGCCAGGTGGCCTTCTCGATATTGCGCGCCGCGTTGCTGACAAAGCGTGGGTCGATGGTGTCGGTCATGTAGAACTCGAGCCGGTTGCCATGGGCCGTGACCAGCATGCTGCCGATGGCGTAGATAAAGGCACCCACCCGGTCGCCGAGAAATTCCGGGCTCATGGCATAGCTCAGCGCTGCAAGGTCCTTTTTTCCACCCAGGGTCGGCAGAGGCTGCTGTTGCTCGATCGCCATACGCACCTGCTTTTCAGCACTGCGTGCATCGAGGAAACCCGACTTGCGCAGCTCTTCGGGATTGCGCAGGTACAGCTTGTTCATCAGCAGATAAAGGCTCTGCAGGTTGTCATGCATGGACAGCGTGGCCATGCGGTCGACACTGGTCTGCAGAAACTCCTGGGGCTTGGTGTTACTGAACTGCGTGACCATGTCCTGGCCCTGCTGATGAGTGCAACCGCCACTGAGCAGCATGAGGACCACGGCCGGTAGCATCGGACCGCAACGTCGTAATTCCCTCAAGGGATAAAAAACATCGGCCATCGACTCTCGATCTGAGCAGGGGGAGGCGGTGGGGCTCGCCGCTTCCTGGCCATGGATAGAGCGGCAAAAATCATAAAAGTGCAGTGCCCGGCGATGGGCCTCACACCGGGACGTGATTCGCGCCACTGAATTAGTCTGACTTTTTAATTGAAAATTCTCGATTTATAGCTATAAATCGTTTCTCCCCATTCAAATAGAAAGACTACTGAACAGAAAAACCTTCAACGCTGTCCGACCAGTAACGGACTCGACGCGCGTTCAAAACAACAACAAAACCACAGGAAGGTCACACCATGCTTGAATCCAGACAGTTGCTCACGGCCCTCGGAGTGTCTCTGATGATCGCCACCCCCGCCTCCCAGGCCGCCGGCCTGACCAATGAACACGGCGCGTTCGGCAAGACCGACGACGGCACGCCAGTGGAGAAATATGTCCTGCGTAACAGTCACGGCATGGAGGCCACCGTCATTACTTACGGCGGGATACTCCAGTCGCTGATCGTGCCGGACAAACAGGGCAAGACCGCCGACGTGGTGCTCGGTTTCGATGATGTCCAGGGTTATCAAAAGAACGGCAACGTGTATTTCGGCGCCACCATCGGCCGCTTCGGCAATCGCTTGGCCGACGGCGCATTCGAGCTGGACGGCAAGCGTTACCAGGTACCGCAGAACGACCATGGCAACTCCCTGCACGGCGGACCGCAAGGCTTCGACAAACGTGTATGGAAGGCCGTACCCCATGACGGCAAGGACTCGGTGGGCGTGACCCTGACCTACCTGTCAGCCGATGGCGAGATGGGCTTTCCCGGTGCACTGAAAACCGACGTCACCTACAGCCTCAACGAACAGAACGAGTTACGCATTGAGTACAAGGCCACCACCGACAAGCCTACGGTGCTGAACCTGACCAACCACAGCTACTTCAACCTCGCCGGTGCCGGAAATGGCGACATCCTGAAACAGGTGGCGACCTTGCATGCCGCCCGCTACACGCCGGTCACCGGCAAGCTGATCCCCACCGGGGAACTGGCGCCCGTGGCGGGCACCCCGATGGACTTCACCAAACCGACCGCCATCGGCACCCATATCAAGGCTGACCATCCCCAACTCAAGTTCGCCGAACCGAAACAGGGTGGTTTCGATTTCAACTGGGTCCTCGATGCCAAGGGTGACGTGAGCAAACCGGCCGCCGATGTCTACGACCCGCAGTCGGGACGGCGTTTGGAGCTCTTCACGACGGAGCCTGGCGTGCAGTTCTACACCAGCAACTTCCTCGATGGCACGGTCAAGGGCAAGCAAGGCAAGACCTACCCGCACTGGGGCGCGTTTACCCTGGAAACCCAACACTTTCCCGACTCGCCAAACCAGCCGGCGTTCCCTTCCACACGGCTTGATCCAGGCCAGACCTATACCCAGACCATGGTGTTGAAGTTCTCGGCGAAGTAAACCTGATCGCTCCCGCATCGTCCGGCGCAAGCCGTCACCCTGTGGGAGCGAGCCTGCTCGCGATGGCGGCGTCACAGGCAACATCATCGCCAACTGACCCACCGTTATCGCGAGCGGGCTCGCTCCCACAGAACAGAGGATCGGATATCGAACACTTGGTCTATCCTGCTGCAACACGTTTGATGTTCAAGCACACAGGAGGCAGGCATGAACACTCTCGAATTGGCAGGCATGTCCGTACCGGTGATCGGCCAGGGCACTTGGCGTATCGGGGAAGAGCCATCCCAGCACAAAAAAGAAGTCGCGGCCCTGCGCCTGGGCATCGAACTGGGCATGACCCTGATCGACACGGCGGAGATGTACGCCGAGGGCGGTGCCGAGGCAGTGGTCGGCGAAGCGATCACCGGCCTGCGGGATCAGGTGTTCCTGGTGAGCAAGGTCTACCCCCACAACGCCAGCCGCAAGGGCATCCCGCAAGCCTGCGAACGTAGCCTGCGGCGACTGGACACCGACTACATCGACCTCTACTTGCTGCATTGGCGCGGCCAATACCCACTGGAAGAAACCGTCGAGGCCTTCGAACGTCTGCGCGAAGAGGGCAAGATCAGTCGCTGGGGCGTCTCGAACTTCGATGTCGCCGACCTTGAAGAACTGGCCTCCCCTGCCTGCGCCACCAATCAGGTGCTGTACAACCTGCAGGAGCGTGGCATCGAATACGACCTGCTGCCCTGGTGTCAGCAACGATCCCTGCCGATCATGGCCTACTGCCCGGTCGGTCAAGGTGGACACCTGCTCAAGGATCACACCCTGCGCCAGATCGCCGAAAGACACGGCGCGACGCCGGCGCAGATCGCCCTGGCCTGGTTGCTGCGCCAGGACAACGTCATCGCCATCCCCAAAGCCGTACAACCGGAACACGTACGCTTGAACGCCGAAGCGGCGAATCTCAAGCTCGCCCCCCAGGACCTCGCCGCCCTCGACCTGATCTTCCCGCAGCCCCAGGGTAAGCAGCGGCTGGCGATGGTGTGAGTCAGTCAGGCAACTAGGACGAATAAGCAGCCTGTGGGCAAAGCTTGCTCGCGATAGCGGTCAGTCTGAATGGACTGCCATCATCGCGAGCAAGCTTTGTTCCCACCGGGTTTCAATTTTCACCGACAGCGGTTGTCCAGGCCTCCTGCCGCTGCTGCACGACAACAGCGCTTTCGCCCAACAGTTCGGCATACACACCCGGCGCGGTGGCACCTTCGGTGTTCACCACCAGGACTCGGGAATCGGTGTCGATACCCAGGTCGGCCGCAACGCCTTGCGCCGCGATCACATGCATCAGGCCGGCGAGGCCTGCCACACCCGACTCTCCCGCTACCAGTGGAATGTCACGGGCACTGCCCGCCGCCAGGCGGCGCATGGCGGTCACGGCTTCGTCGTCCTCGATGGTCATGAAGAAATCGACACAGGGCTCAAGAAAACGCCAGGCCAGCGGGGACGTCTCGCCACAGGCCAGGCCCGCCATCACCGAGTCGACCGAGCCGGTCGCTTTGGCGGCCCGCCCCTCGACCGCGCTCTGATACAGGCAGTCAGCCTGCTTCGGCTCCACCACGACGAATACTGGCCGCCGCTCGCCGTATTGCTCCCACAGATAACTGGCGATACCTGCAGCGAGGCCACCGACGCCGCCCTGTAGGAACACGTGGGTAACTGGCGCATCAGCCTGCAACGCTTCAAGCACTTCAGCCGAGATCGTGCCGTAACCCTGCATGACATCCCGCGGAATCACTTCGTACCCTTCGTAGGACGTGTCGGAGACCACGATCCAGTCATGGGCGGCGGCCAGCGCGGCGGCGGCCTCCACCGACTCGTCATAGTTGCCGGTGATGCGCACGATCGTGGCGCCATAGGCCGCAATGGCCTCTTCGCGCTCGATACTGACGTTCGCGTGCAGGACGATGTGACACTGGCAACCGATACTCTGGGCCGCCGCGGCCAGCGCCCTGCCGTGGTTGCCATCCGTGGCGCTGATCACGGTGAAGCCTGCCAACGCATCGGCATGCTTGCCTTCCAGCAGATCGCGGGGCAAGAAGCGCTGCTCAGGGAAGGTCCGCAGGATCAAACGCACCAGGGCGATGGGCGCACCCAGTGCCTTGAAGCTGCCCAGGACCGAACGCTGCGACTCGTCCTTGAGCAGGATCTGCGCGACCCCAAGTTCCGCCGCCAGGTCGGGCAGTTCGTACAGGGGCGTTGCCGAGGCATTCAGACGCGACCATTGCGCAAGCCACTGCCGGCTCTCGTTGGCTTTTTCGACACTCATGATTGTGCGCAGGGCTTCGGGATACGGTTGGCGAGTGGCCTTGGGATTAGCGAAGAACATGGGAATCTCCAATGAACAGGCAATAGCAAACCCGTGCCGTCGGTGTTGAAACCAACGGACAGGCAAAAACGTTTCAGGTATCAGGCGGCGTTGAGACGTCGCACGACGACATCGAGCTGCACCTGCGCGCCCTTGATCAACTGATCGTCGTCGGTGTGCTCGCGGGGGTTATGGCTGATCCCGCCACGGCTGGGGACAAAGATCATCGCGGCCGGTGCGATGCGGGCGATCATCTGCGCGTCATGCCCCGCACCGGAGGTCATCCGACGGTGACTGAACCCGAAGCGCTTGGCGCTGGCTTCGATTTCGTCGGCCAGCGTGGCGTTGAAGATCACCGGCTGGAAACGTACCAGCTGTTCGGTCGAGATGTTGACGCCCTGCTGCTCGGCGATATGACCGAGGTACCTGGACAACCGGTTTTCGGCAGCGACCAGCTTTGCCTCGTCGGGATCGCGCAGGTCGACGGTGAAGGTCGCCTTGCGGGGAATCACGTTGATGACATTCGGTTCGAACTTCATGCAGCCGACAGTGGCCAGGGTGGTCCCGGTCTCCACCGCGATTCGACGCAGTTCAACCACAATAGAACTGGCGACCAGGCCGGCATCGTGTCGCAGGTGCGTGGGCGTGGTGCCCGCATGGTTGGCATTGCCCTTCACTTCCACCTGTTGCCAAGAGATGCCCTGGAGGTTTTCGACGACACCGATCAAGGTGTCCTCGGCTTCCAGGATCGGCCCCTGCTCAATGTGCAGCTCAATATATTCATGAGGGACAATCGCGCCCGGTTCCAGGGTGCCGGCGTAGCCGATGCGTTCGAGTTCATCCCCAAGACGCGAACCGTCGGTGCCGATGGTGTCGAGCGCTGCCTCGACCGACAGCCCGCCCGCATAGACCAGCGAACCCATCATATCGGGCTGGTAGCGCACGCCTTCCTCGTTGGTGAAAGCACCGACCGTGATGGAGCGTCCGGGAAACACACCCGCCTCGCGAAAAGCACGAATGACGGCCAACCCGGCAAGTACACCGTAACAGCCGTCCAGCGCACCGGCATTGGTCACCGTGTCGATGTGCGAACCCATCATCAGCGGACGCTGGTCGCCCTGTTCGCTCGCCGAGCGCAACGTGCCGAACAGATTGCCGATCCGGTCGATCTGGATATCCAGCCCCAGCTCACGCATCCATCCCTGCACCCGATCGCGCCCGGCCTTATCGGCATCGGTGAGCGCGATTCGAGTACGCCCGCCGTTTTCCGCGTCGGCCCCCAACTGACCGAGGGTTTGAATCTGCTGAAGCATGAGGGTGCCGTTGAGTCGCAGCTCGTTCATCAGATTCTCCAAGGGGTGTCTGGTGTGGAGAAATTCTATTCCCCTCAGATGCATGAAAATCTTGATTTTCGCGATAAAGATGAACTTTTATTGCGTTATCACAAGCGATCACGCCAATACCCCTGTTGGAGCGAGCTCTGCTCGCGATGGCGTCGGCATATTCAACATCGATTCAAGCTGCCCTACCGCTATCGCGAGCAGGCTCGCTCCCACAAGGGATTGTGCAAACTGAACTTTCGAGTAGACCTTTCATGAGCCTGGATTCTTTCGACCTTGCCCTGCTGGACGCCGTCCAGCGTGACGCCACCACTTCCCAGCAGGATCTTGGAGACCGGATAAACCTGTCTTCGGCTGCCGTGAACCGGCGACTGAAGAAACTGAGTGCCGAAGGTGTCGTGCTTGGGACCGTCGCCCGTGTCGACCCGGCTGCCCTGGGCTATACCTTGACCGTCATTACTGAAGTTGAAGTCGAAAACGAACGCCTCGACCTGCTGGACGCCATGAAGCGCACCTTCCTTGCCTGCCCTCAAGTCCAGCAGTGCTATTACGTGGCGGGCGAATGCGATTTCCTGCTGATCATGCTGGTGAAAAACATGGAGCAGTACACGCAGTTGACCCGCGAACTGTTTTTCGAAAGCAACAACGTCAAGCGGTTCAAGACGCTGGTGTCGATGAGCAACATCAAGTCAGACCTGTACGTGCCGGTCTCGTGAGTCCTCCAGGTTGTTGGGGGCTTCTTAGCCGTCAAGGGAATGATGCCTGCCTGTCTCGCTCTCCCAAAATCCCGCGGCACTGCTAGGCTGGATCAACCGGTACCGACAAAAACAATAATCGCGGGAGAAACCTCATGCTCACGAAAATTCACCCCTTCAGCCGTTGCGTCGCCCTCGCCGTAGCCCTTGGCGCTACAACGCTCGCCCTGCCCGCCCTAGCACTGGACACCGTGAAATTCATGGCCCCGGGCTCCGTGGGCGGAGGCTACGACCAGACCGCGCGGATCCTGGGCAAGGCACTGGTCGAGGCCGAGGCCGCCAAGTCCGTTACGTTCGAGAACAAGGGGGGTGCCGGGGGTACGTTGGGCCTGGCGCAGTTTGCCAACAGCACCAAGGGCGATCCCAACGCACTGCTGGTGGTAGGCGCGATCATGGTCACGGCGGTGGAGCAGAACAAACCGCAGATCACCTTGAAGGATGTGACCCCCATCGCCCGGCTGTTCACCGAATACAACGTGCTTGCCGTCCGCCAGGATTCGCCCTACAAAAACCTGGATGACCTGTTGAAAGACTTCAAGGCCAAGCCTTCCAGTATCAAGTGGGGCGGCGGCTCGAAGGGTTCGATCGATCACATCGGCATCGCTGATCTGGCGAGCAAGATGGACATCCCGGTCAATCAGGTGAACTACGTCGCCTATGCCGGGGGCGGCGAAGTCGTCGCCGCGACCCTGGGTGGACACATCACCGTGATCACCGGGGGCTATGCCGAGCTGGCCAAGTATGTGCAATCCAAGCAGTTCCGCCTTTTGGCCATCGGTGCGCCCAACCGTGTCGAAGGCATCGACGCGCCGACCCTCAAGGAAAGCGGCTATGACGTGACCATCGGCAACTGGCGTGGCGTTTACGGCGCGGCGAATCTCTCGCCGGAACAACGCCAGCAAGTCACCGACGCCGTACTGGCCGCCACCCACAGCAAGGTCTGGCAGGAAAACATCAAGGCCAACGCCTGGACCCAGGTCATCCTGACCGGTGACGAGTTCGGCAAATTCGTCGATGAGGAGCATGCGCGCCTGCGAGCCATGCTGGTGAAGGTCGGATTGCTCTGACATGGCCCGCCCGAACGCAATAGTGCCAATCCAACTGGCCATCGGCGTCGGCGTGATCGCCATCGGCCTGGTCCTTGCGATTGGCGCTTTGCGCTTTCCCCCCGAAATGGGTTTCGTCATCCTGGGGGCTCACGTCTATCCGTGCGCCGTGGCCGTGTTCCTGGCCGGGGTGGGCGTGGTGCTGAGCTACCAGGCGATGACAGGCGGTTTTCGTGAACTGTCGCAGGATCTTCAAGCCTCCAGCCTGCAGGCCAACGGAAAGTCGGGAGCGGCCTGGGTAACCGCCGGCATTGTGGCGATCGCCCTGCTCATCAATGTCATCGGGTTCGTATTGGCCGCGGCGCTGCTGTTCGCCTGCTCGGCACGCGGGTTCGGCAGCCGCCATCCCCTGCGTGATCTCGCCATCGGCATCGCCCTGACGCTGCCGATCTACTGGCTGTTCAATGCCGGGTTGGGGGTCGCTTTGCCGCCCCTGATCAATGCCTGGATCTGATTTGGGTCGAAGGAGATCATGCAGTGGACATTCTCTTGAACCTGGCTTCGGGTTTTGCTTCGGCGCTGGATCCGATCAACCTGCTATGGGGCTTCATCGGTTGTTTGCTCGGCACCGCCATTGGTGTGTTGCCGGGGATCGGACCGGCATTGACGGTGGCGTTGCTGCTGCCGATCACCGCCAAGGTCGACCCGACCGGCGCCTTGATCATGTTCGCCGGGATCTATTACGGCGCCCAGTTCGGCGGCTCGACCACCTCCATCCTGCTCAATACGCCGGGCGAGTCGTCGTCGATGATCACGGCCCTGGAAGGCAACCTCATGGCCCGCAACGGCCGCGCTGGGCCTGCCCTGGCGACGGCTGCCATCGGCTCGTTCGTGGCCGGCACGGTCGCCACCCTCTTGCTGACCCTGTTCGCCCCCCTCGTCGCGACGCTGGCCCTCAGATTCGGGCCGGCGGAGTACTTTGCCATCCTGGTGCTGTCGTTCACCACGGTGTCGGCGGTCCTGGGCGCGTCCATGCTGCGCGGCTTCGCGTCCCTGGGCATCGGCTTGACCATCGGCTTGATCGGCCTGGACTCCACCTCGGGCATCGCCCGCTACACCCTGAGTGTGCCCGAGTTGGTGGACGGCATTGAAGTGGTGCTGGTGGCGGTTGGCTTGTTTGCCGTGGCCGAGGCGTTGTACAGCCTGCTCTACCAAGGGGAAGAAACGACCGGACGGCATCGGATGACCTCGTTGTGGATGACCCGTACCGACTGGAAACGCTCCGTTCCCGCCTGGATACGCGGAACGATGATCGGCTTTCCCTTTGGTTCCATTCCCGCTGGTGGCGCCGAGATCCCGACCTTCCTGTCCTATTCGGCCGAGCGCAAGTTGAGCAAGCACCCGGAAGAATTCGCCGCCAGCAGGGGCAAGGGCGCCATCGAAGGCGTGGCGGGCCCGGAAGCGGCCAATAACGCCAGCGCCACAGGCTCCCTGGTACCGCTGCTGACCCTTGGCATTCCCACTTCGGCCACGGCGGCGATACTGCTGGCGGCCTTTCAGAACTACAACCTGCAACCGGGCCCGATGCTGTTCCAGACGTCGGGTGAGTTGGTCTGGACGCTGGTGGCATCGCTGTACATCGGCAACCTGATCCTGCTGGTGCTTAACCTGCCGCTGGTGGGTCTCTGGGTGAAGCTGCTGCAGATCCCACGGCCCTACCTCAATGCGGGCATCCTGGTGTTTGCCTCCATTGGCGTGTACGGCATGCGCCATTCCTCGTTCGACCTGATGCTGATGCTGGCGATCGGTTGGGCCGGCGTGCTGATGCGGCGTTTCGATTTTCCCGTCGCGCCTGTCATCGTTGGCATGCTGCTGGGGCCGATGGCGGAGAAACAGCTGCGCAACGCGTTATCCATCAGCCAGGGCGACTGGACGGTGTTCCTGACCGAACCCATTTCGGCCACGTTTCTGGGGCTGACGTTGCTGGTGCTGGTGGTGCCTCATCTGCTTCACCGGCGGGGTATTCGCCTGCACGAGGATGATTGACCAGCGGAAACACCTGTGGGAGCGAGCCTGCTCGCGATGGCGGTGGGTCAAGCAACGTCGATGCTGAATGTTCCGCCGTCATCGCGAGCAGGCTCGCTCCCACAGAAGCTCCCCCCGTATGTCTTGAGTCGGATCAAGGTCCCTCAGAACAACCCCATCTGCCCACCCACCAGGGTCAGGAAATCATCCCCCACGAACGGCAGGATCGCATCCGCCACCGGTTGCAGCTGCCTGGTCACGTAGTGGTCGTAATCGATGGGCGCGCTGCGGGTTTCCAGCGGCT
Organism: Pseudomonas sp. AF32; assembly: GCF_022342325.2. Lineage (NCBI taxonomy): Bacteria > Pseudomonadati > Pseudomonadota > Gammaproteobacteria > Pseudomonadales > Pseudomonadaceae > Pseudomonas > Pseudomonas sp. AF32. Next base: position 69,602 of record NZ_RQJK02000021.1, on the reverse strand, counting down.
CGGGGCCGGCGACGGTGATGACGTAACTGATCCAGCCGCCGCTCTGGTATTGCCGTGGACGGCCCTGGCGCTGGTTGAACTCGTCGGCAATCCGCGCCGCCCGCACATGGGGTGGAACGTTGCGCTCGTAGTCGTCCAGGGGCCGGCGCAGGCGCTTGCGGTAGATCAGCCGATCATCGAACGCCCCGGCGAGGGTCTGGTGCACGTAGTCGCGCACGTAGTCCTGGTAAGGCTTGCGGTGGAAGATCCGCTCATACAACTCCTGCTGGAATTGCCGGGCCAACGGCGACCAGTCGGTGCGCACGGCCTCCAGCCCCTTGTAGACAATTTCGTCGCTGCCGTCGTCGCGGGTCACCAGCCCGGCGTAACGCTTCTTGCTGCCCTCTTCGGCACCCCGGATCGTCGGCATCAGGAAGCGTTTGAAATGGGTTTCGAACTGCAACTCCAGGGCGCTCTCCAACCCAAATTCTTCGTGCACGTATTCGCGCCACCACTGGTTGACGTACGCCACCAGTTCGCGGCCGATGCCGGCCGCCTCTTCCTCGCCGTGGGCACGGCGCAGCCAGACGAACGTGGAATCGGTGTCACCATAGATCACCACATGCCCCCGGGCTTCGATCAACTGCCGGGTCTGCTGCATGATCTGGTGGCCGCGCAAGGTAATGGACGAGGCCAGCCGCGGATCGAAGAAGCGACAGCCACTGGAACCGAGCACGCCGTAGAAGGCGTTCATGATGATCTTCAGGGCCTGGGACAGCGGCGCATTGCGCTCACGCTTGGCGGTTTCCCGGCCTTCGGCGACCCGTGCCACGATGGACGGCAGGCAATGCCGCGTGCGCGAGAACCGAGCGCCGCGAAAACCGGGTACCGACTCGCGGTCGTCCGGGTGACGCAAGCCTTCGATCAAGCCCACCGGATCGATGAGAAAGGTGCGGATGATCGATGGATACAGGCTCTTGTAGTCCAGAACGAGCACCGATTCGTAGAGCCCCGGCTGAGAGTCCATGACAAAACCGCCCGGGCTGGCCTGGGGCGGGCGTTGACCAAGATTCGGCGCAACGAACCCCTGGCGGTGCATCAGCGGCATGTACAAATGCGTGAACGCAGCCACTGAACCCCCGCTGCGATCCGCCGGCAGGCCGGTGACGCTGGCTCGCTCCAACAGGAACTTGAGCAGTTCGGTCTTGGCGAAAATACGCGTCACCAGCTCGCAGTCCTTGAGGTTATAGCGAGCCAGGGCAGGCTTGTCCTCGGCGAACATGCGGTTGATTTCGTCCATGCGCTGGTAGGGGTTGTCGATGGACTTACCTTCCCCCAATAAGGTCTGGGCGACGTTTTCCAGGCTGAACGAAGGGAAACTCCACGTCGCCGAACGCAGGGACTCGATGCCGTCGATGATCAGCCGTCCGGCCGCCGAGGCGAAGAAATGGTTGTTGCGTGCGCCATGCTCGCGCCACTGCATCTCTTCACCCCCGCGTCCCAGGCGCAACGGTACCGCCAGGCGCCGGGCGTGTTCGTGCAGCACGCGCAGATCGAACTGCACCAGGTTCCAGCCAATGATCGCGTCAGGATCGAAACGGGCGAACCAGTCGTTGAGTTTTTTCAGCAGCAAAGTGCGGGACTCGCAGTATTCGAGCTGGAAATCCACGCCGCTATCATCGCCATTGGGCGGGCCGAGCATGTACACCTGACGCTCACCGCAGCCCTCCAGGGCAATGGAATACAACTCGCCCTGGGCGGTGGTTTCGATGTCCAGGGACACCAGGCGCAACGCCGGTCGATAGTCGGGGGCGGGTTTCATCTGGGCGTCGAGCAGCAGGCCGTCGGCGGCGGGGGTGCCGCCGAACCAGACCGGCGCGGTGATGAAGCGCTCCATCAGGTAACGCTCCGGCGGTCGGATATCAGCCTCGAACACTTCTACCCCGGCCCGGCGCAGGGTGGTGTCCAGCCGCATCAGCTGAGCGTGCTGGCGGCAATACAGGCCCAGCACCGGACGATGCTCGAAGTCCAGCAGGTCGAGGGGACGCAACTCGACGTCTTTTTCTCCCTGCAACAACGCTTGTGCCTGGCCGCGCTGGATCTGCGGCACGAACGCCACCGACGGCTGCACCGCCAGGCGCACGCGCTGTGGCCCGGCATCGGTGGCCAGCCAGAACTCGACTTCGGTGCCCGCAGGAGTATCGCGCCAATGCCGGGTCAGGACGAAGCCCTGTTGTAGATCCACCGCGGTGACCTCAAATCTTGGGTAAGGGGTGATTCTACCGCCATCTCCCAGGCAAGCAGTGACCTGTGGCGAGGGGATTCATCCCCGCTGGGCTGCGGAGCAGCCCTGAATCCTGACACCTCGGTGCATCAGACAGATTAAGTTGACTGTCTTGGGGCTGCTTCGCACCCCAGCGGGGATAAATCCCCTCGCCACAAAATGTATGGCGCAGAATCGGGGTAAATTCGCTACCGATGGCGCTTTTGGACGACTGGCCGCCGCTTTACCGCTTGCTCTGTGCCGTTGGGTCTACGATTCTTTTACCACCCGCAAAAACACACCCGAGGCCCTTCATGAAAACCGTCGCACAGTTGCTCCGGATGAAAGACGAGAAGAACCAGCAAGTACACACCGTCTCACCGGACGACATGGTGTTGCAGGCGCTGATGCGCATGGCCGAAAAGAATGTCGGTGCCTTGCTGGTGGTAAAAAATGATGAAGTGCTGGGCATCATCAGCGAGCGCGACTATGCCCGCAAAATGGTCCTGCATGGTCGCTCGTCGGTGGGCACGCGCGTCAGCGAGATCATGGTATCGCCCGTGATCACGATCGACCCGCACCAGAACGTCGAGACCTGCCTGAGCATCATGACCGAAAAACACCTGCGCCACTTGCCGGTGGTGGAAGACGGCAAGCTGGTCGGCCTGCTGTCCATCGGTGACCTGGTCAAGGAAGCCATCGCCGAACAAGCCGACCTGATCCGGCAACTGGAGCAATACATCCGCGGAGAATGATCGATCCCGGGCCGTGTGAGGTGAATTCTCACGCGGCCCGTCAGACAGGTTGCTCATTCTCGACGGACTTCTATATTGAAGGGGTTGTCCTGCCGAGCATCCCCATGGCCGATACCGACCGACTGATCATCTGTGAGCATTGCGATGCGGTGTACGAGCCGGTCGTACTCATGGCGCACCAGAAAGCCTCGTGCGTGCGATGCCATGCGGTGATTCAGCGCTACAACGGCCTGACCATCGAAAAGCGCCTCGCCCTGAGCGTGACGGCCGCCGTGCTGTGGGCCTTCACCAATGTCTATCCGGTGATGAATATCCACTTCCAAGGCCTGAGCAACAGCGCCACGCTGTGGGACTCCATCGTGGCGCTGAGCCAGGGGCCGATCACTTTCATCGCGCTGGTCGCCGCCGTGGCAATCATCATCGCGCCGGCTCTGCAACTGGTGCTTCTGCTCTGGGTGTTGGGCCACGCCTACGGCAACCGGCGGGCGCCGGGGTTCAACCTGTGCATGCGCAGCCTGGAAACCCTGCGGCCGTGGAGCATGCTGGAGGTCTGTCTGCTGGGGGCCCTGGTGGCGGTGATCAAGCTCGCCGGGCTGCTGGACGTGCTGCCCGGCATCGGCCTGTTCGCCCTGGCGGCCTTGAGCCTGCTGATGATCCGGATTGCCGGGCGCGACGTCCGCGACCTCTGGGACACCCTGTGAACGGCGAGCCGCTGGGCACCCCACCCCAGGCCAGCGACCTGAACCTGTGCCTGTGCCATGGCTGCGGCCTGGCCTGCGACATGACCCACGAACCCCAGACGTGCCCCCGTTGCGACGCCGTCCTGCATCGACGCAAACCCGATCCCATCACTCGCACCTGGGCTTATATGCTGGCCGCGCTGGTGTTCTATATTCCAGCCAACCTGCTTCCGGTGATGAACACGCAGATGCTCGGCGACGGCGCCGACAGCACCATCATCAGCGGTGTTATCGAGTTCTGGCATAGCGGGGCCTGGGACATCGCCCTGATTATCTTCATCGCCAGTATCGCGGTGCCGGGCATCAAGTTCGTGGTTCTGACCCTGCTGCTGGTGACCGTCCAGCGGCGCAGCACCTGGGCCCAGCTCCAGCGGGCGAAGCTCTACCGGCTGGTGGAAGTCATCGGCTATTGGTCGATGCTCGACGTGCTGGTGGTGGCCCTGGTGGCGGCCCTGGTGAAATTCCAGGCACTGAGCGATATCGAACCACGACCGGGGATTCTGTTCTTTGGTCTCGTGGTGCTGTTTACCATGCTGTCGGCCATGAGTTTCGACCCACGGTTGATCTGGGACACCCCACCATCCGAGGAGGCCACGGATGAAGTCACAAGCCACTGACGGACACAAACCGTTACCGGGCCGCGCCCATGTCACCAGCCGCCGCTGGACGGTGTCGCTGGTGTGGGTGGTGCCGATCATTGCGGTGCTGGTGGGGTTGTCCCTGGTGGTCAATAACTGGCTGCAGGAGGGGCCGACCATCACCATTACCTTCAAGACCGGCCAGGGCCTGACCGCCAACAAGACCCAGGTGAAATATCGCAACGTGGTGATTGGCCAGGTCACCGACGTGCAACTGAGCGACGATCAGAAAAACGTCACCGCGACGGTCAAGCTCGCCAAGACCGCCGACACGTTCACGCACGAGGACTCGGTGTTCTGGGTGGTACGGCCGCGCATCGGCGCTGGCGGCATCTCCGGGATCGACACCCTGCTCTCCGGCGATTTCATCGGCGCCGATGCCGGCCAGTCCAAGGTGCGCGCCAAGTCGTTCACTGGCCTGGAGGCCCCACCGCCGATCACCTACGGCGAACCGGGCAAACGCTTCACCCTCCATTCCCAGGACCTCGGTTCCCTGGACATCGGTTCCCCCGTGTACTTGCGCAAGATCCCGGTGGGCCAGGTCGTTTCCTACGGGCTGGACGCCGACGGCAAAGGCGTCAATATCGACGTGTTCATCAACGCGCCCAACGATGTGTACGTCACCGAAAACACCCGGTTCTGGAACGTCAGCGGCGTGGACCTGAACGTCGGCGCCAACGGATTTGCCGTCAAGACCGAATCGCTCTCGGCGCTGCTGTTGGGCGGTATCGCGTTTCGGGCCCCGGAATACAGCCCCAACGACACCTCCGCCAGCGAGGACAAGACCTTCGAACTGTTCGCCGATGAGCAGAGTGCCCTGGCGCCACCCAACGGCAAGGCACAATACCTTGCGCTTCGTTTCGATCAGGCATTACGTGGATTGCGGGTCGGCGCACCGGTCGAATTCCTGGGCGTAGAGGTGGGTCGGGTGGTGGCTATCAATCTGGATTTTGACGAGAAACAGCGCAATTTCCCGATCAACGTCGGCGTTGTGATCTATCCCCAGCGGCTGGGTAAAGCCCACGAGAAATTGCTCAAGGCGCTCAATCACGACCCGGAGGACGAAGCCGCCTCGGCCCGTCTGATGGGCAGTTTCGTCGAGCGGGGTCTGCGTGCCCAAGCGCGTAACGGCAGTCTGCTGACCGGACAGTTGTACATTGCCCTGGATTTCTACCCCAAGGCCGAAAAAGTCGCGTTCGATCCGAATGCCCGTCCTGTCCGTATCCCAACCATCCCGGGAAGCCTGCAGCAGTTGCAGGAGCAACTGCAGTCGGTGGTCGAGCGGATCAACAAATTGCCGTTGGAAAGCATCGCCAGCAACCTGGATGGCAACCTGGTGGAGTTGCGCAAAGGCCTGACGCAGTTCAACAGCAAGACCCTGCCGGGGGTGCAGAACACCTTGCAGGACGTCAGCAAGACCCTGCAATCGGCCAACTCGACCCTGGCCGAAGATTCGCCGCAGCGCGAACAACTGACCCAGACGCTCGACGATCTGGGCCGCATGTCACGTTCGCTGCGTGAACTGTCCGACTACCTGAGCCGCCATCCTGAATCGCTGCTTCGCGGCCGTCCCAAGGACGCTCCGGCGCAGAACCTCACATTCCCGGTGGACGAATGATCACAGGAGCCCGCCCCATGCCGTCGATGCTGAAATCCGCCCTGATTGCCGCCCTGCTGCTGCTCGGTGCCTGCCGCAGCGATCCGGTCCATTACCACACCTTGAGCCCGGCCCAACCGGCGAGCCAACCACCCGCCAACGTCGACATCCGGATCGAGCAAGTGAGCGTTCCACCCCAGGTGGATCGCCCCCAGATGGTCATACGCCAAGGCAACAGTGGCCTGGTCATCCTGGAAACCGAATGGTGGGGTGCCAGCCTCGCGGATGAGCTGCGCAGCAGTCTGGAGGAACAACTGAGCAACCCTGGGGCTGCCCGATTATTGTTGCGCGTGGATGTGCAGCGTTTCGACTCGATCCCTGGCCGTTATGCCCGTATGGATGTGCAATGGCGCATGCGTAGCCTTGGCAACGAAGCCTCTCCCCTCACCTGCCGCAGCACACTGCAAACACCGGCATCAGGCGCCCTCGACGATTTGGTGACAGCCCATCAGACCAACGTGCGGCAATTCGCCGACCTGGTTGTCCGGACCGCTGCCCGTAAAACCTGCCCATGATCCTTTCGGCCGCGCCTACGACGGCCAGTGCTGCGACAACACTGGCGCGATCCGCGGGTGCTGGTCGATACGCTCCAGCACACTATGGAAGTCTGGCCGCGCGCTGAGCATGGCCTCTCGCGTTCCAACCCATTTGGTGATGACAGCGGCGAGAATATCCAGGGCGCCGGGTTCGTCGCCGCTCAGGAAGGGTTGTGCCGGGAATTGATCGGCAAACAACGCCCAGTTGCGGTACAGCCGTTGCTTCGTGCCCGACACCAACTGCTGCAGGGTGGCGTCGTCCGCCTCCAGCCAACGCTCCGGAAAATCGATGATGCCGATGGGTGTATAGCAATTGGCGGCGATGTAGACCAGACCCCGTATGGCTTGTGCGCGCTGCCCGGGATCGTCCGGCAACAACTTCGACGCAGGAAAGGTCAACCCCAGATGAATCAGTATGGCCGCGGCTTCGGTCAACACCGAGCCGTCCGGCAGCTGCAGGGTCGGGACTTGTTTCAGTGGGTTCAACGCCTCGAGTTCTGTCGCTGCCTCGCTGTCTTCGGTCGAGTAGGCATCGATCCGGCGATAGGGCACGCCGCACAGGCACAACGCAATCTCCACGGCCGAGGAGCCGGATTGTCTGTGGCCGAATAACTGGTACATAAGCCAGCCTCCCTGTTGGGTTCAAACGATAGAACCCGGCGGTTGGTCGATGTTCCGTCCGATGGACGACAGGCCACTCCCCACAATCAGCTATCACTGCCGTCGATGTTCACCATCACGTCAATGAAGTTCTCTTGATGATTGCCCGGCGCAACAATGGCGCTACACCAACCCACAACACCCCGGAGCACACCATCATGAAACGCCAAATCATCCTCAGCCTCGCTTTCTCGGTTCTGGCCGCTAACGTATTTGCCGCCTCCTCCCATCCGCTCGTCGCCCAGGATGGCTCTGATCGACTGATCGAACAACGCGTCGCCGAAGGGGGTTCCGACCGCCTGATGGAGAAACGTGTTGCACAAGATGGCTCTGATCGTCTGATCGAAAAACGCGTTGCCGAAGGTGGCTCTGATCGCCTGATCGAGAATCGCGTTGCCGAAGGTGGCTCTGATCGCCTGATCGAGAATCGCGTTGCCGAAGGTGGCTCTGACCGCCTGATCGAGAATCGCGTTGCCGAAGGTGGCTCTGACCGCCTGATCGAGAATCGTGTAGCTGAAGGGGGTTCCGACCGTCTGCCGCAGAACCGCGTATGAGTTTTCTAACCGCAACACCCGAAAGCGTCCCAATACAAGCCCGGCCTAACCCGCCGGGCTTTTTCATGATCGTGATGCACGGCTCATGCATCGCTGGTAACGCTCATCCACCCGCTTGGCAAACCAAGCCGTGGTCAACTTGCGTGTGATTTTCGGACTCTTGAGCACAATGCCCGGCAACACCGCTCGGGGCAACGGTTTACCTTCGGCTTTCTCGGCCAGTTCGAACACCCGCTTGTAAAGTTTGCTGTCTTCGAACGCCAGGCTGTCGCCCAACTCCAACTGGTCACGGATGGTCGGATTACGCATCCCCAAGGATTTACCCAGCGTGCGCACCGCCAGTTCGGTGCTGCCGGGCATGATCGAATCATGCAGGATCAGGTCGCCGTCCAATGCCAGGGAAATCCCTGAGGCGCGACTCACCGCGTGCTGGAATGCCGCGTTGCGACTGGCATACCAGCCGGCATTGAAATCGGCAAAACGGTACAGCGGTTCGGTGTAGCTCACCGGGTATCCCAGCAAATGAGCGATGCCGAAATACATGCCGCCTCGACGACTGAACACTTCGCGACGAATCGAGCCGTCCACCGTGTAGGGGTAGTTACGGGCGTTGGCCTGGGCAAAGGCAATGCTGACTTGCATCGGCCCGCCGGTATGCACCGGGTTGAAGCCATCGAACAGCGTCTTGCCCAATGGCACCATACCGATGAAATCATCGAAGATGCCGCTCAGTTCCTTCTCGCTGCGCGCCCCGTTGAGCCGGTCGGCATAGCTCTTGCCATTGGGTGAACGCACCTGGAGCGCGCCGCTGACCAATACATTGGGGATGTGCAGCTTCGCCGCGCGCCGGTCGATTTCCTGGCGGGCAATCCTGCCCAACCCCGGCACCGTCGGATCGGCCTGGAAAGTGGACTCTTGTTCGGTCACCGCCAGCACCGAGCAGATATTCTGTGTGGTGGGCGGGATCTGCTGTGCGGCAAACGCAACGTATATATCAGTGGCCCAGCCCTCTCGGTCTACCGTCCTGGCGGGCAGCAACTGAACGATCTGCGCCTTGACCTGCGCTGGCTGGCGTTCAGGCTCCTGGGCCTGACGAGTGCCGCAACCGGCCAGGGCCAGCAGGGAAAACAGACCGATCAACCCTCGATTGAATCGCATAAAACTCCAACAGTTTTGTTATTTCTGTGGCCAGACACCCTGTGGTGGACATGTGGGAGCAAGGCTGAACTGGCCGCGATGACGGGGGCACATTCAACATCGATGCAACTGACCCACCGCAATCGCGAGCAGGCTCGCTCCCATATTGGGTTTCGTGTGTTCGCAGACTCCCGGCTCACAAAGTCAGCGAGCCATCGATGCAGGTCACCACCGCGCCGCCAATCCAGACTTCCTCACCCACTTGGTCCACATGAATTCGCCCGGCCCGGCCCATGGTCAACCCCTGGCTGACCACATAAGACGACGGTGCCAGCCCCTTGGCAAGCATCCATTGGGCAAGGCCCGCGTTCAGGCTGCCGGTGGCCGGGTCCTCCGGCATTCCGTCGCCGGCAATGAAACCCCGGACTTCGAATTGCGCGTCGACACCATCGACGACCGGGTCCCAGGGCGCCACGACGCCCACGGCCAGATCCAGCAATTGGTGATAATCGGGCTTGAGGGTCAAGACTTGTTGCCGGTTCCTGAGCATCAGGGCCAGCCAACCGGCACCGTTGTCGACCCATTGCGCCTCGACGATCGCTTCGGCCGCCAGCCCGAGCCCGTTACGCACCCGCTCAAGCATGTCCGCAGGCAGCGGACCGGATTTGATCAAGGGCGGCGCCAGGAACGCCAAGCCGTGTTCGCTGCGACGAATTCTGACCAGGCCAATACCGCACTCCTGCACGATCTCCTGCCCTTTCGGCACGCCTCCCGCTTCCAGCCAGGCATGGCAACTGCCCAGCGTCGGATGGCCGGCAAAGGGCAGCTCGGTCGAGGTGGTAAAAATCCGGACCCGGTAATCCGCCTCCGGATGCCGAGGCTCCAGCAAAACAGTGGTTTCGCTGAGATTCGTCCAATTGGCAAACGCGATCATTTGCTCCTCACTGAGCCCGTCGCCCCCCAGCACCACGGCCAATGGATTGCCCTTGAGTGGCACTTCGCTGAACACATCCAGTTGCTTGAAATCGAATCGGCGGGCCATGGGGGTGTTCACTCCGGAATCTTCAGTCCGCGAATCACTGCCGGTCGCGCCAGAAAGCGCTCCAGCACCCGCGTTACATTCGGGAAATGCTGGATGCCCACCAGATCAGCCGCCTCATAGAAGCCGATCAAGTTGCGCACCCAGGGGAACGTGGCGATATCGGCAATGGTGTAGCGCTCGCCCATGATCCAGTCCCGTCCTTGCAGACGACCGTCGAGCACCTTGAGCAGGCGCTTGCTCTCATCGACATAGCGATCACGAGGCCGCTTATCCTCGTAGTCCTTGCCGGCGAACTTGTTGAAGAAGCCCAACTGCCCGAACATCGGCCCGATCCCGCCCATCTGGAACATCAGCCACTGAATCGTCTCGTAGCGCGCTGCCGACTCCTGGGCCAGTAACTGACCGCTCTTGTCCGCGAGATAAATCAGAATCGCGCCGGACTCGAACAACGCCAACGGCTGGTCTCCAGGCCCATGGGGGTCGAGGATCGCCGGAATCTTGTTGTTGGGGTTCAGGGACAGGAACTCGGGAGAGAACTGGTCGTTGCTGCCGAAGTCCACTTTATGGGGCTCGTAAGGCAGGCCGATCTCCTCCAGCATGATCGAGACCTTTACCCCGTTGGGGGTTGGCAGGGAATAGAGCTGGATCCACTCGGGATATTGGGCGGGCCATTTCTGGGTGATGGGGAATGAGGTCAGGTTGGGCACGGGAGGGCTCCACAGCGACTGGAAAAGGATGGAGCATAATTCAGGATCGCCCTGGAGGCATCAGAGGTTTCCTCGCCCGGCTCGTCGTCGATGACGGGCTCCGGTCCCTATGCAACCGTCATGGGATTCACACCGACGCTTCTTAATTTCGCAACATCCTGTCGCTAACGTTCATCCCATCTCATGGAAGAAGCCGCCGCAGGATCGAACCAAAGGGCTTCAGAGGACTCTGAGCAATGCCCCGAGGAATCGAAGCGGGCGTAACGACAGGGAAAACACCCGAGGCCAAACGCTTCGCGGTGCCAGGGTTTGTCAGCCTGACTCGATGTTCGATTCGAGACAGCCGAAGACTACTATCAATGATCAAGCCACTGAATTTCGCCAGACGCTTCAAACCCCGTTCATGGCTGATGCTACCGACACTGCTGGTAGCCTGCGGTCTGGTGTTGTCACTGGAGTCCAGTGTCAGCCGCGCCCAGCCGGTGGATGGCGTCCAGACCCTGGTGTTCCTGCGCCACGCCGAGAAACCCGCCGGCGGCCTGGGCCAGCTCAACTGCCGAGGACTTAATCGCGCCATCGATCTGGCTACCCTGCTGCCGGAAAAATTCGGCAAGGCCGACTACGTGTTCGCGGCCAATCCGACCCGCAACGTCGAAGAGGGTGAGCTGGATAATTCATACAGCTATATTCGTCCGCTGATGACCATCAGTCCCAGCGCCATCAAGCTCGGGCTTCCCGTCAATATCGAATATTCGGCCAATGACACCAGTGACCTCGCCAATGAACTGCTGGAAGACAAATACCACAACGCCACTATCTACACGGCCTGGTCACATGGCTATCTGCCGGAACTGATCAACAAGGTCGCCGGCGAAGCCGTGGGCAAGAAGCAGACCATCACCGAAGACTGGGCGTCGGGGGATTTCGATTCGCTGTACGTGCTGACGCTGACCTGGCACAACGGCAAGGCCAGCCTCTCCAGCCGGACCTACAAGCAAGGCCTCGACGACGGGCAGGAAACCTGTCCGACCTGACCTGTCGGCACTTCCTACAGGCCGGGCAGATCACGGACAGGGCAGGCTGAGGTATGATGCGTCCACTCTCCAGCTGACCGGACGCTTTTCATGTCTCCAATCTCTGCCACCCACGACCGGAGCTGGTCGTTCTGGTGGAAACCCGCCCTGTTCCTGCTCGTGGCCGTTGTCGGGCTCTACTATGTCAAATGGTCGCCCTATTATCTGAAGGCGTTCGTCGCCGCCGATAGCCACACCATCGGCAACTCGATTCTCAACGATGCCCAGACCGCGCCGCTGATGGCGGCACTGGCCTACGCCAAGGTGTATTTCCTGGCCATCTGGAAAGCTGCCGTGCTGGCGGTGATCCTCGGCTCCCTGTTGCAGGTGCTGATCCCCCGCGACTGGCTGTTACGCCTGTTCGGCCAGGCCGGCTTTGCCTCGACCTTGCGCGGCGGGCTGTTCGCCCTGCCCGGCATGATGTGCTCATGTTGCGCGGCGCCGGTGGCGGCCAGCATGCGCCGGCAGAACGTCTCGGTGGGCGCGGCGCTGGCTTTCTGGATCGGTAACCCGGTACTCAACCCCGCGACCCTGGTCTTCATGGGGTTCGTGCTGGGCTGGGGCTTCACCGCCCTGCGCCTGGTGGCGGGTATCGTGCTGGTGTTTGGCGTGTCGATGGTGGCACAGCGCATCGCACGACCGGAGGTCCTGCCCGAAGCGGCGGTGGAAGCGGTGACCGAGGCCAGGGTGGTCGATGCGCAACCCTTCCTGGCCCGTTGGGCCCGGACCTTATGGCAATTGTTCTGGAGCACCATCCCGGTCTATGTGCTGGCCGTGCTGGTACTGGGCGCGGCGCGGGTCTGGCTGTTTCCTCATGTCGACGGCGCCATGGCCGACAGTCTGGTGTGGCTGGTACCGCTGGCGATTGTCGGCACGCTGTTCGTGATACCGACCGCGGCAGAGATCCCTATTGTCCAGACCATGATGTCCCTGGGCATGGGCACCGGACCGGCCGTGGCATTGTTGATGACCCTGCCGAGCATCAGCCTGCCGTCATTGCTGATGTTGCGCAAGGATTTCGACGCCCGGGTGCTGGTGACCGTGGCGCTGCTGACCATCCTGGTAGGCATCGTCTTCGGGTTGATCGGGGCAGTGCTGCTTTAAGGCATCTATCGCCCCCTTGGCAGGACTCCTACCTCCGTCGATGTGGGAGTTGAGCTTGCTCACTTTGTCCGGGCCGCTCGCTCACGCAGGTATTCCAGCACAGCGGCCTGCTCGCCGGAAAACTCGATCCGCCTGCCCTTCTTTTCCCGCTGGAATGCGTACATCGGGTCGTAGTATTCACGCAGCAGACCTTCGATCCAGCCACGATGAAGGTCGACGGCACCGCTATCGGCCTGCTCGGCCAGGGCGGCTTCCATGATCGTCATCAAGCGCCGATGGCGGTCACCGCCCAGGCGCTTATGGATATTGTCCAGGCTCGCCAGCAACCGCTCGGAGAACAACGTAAACCCCTCATCGCCGTGTACCGCGACAAACTCGGCACTCAGGTTGATGACGTAGTCCCGCAAGATCCGCTCGACCCGCCGCTCCACGCTGTCTTCAAGCCAGACCATCGGAACCTGCTGCATGCGCTGGTACAACGGCAACGGCAAGGCACAGCTGCCGACTGCACGACTTTCGTCCTCGACCACGAACTGCTCGATGCCGGCGGCGCGCTTTTTCAGCACGTCCACCGCCAGGCGGTTCTCGAAATCGATGTTCGAAGGTTGTCCGGTAGCACGTTTGCCGAAGCTTGAACCGCGGTGATTGGCGAAGCCTTCCAGGTCGAGGCCGTTGTTCAACTGGGTCAGGACCTCCGTCTTGCCGGTGCCCGTCATGCCGCCCAGCAACACCAGATCGCACTGGGCAACTGCCTGTTCGACAGTGTTCAGCAGGAAGGTACGCATGGCCTTGTAGCCGCCGCCAACCCGGGGATATTCGATACCCGCTTCGTCCTTGAGCCATTGCTGGACGATCTGCGAGCGCAAACCACCCCGGAAGCAATACAGCAGGCCGTCCGGGTGAGCCTGGGCGAACTCGGCCCAGGCCTGGATGCGTTGCGCCTTGATCTCACCGGACACCAATTGATGCCCCAGCACAATGGCCGCCTGTTGGCCTTGCTGCTTGTAGCAGGTACCGACCCGCTGCCGTTCGATGTCCGTCATCAGCGGCAGGTTGACCGCGCCGGGGAACGCCCCCTTGTGAAATTCGATGGGCGCGCGGGTATCCATCATCGGCCGGTCGTTGAGGAAAATCTCGCGGTAATCGGTAATGTCATTGGCCATCATGACACCTCGACCGCGTTGGTCTGTCGCTCGACCAGCTCGCCAATCGGTTCCAGCGCAAGGCCCAGCTCGGCGGCCATCGCCAGGAACGACTCGTTGCCCTCGGGGCTGACCGCAATCAACAACCCGCCACTGGTCTGCGGATCGCACAACACACGCTTGTGCAGTTCCTGGACCCGACCGACCTTGCTGGCGTAGCTGTCGTAGTTACGCAACGTGCCGCCCGGCACGCAGCCCAGGTCGAGGTAATACTCGACACCCGGCAAGCGTGGCACGGCGTCGTAGCGGATGCGTGCCGTGAGGCCGCTGCCATCGGCCATTTCCACGAGATGCCCAAGCAGGCCGAAGCCGGTGACGTCAGTCATCGCCGTCACACCGTCGAGCTTGCCGAAGCGGCTGCCGGGTTTATTGAGGGTACACATCCAATCACGGGCCAGTCCCACGTCGGCGGTGCGCAGCTTGCCCTTCTTTTCCGCCGTGGTCAGGATGCCGATGCCCAGGGGCTTGGTCAGGTAAAGAAGGCAGCCGGCGGTGGCGGTGTCGTTGCGCTTCATGTGCCGCTTGCTCACCAGCCCCGTGACGGCAAGGCCGAAAATCGGCTCGGGGGCGTCAATCGAATGACCGCCCGCCAGTGGTATGCCTGCTTCATCACACACCGACCGACCACCGCGAATCACCTCCCGGGCGATTTCCGGAGCCAGTACGTTGACGGGCCAGCCGAGAATCGCAATCGCCATCAACGGATCGCCGCCCATCGCGTAGATGTCGCTGATGGCATTGGTGGCGGCGATACGACCGAAATCGAACGGATCGTCGACGATCGGCATGAAAAAGTCAGTGGTCGACACCACCCCGCGCTCCTCATCGATGGCGTATACCGCAGCATCGTCCCGGGAGGCGTTACCGACCCACAGCCTGGGATCAAGATTCTGCGCGCCGCTGCCGGCCAGAATCACTTCCAGTACCTGGGGTGAAATCTTGCAACCGCAACCGGCGCCGTGGCTGTACTGGGTGAGGCGAATAGGCTCGCTCATGGGCATACCTCTCGTAAGTCAAGGTGGGCGATTCTAGCAGTAACGCCGATGCTTCAGCGCTTGCACCGATGGCGCAGCCCTTGGACCTTACCAAAGGGAATTTTCCTTCACGCTGAGAATCACTTGAACATCAGTCGCGCATTCAGCCAGGAGATTGCGATGTCCCTGCCCCCTGCAACCGACCACGGCACACACCTTGACTACGGTCTCGATACCTTGTTCGGTCGAGAAACCAAAAGCGTCGAATGCCACTTCCACATCATGCGCCTCGACGACGATGAGCCGCCATGGTTCGCGCTGCGCGTGCAGCCACCACTGCCCGAGGATCTGGAAAAAGCCCAGATCGTCGTGTTCAGGGCCGAAGGCCGGAAGATCAGTGGCATTGTCCGACGCATTGAGCGCCTGGCCGACGACACTCTGCAACTGGACGTAGAACCGGACTGAGGTACTCAAGCCTGCCGGACACTGCTGGAGCCGGGTGATTGCCCGTGGGATGATTGGCGCTTCACGCGCCTCACGGGAAGAGTTTCGATGTCATTGCTGAGTAAACACACCGCCGCGCTGTTTCTGACGGCTATCGCAGGCCTGGTCATGGTGCCTGCCCATTCGGCCCAACCCAAAACCGACGGTGATTTGCCGGCCCGGAAAGTCTCGATGCTGGGCGGGAAGTTTACCTTCACCCTGCCAAAGGGCTTCACTGTCACCCCGCTGCCTGCTGGTGAGGCGGCCCAAGGCACAGCGGGGGCGTCCGGCACGATGTACAGCAACGCCACCCGCAAAACCGTGGTGATCACTGCTGAAAACACCATTATCAACGGCGCGAACGTGAAGGACGACGACGGTGCGTTTCTTGACGCAACCATGGCTGACTACGCAGCCCAACGAACCCAAGCCTTGCCGGATGCCAGGATCCTGAGTGAAAAAAGCCTGACCCTGAAAAGTACCGGCCTGGGTTTGCGTCAGCTCGATACCCGCGCCACCCAGGGCGGCGGACCGACGCTCGACACCACGCTGCTGGGTGCCTCCGGCACGCGCATGGCGGTGGTGCAGATCATTTCCAGGGCCAGTGACAAGGAAGGTCATGAGGCATTGGTGAAGCAGATAGCCGGTGGAAAATCGTCGTCCGGCAAATGAACCGCGTCGCGTCCATCGCGAGCAGGCTCGCTCCCACAATGGGACGGTGGTGAATACACATTCAGTGGTCACCCGCACCCTGTGTGGGAGCGAGCCTGCTCGCGATAGCGGTGGGGCAGTTGGCGACGATGTTGACTGTACCACCGTCATTCATTCAGGGATTGAGCCGTTCCAGCCAGGCCCGCAGATCCTTCACCTCCAGGGCGCTAATGCTGTGACCAACACCCGGGTAGGCATGGAATTCAGGTTCCAGGGCCAGGGTTTTCAGGAATGTATTGGCCTCGGTGCCGTCATGGTAGGGGATGATCGGGTCAGCCGTGCCGTGGCCGATGAACACGGCCAGCGCCCGGCGCGACTCGTCGGGGGTCAGTTCGGCCCGCAGCGCGGACAGGACCCGCCCGCCCATCGCGGCGATGCCACCGACGGCATCGGGGTGTCGCAGGGCCACTTCATAACTCATCATCGCCCCCTGGCTGAAGCCCACCAGAAACACCTTACCGGCGTCGGTCGGGTATTTGGCCCGCGCCTTTTCGATGAAATCCAGCAGTAGCTGGCCGCTGGCTTTCAAGTCCGAGGTGTCGCCGTCATAAGCCCCCTCGCCCTTTTTTGCAAACCACTGGTAATGGCCCGGCTCCATGACTTTTGGCGCTCGCACCGAGAGATAGTTGTAGTGCTCGGGCAACGCCTCCCTGAGCTCGAACAAGTCCTGTTCGTTGCTGCCGGAGCCGTGCAGGAAAATCACCAGTGGCCGGTCTCTCGCCTGCTCATCGGCGTCCGCCAGGTAGTTGAGCGGCAGGTCCGTGTGCAGTGCGGGTTGGGCCTGCGCCCCGGCAGACACCAGCAGCAGAAACAGCGCAAGGGCTCTGAGCATCCATCTTCCTCCATCATTCGATAGCCGCACGGCAATATCCGTGCGGTGAGGTAGACCGCAGTTATCAGTCGTTGATCAATTTCCCGCTGCGAATCGGTTCAGGTCCGGCCACTTTCGCCTGCCAGATACCCGGCTGGGTGTAGCGTCCGCGGTCCAGGGCAAACAACACACCGGCAGTGCCGGCCCGTACCGTGGTGACCCGATCATTCAACGGATCGACCACTTCGAACACCGGATCATCCCGCTCCACCCACTCACCGGCCTCACGCAGAAAGCTCACCACGCCATGGTGCGGTGCGAACAGGTATTGCGTGCCTTCGAACGGAAACCCTTCACAACAGGGCGCAGGCGCCACCGGCCAGTCGCCGCCGATGAAACCCTGCTCGGCGAGGAACCCCAGAATGGCTTCGCAATTGGCCTGGGCCTGGTCCACTCGGGTGTCGCCCATGCTTCCCAACTCCAGCGTGGTTGCCAGGTTGGCCAGCGGGATCGCGGCCTCGGGAAACGCCTTGGCCAGTCGCAGCCAGGGCGATGAACAGGACTCATCGAATGAACTGCCGCCCGAGTCCTCGCACAGCAGTGCCACGCCGGCCTTCAACCGCGCCGCCAGGGAGCGCCATTGCGGCCAGTGTTGCGGCAAGGCGTACAAATGGATGACCGCCTCGAAATCGCAGTGCAGGTCCAATGTAATGTCGGCATCGCAGGCGTGTCGCAGCAGCAGGCGATGCAGCGCTTCGAGTTGCGAAGGGGGTGCCGGCAGTTCGTCCAGTACCTGCGTCATGGTCTGGCGGATAAGGGTGATATTGGCAGCCGGGTCGTCCGCCAGCCGGTCGCCGATGCGTTGCGCCACCGGGGCGCTGAGCTCCACAAAGGAGCGGTTGAAATTCTTGCCGCTGCCCAGCTCGAAACGCCCCATGTGGGCGCTTTGCAGATGCTGGTCCAGCCCGATGGGGTTGGCCACCGGCACCAACTCAACCACGCCCTTGAGCAGGCCCTGGGCTTCCAGTTCGTTGAGCCGCTGTTTCAACTCCCAGGCCGTCCGCATGCCAGGCAATTCATCCGCGTGCAGGCTGGCCTGAATGTAGGCCTTGCGTGGACCGTGGCCGTAACGAAACACACTGAGCCGGCGCTCGGTGCCCAGGTGGCTCCATGGCAGGGTATGGTCGATGCGTTGCATGAAATCTCCAAATACGAAAGCGCTCAGGACGCAGGGTAAAACAATCGCCCATGAAAAAGGTGGCCGACCGCGTCAACGGAGGGCCACCTTGGCGTCCGCGGGATTAATGCCCGTAGACGTCGAAGGCGAAGTACTTGTCCTGCACCTTCTTGTACGTGCCGTTGGCGCGGATTTCGGTGATGGCGGCATTGAATTTCTCGGCCAGGGCCGTATCGCCCTTGCGCACGGCAATGCCGGCGCCGCCACCGAAATACTTCGCATCTTCGTAGGTCGGGCCTACGAAGGCGAAGCCTTTGCCGGCGTCGGTCTTCAGGAAACCTTCATCGAGGTTGACCGAGTCGGCCAGCATGGCGTCGAGACGGCCGGCGACCATGTCCAGGTTGGCTTCCTGCTGGGAGCCGTAGCGCACCAGGTCGATGCCCGCCGGCACCAGCACCTCGGTGGCGAAACGATCATGGGTACTGGCACGCAGCACGCCGACTTTCTTGCCCTTGAGCTCGGTCAGCGGATCCTTGACCGCGGAGCCTTCCTTCATCACGAAGCGCGCCGGGGTGTGGTAGTACTTGATGGTGAAATCGACGTTTTTCTTGCGATCGTCGGTGATGGTCATGGACGACAGGATCGCATCGATTTTCTTCACTTTCAGCGCCGGAATCAGGCCGTCGAATTCCTGTTCGACCCAGATGCACTTGACCTTCATCTGCTCACACAACGCATCACCGATATCGACGTCGAAGCCGGCCAGCTTGCCGTCGGCCGTCTTCATCGAAAAGGGTGGGTAACCGGCTTCGATCCCGAGGCGGATCGGTTTGGCGTCTTCGGCTACGGCCGACAGAGACAACACGGACAGTGCCAGGGCACCGAACATTGCTAGCTTCTTCATGAACTCTCCTGCGTGCGCTGATTTTATTCTTTGACGGATCGGGCAGATTCGACGGCTTGCCGGGGTGCAGCACCAGGTCGGCGAAACCGAAGTGGCCGGCAGTCTAGAGGGGTGCTCAGGCGGGAAATTATGTTGAAGCGACAAATAATTACAGAAAGCCCCGGATTCGTCCGCAGACTTACGGATTTACGAAAGACCTGACGGACCTGTGGTGGCAAGGGAGCGAGGCCCCTGCCACCGAAGGCTGTCAAACAGAGAAAAGGCTCAGCAGTCGCAGCCGATCGCCGTATCCGTCACCCGCTCCACCGAGCCGGTCAGGCGAAAGCCTTCGTCCAGCCAGCCCATGATGCCACCGATCATTTCCTTGACCGGGTAACCCAGGGTCGCCAAACGGACCGCCGCCTTGTTCGCGCCGTTGCAGTGCGGACCTGCGCAATAGACCACGAACAATGTATCTGGCGGATACACCGACAGTGCCTGGGCGGTAATCGACCGGGTTGGCAGGTTGACCGCCCCCGGCACGTGCCCTCGCTCATACGCCAGCGGCCCGCGCACGTCCAGAAGAACAAAATCGACCTGCCCGGCCTGCTGGCTGGCATGGACGTCGGAACAATCCGTTTCGAACGTCAGACGACGGCTGAAGTGCTGCAGGGCGACGTCGGACGGGGCAGCCGGTACTTCACTAACCAGACTGGTCATCAGGTGTACTCCATGGAGGATGAGGGCGTAGGCAGACTTTATCCGTCTGATACTAACCGCTACAGTGGCCCGTAAGACACTCTGTGGGAATTTTCCGCCATATGCAGCCCTCCCCCGGCCTTGTCGCCGTCCTCGCCTACGATGGCTTGTGCACGTTCGAATTCGGCGTCGCCGTCGAGATATTCGGCCTGGCCCGACCGGAATTCGATTTCCCCTGGTATGAACATCGTATCGTCGCGGTCGATGACGGCCCGATGCGTGCCATGGGTGGTTTCCAGATCCTGACCGATGGCGGGATGGAACTGCTGGAGACAGCCCGGACGATCGTGATCCCCGGTTGGCGCAGTCGCAGCGAAGCACCTTCCGAGGCCTTGCTCGACGCACTGCGCAACGCCCACGCCCGAGGGGCGCGCCTGCTGTCGATCTGCTCCGGGGCGTTCGTGCTGGCGGCTGCCGGCCTGCTCGACGGGTTGGGCGCCACCACCCATTGGCGCTACACCGATGAACTGGCCGAGAACTTTCCCGCCATCCTGGTGGATCCGGACGTCCTGTATGTGGATTCCGGCCAGGTCATCACCTCGGCCGGCAGCGCGGCGGGCATCGATGCCTGCCTGCATCTGGTGGCGCGGGACTTCGGCGCCCAGGTCGCCAACGCGGTGGCCCGTCGGCTGGTCATGTCACCGCAACGCACGGGCGGCCAGGCGCAATTCATTCCATCGCCGGTCAGCCGCACGCCCCGTGGTGATCTGTCACGCGTGATGCAATGGGCCCGCGAACGCCTCCATGAACCCCTCGGCGTACGCGAACTGGCCAGTCAGGCCGCCATGAGCGAACGTACTTTCCTGCGCCATTTCACCCAGGCCTGCGGCCAGTCACCCAAGGCCTGGTTGCAACATGAGCGCCTGGCGCGGGCCCGCGAGTTGCTGGAAAGCAGCGAAGACACCACCGACAACATCGCCCAGTTGTGCGGCTACCGCTCGGTGGAAAGCTTTCGCGTGGCTTTTCGAAGCGTGGTGGGGTTGGCGCCGTCGGTGTATCGGGAG
The DNA here is from genome assembly GCF_022342325.2 of Pseudomonas sp. AF32. Classification (NCBI taxonomy): domain Bacteria; kingdom Pseudomonadati; phylum Pseudomonadota; class Gammaproteobacteria; order Pseudomonadales; family Pseudomonadaceae; genus Pseudomonas; species Pseudomonas sp. AF32. Next base: position 48,753 of record NZ_RQJK02000021.1, on the reverse strand, counting down.
CGGTTTGGACGGGGTGTGAGGCGGGCCCGCTGAACCTTCAAGGTTTACGCAACAAATAGGTGTCCATGATCCAGCCGTTAGCCTGCCGCGCGGCCTTGCGGGTACGTTCGATATCATCGGCCACCTCCCCCAACCGGCCCGCGATGAGGATTTCATCCGGCGTACCGACATAGGCGCCCCAGTAGATGTGCGTGTCGGGGTCGCTCACCTGGCGGTACGCATCCTGCGCGTCGAGCATCACCACCACGCTGGCCCCGTCCCCCACCTGCGCCTTCGCCAACCGGCGTCCCGTGGTGATTTCCAGCGCACCGCCAATGCCGTTCAACGGCACCTTGTGCCGGGCCGCGAGGGCCTGGACACTGCTGATGCCAGGGATCACTTCGAATTCGAAGGCACAGCGCCCCGAATCAAGAATCGCCTGGAGGATGCGCACGGTGCTGTCATACAACGATGGATCGCCCCACACCAGGAAACCGCCACACTGCCCATCAGACAGTTCTTCATCGATCAGCCTTTCGAACGTCGCCTGCTTGGCACGGTTCAGTGCCTCGACACTGCGGGTGTAGTCCAGGTCGCCGTGTTGGCGCTCGGGGCTTTCAGCCTCGATGAAACGGTAGGTGTGATCGACGATGTAGCGCTCGCAGATTGCACGCCGCAAATCCACCAGGGCATGCTTGGCAGGCCCTTTGTCCATGAGAAAGAACACATCCACCCGGTTCAAGGCTTTCACGGCCTGCATCGTCAGGTGATCCGGATCGCCGGCACCGATGCCGATGACCAACAATCTCTTCATGGGTTTGGCTCCACGTCAGGCCCCAGGGTGCGCAATCGCCACACGCCGTTGAACCGCAACTCCAGTGCGGACAGCGGTTCGACGTCGATGCGATTGAAGGTGGTCGCCGGACAGTGCAGGACATTCACCAGGGCCGCCCTGATCACGAACGGATGGGTAACAGCCAGTACATCTCCCGGGGTGTTTTCCAGGCTGGCCAGCCAGTCTCCGACACGGCGACACAATCGGGTGATGGACTCGCCGCCATGGGGCGCTGCATCGGGATCGTCCAGCCAGGCTTGCAAGCGCTGCGGTTCGGCCTTGAGCAGTTCGTCGATAGACAAACCGCGCCACTGCCCCAAATCACAATCGGCCAGGGCGTGCTCCACCCGGAAGGTTTCGCCGTACAGCGCCGCCGTCTGGCGAGTGCGTAGCTCTGGACCACAAAGCAATTGCCGGACATTGCCAAAGCCATGGCCAACGTCCGGGCGCCTGGACAGCCAATCGGTATCCACCGGTTCGTCCAAGGCAAAACGCGCCACTTTCTGGGCGACGGTACGGGCATGGCATAGCAGGGTCAGACGAGTGGCTTGCACACAGGGCTCTACGCAACCGGAGGGATTAAAGGGACGGCCATGCTGGGGCAGTTTCTTGTACAACACCTTATATGAAATCAAATATCTGCGACAAAGTGACGTTATCTCTTACATGAAAAGGAGCGTTGGCTGACACACAAATGCCGGTCGACCAAGTCCCCGTCCTACAGGGGTTTCGCACCATTTTCGAGCATTTTAAACGGAACGTAAAAAGCGCTGGACATGTAGTACCCGCTACATAAATACTCTTTTCAGGAGTTATGAAAGAAATCCAACACCCATCCAGGCAAGGAGCACGGATGCCCCCCCTTAGAGACCTGATTACCGACCCCGGTCTGGATTTGACACCGTCGGAACGCAAGGTCGTGCGTGCTCTGCTCGATCACTATCCACGCAACGGCCTGGGGCCGATGTCGCGCCTGGCCGACCATGCCGGCGTGAGCGACCCGACCATCGTGCGGCTGGTGAAAAAACTCGGGTTCGGTGGCTATGCCGAGTTCCAGGATGCGCTACTGGTCGACATGGATCATCGACTGCGTTCTCCCCGGACACTGCTGCAACCCCGCGCCAAACTGCAACAGGGCGATACCTGGAGCCAGTACCTGGCCGCCAGCCATCAGACGCTCCTGGAAACCCAGGCCCTGACCCAGCCCGAAGATGTGCGCATTCTGGTGCAGTGGCTTCTCGACAACCGGCATCAAGTGCATTGCTTCGGCGGACGCTTCAGCAGTTTCCTCGCCCAGTATCTGCTCAACCACCTGCGCCTGCTTCGCGCTGGCTGTTTTGCCCTCGAGGACAACGCCCAATTGCCCGACCGGCTGTTCGACGTGCAGCGCCAGGACGTGGTACTGATCTTCGATTATCGTCGCTACCAGGCCCAAGCCTTGCGCGTAGCCAATGCGGCCAAGGAGCGCCACGCCAGGGTCGTGTTGTTCAGCGATATCTACACATCGCCCTTGCGCGAACTGGCCGACCTGATCATCAGTGCACCGGTGGAATCGTCGGTCTCGGCGTTCGACAGTCTGGTCCCGGCCCTGGCCCAGGTCGAGGCGCTGATCGCCTGCCTGACCCTGCAATGCCCGGAGCTGGCCGAACGCCTGGAAGGCATCGACGCCTTGCGCACAGAGTTCAACACGCATCTGCTGGAGGAAAAATAAGGATGTTCTCGCTCCCCCACCGCTCCCCCAGGGACCTGCCCTTCACCCGCGACCACACCGCCTTGCTGCTGGTGGACATGCAACGCGCCTGGCTGGAACCGCAATTCGACGCCCACCTGGACGCCCCCGAGGCCGACTATTTCATCCGTCGTGCCCGCGACCTGGTGATTCCCAACCAGCAGCGCCTGCTGGCGGGATTACGAGCCGTCCGGCAGAACGTGTTGCACACCCACATCGAAAGCCTCACCGCCGATGGCCGCGACCGCTCCCTGGACCACAAATTGTCGGACATGCACCTGCCCAAGGGCAGCCCCCAGGCGCAGATCATTGCCGAGCTGGCACCGCTGGAGAATGAAATCGTCTTGCCCAAGACGTCCTCGGGCGTGTTCAACTCCACCAACATCGACTATGTATTGCGCAACCTGGAGACCCGGCACCTGATCGTCGCCGGCATCGTCACGGACCAATGCGTCGACATGGCCGTGCGCGACGCCGCCGACCGTGGCTACCTGGTCACCCTGGTGGACGACGCCTGCGCCACCTACACCGAACAACGCCACCTGGCCTGCCTGAACGCAATTAAGGGCTATTGCTGGATCACCGATACCGACACCGTACTCGGCCGCTTGCAGGAGATGCTGCCGTGAGCCGACTCGAAGGCGCTACGCTGCTGGCACCGCTGCCCGTCACCACGCTGGTCAGTACCGATCTGATCGGGGTGACCCGCGGCCGTTCGTTTCCCAGCGATGAACTGCCTCATTACGTCACCGCCGGTTGCGGCTGGGTGCCGGCCAACAGCGCCCTGACACCTCAGGACATCATTGCCTCGGTCAATCCCTGGGGCGCTTATGGCGATCTGCGGCTGATCCCGGACCTGTCCAGCCGCGTAACAATCACCAATGGCCCCGACGCCCAGGCCCCGGTCCTGGATTTCATCCATTGCGATGTGCGGGAAACCGACGGGCGCCCGTGGAGCACGTGCCCACGCACACTGCTGCAGGACGAAGTGGAGCGCTACCGCGCCGAGCTGGGCTTGCAGGTCTTTGCCGCCTTCGAGCATGAATTCAGCCTCCAGGCCCCCCAGGCTCAACCCGATCGTCTGGCCTTCAGTCTGCAAGCCCAGCGCCAGCAGGCGGGGTTCGCCGGATGGCTACTCAGCGCATTGCGAGCCGGTGGTGTCGAACCGGAGATGTTCCTGCCCGAATACGGCAAGCACCAGTACGAAATCACCTGCCGCCCCGCCCTGGGTGTCGCTGCCGCCGACCGTGCAGTGAACGTGCGGGAAATCACCCGCGAAATTGCCCGGCAAATGGACCTGGCGGTGAGCTTTGCCCCCAAGACCTCGGAGAATGCCGTGTGCAATGGCGTACACCTGCACCTGAGCCTGCAGGACCTGAGCGGCGACCCGGTGCTCCACGACGCCACGAGCGTCAACGGTCTCTCCAGCGTCGGTCGGCATTGGGCCGCCGGTGTGCTGCATTATCTGCCGGCCCTGTGCGCGCTGACCGCGCCGACACCGGTGTCCTATGAACGCCTGCAACCCCATCACTGGAGTGCGTCCTACGCTTGCCTGGGACAGCGCAACCGCGAGGCGGCATTGCGTATCTGCCCGACCGTAAGCTTGGGCGCAAAACCGGTGGCGAACCAGTACAACCTGGAGTTCCGCGCGATGGACGCCACCGCCTCGCCGCACCTGGCCATGGCTGCATTGCTGATTGCCGGGCGCCTGGGCATCGAACAGCGCCTCGCGCTCAACGCTGTCACCGACGAAATACCCGACGATTTGACCAAGGCACAACGGGAGGCTCGTGGCATTATCGCCCTGCCGACCACACTCACCCAGGCGCTGGACTGCTTGCGTCATAGCGGGGCACTGCTGGAAGCCTTGCCCGGCCCGCTGGTCGACACCTACTTCGCCTTGAAGGCCGAGGAGCTGGCCTTGACCCAGGCGCTATCACCTGCCGAGCGTTGTGAGCACTATGCGCGAATCTATTGAGTGTGCCGAGTCGGGTCTCTATACCGAACCCGCCTACCGGTTGATCCGGGAGAACGCCGGGCATCCTCTGATACTGGTGTGCGAACATGCCAGCCGTTTCATCCCCGCCGCCCTGAATGACCTGGGCCTGGACGAAACGGCGTCCCATGAACACATCGCCTGGGACATCGGTGCCCTGGACCTGGCCGAGCGCCTGTCCGAGACGCTGGGCGCAACCTTGATGGCGGCCAACTACTCACGGTTGCTGATCGACTTGAACCGCCCGCTCCATGTGCCGGACAGCATCCCGGCCCAGAGCGAGATTTATCAGATACCGGGTAACCAGTCCCTGGACGAGGCCACTCGTGCTTATAGGCAGCAGTGTCTGTTCCACCCGTTCCATGACCGCCTGCGGTCGCTGATCGACCAGCGCCTGGCCGACCAGCGGCCAGTGCGGGTGGTGGGCATCCACAGTTTCACGCCGGTGTTCTATGGCCAGCCCCGCGCCCTGGAGGCCGGTGTGCTGTTCGCCGAAGCGGTGGATTACGCCCAGCGTATCGTCGACGGGCTGAGCCGGCACTCGCTGCGTGTGGCGGGCAACCAGCCCTACCGGATCAACCCTTTGAGCGACATGACAGTCCCGGTGCACGGCGATGGCCGCGGCCTGGATTCGGTGTTGATCGAAGTGCGCAATGATCTGTTGCGCAGCCCCGAAGCGGTACGAACCTGGTGCGATTACCTGGCGCCGTTGCTGTAGAAAGCCCGCGACAAGGCAAAACGAAATCAATGATCGGCTGAAAAGGAGAACGGCTTGTGAGCATCGAGGCATTTGGCTACAAACAGGAATTGAAGCGCAGCCTGTCGCTGACGGACCTGGTGATCTACGGGATGATTTTCATGATCCCCATCGCACCGTTCGGCGTGTATGGCTACGTGAATGCCGAGGCGCCGGGCATGGTGCCGCTGGCGTACATCATCGGCATGGTGGCGATGCTGTTCACTGCGCTGAGCTATGGCAGCATGGCCCGGGCATTTCCGGTAGCCGGTTCCGTCTATTCCTACGCACAGCGGGGCCTCAATCCGCACGTAGGCTTCATCGCCGGTTGGCTGATGCTGCTGGACTACCTGCTGATCCCGCCGCTGCTCTATGTCTACGCCGCCATGGCGTTGAATCATCTTTACCCGGAGATTCCCAAGGTCGGCTTCATCCTCGCCTTCCTGGTGAGCGCAACCTTCGTCAACCTGCGGGGCATCACCTTCACCGCGCGCATGAATATCATCTTCCTGCTGGCGCAACTGGCGGTGCTGGGCATTTTCCTGTTTTACGCCTGGAACGCCCTGCACGGTGGCGCCGGCAACGGCCAACTGACACTGGCGCCGCTGTACAGCCCGGATCACTTCAACTTCGCCCTGCTGATGCAAGCCGTGTCGATCGCCGTGCTGTCGTTCCTGGGATTCGATGCCATTTCCACCCTGGCCGAAGAGATCAAGGGTGATCCGGGGCGCAGCGTCGGCAAGGCATCGATGCTGACCCTGTTGGTGATGGGCGCGATCTTCGTGGTGCAAACCTGGATCGCCACCGACCTGGCGGCCGGCATGGGTTTCAAATCCGCCGATACCGCCTTCTATGAAATCGCCGAACTGGCGGCCGGCAGCTGGCTGGCGACCCTGACCGCGGTTGCCACCGCCTTGTCCTGGGGCGTGGCCGTGGCGATCACCTCTCAAGCGGCGGTGTCGCGCCTGCTGTTCGGCATGGCCCGGGACGGCAAGTTGCCCAAGGTGCTCGCCAAGGTCCATTCGAAACACAACACCCCGTATGTGAGCATTTACCTGGTCGCCGTACTGTCATTGCTGATCTGCTATCTGTTCATCAATGCCGTGGACACCCTGACCTCCCTGGTCAACTTTGGCGCACTGAGCGGCTTCATGCTGTTGCATATCACGGTGATCAATCATTACTGGCGCCGCCAGCGGTCCGGGCAAGTGATCCGTCACCTGGTCTGCCCTTTGATCGGCTTCGGCATCGTCGCAGCCATTCTGTACAACATGGGCGTGGACGCGCAAAAGCTCGGCCTGATCTGGGTCGCAGCGGGCATCGTCTATCTGTGCGTGCTCAATAAATTCGCCGCCGGCACGGCCCTGCCCGACCCAGCGGGTCATTGAGATCAAACGGTGGCTGCCGGCTGCCCGGCACTGCCTTGGTAAAACACAACGGTTACAACGCGTGGACATCGACAGTGATCGTCACGCCCGGTGCGGCCACCGGGCTCTGGAACAGGAGTGCAATCCATGCTGGCCTTACGTCCAGTTCAATTGAGCGATTTGCCGCAACTGCAGCAACTGGCCCGCGACAGCCTGGTGGGTGTCACTTCGCTTCCAGACGACACCGAGCGCCTGCGGGAGAAAATTCTCGACTCGTGCGCCTCGTTCGAGGCCGATGTGCAAACCCCGGGCGGGGAGAACTACCTGTTCGTCCTACAGGACCTGGCTTGCGGCCGCCTGGTGGGCTGTTCGGAGATTCTCGCCCGAACCGGTTGCAACGAACCGTTCTATAGCTTGCGTAACCGTCCGTTTTCCAGCTCATCTCGGGAACTGAACATCCAACATGGCGTACCGGCGTTATCGGTGTGCCAGGACCTCAATGGCCAGACGCTGCTGCGCGGTTTTCACATCGACGCCGAGCGGGTACGCACGCCGGAATCGGAACTGCTGTCCCGAGCCCGGCTGATGTTCATCGCCGCACACCCGCAACGCTTTGCCGAATCGGTCATCACTGAAATCGTCGGCTACAGCAGCGATGACGGCCAATCACCGTTCTGGGATGCCATCGGCCAGCATTTCTTCGCCCTGCCCTACGCCGAAGCCGAACGCCTGTGCGGCCTGCAAAGTCGCACCTTTCTCGCCGAGTTGATGCCCCAGTACCCGATCTACGTGCCGATGTTGTCGCCCGAGGCCCAGGCATGCATCGGCCGGGTGCATCCAGATGGGCAGGAAGCCTTCGACATCCTGGAACGCGAGGGCTTCGAAACCAACAGCTACGTGGATTTATTCGATGGCGGACCCACATTGCATGCCCGTGTCCCGTGCATCCGCTCCATCGCCCAGAGTCGTATGGCCCAGGCTTGCAAAGGCTCGCAGATCGACGCCCGGGGCCGTTATCTGGTCAGTAACGACGGCCTTGGAGATTATCGGGCCATCGTGGCCGAACTGGACGTCAACGCCGAGGGCCCCGTGGCCCTGACGCCTGACATGCTCACGGCGCTGGCGATCACCGAAGGCGAGCGGATCCGGGTGGTCGGCTTATGAATGTCGCGGAAAGTCGTGCCCTGCCAGAACCTCAAGGCCGACAGGATCAAGGAGCTGCATCATGATTGTCCGCCCGGTCGCCATCACCGACCTGCCCGCGCTGTTGGAACTCGCGCGTTGTGCAGGCCCAGGCTTCACCAGCCTGCCGGCCAACGAAGAGCGTCTGGCCCACCGTGTGCGCTGGGCCCAGCGCACTTTTGCCGGGCAAGTCGAACGCGCCGACGCCGATTACCTGTTCGTGCTCGAGGACGATGATCGGCAGGTGGTCGGTATCAGTGCCCTGACCGGTGCGGTCGGGCTGCGGGAGCCATGGTACAACTACCGGGTCGGGGTCACCGTCAGCTCCGCGCCGGAGCTGGGAATACAGCGTCAGATCCCAACCCTGTTCCTCAACAACGAGATGACCGGGCAATCGGAAGTCTGCTCGTTGTTCCTGCATCCGGCCCAGCGTCACGGCCATAACGGGCGCCTGCTGTCCCTGGCGCGGCTGTTGTTCGTCGCGGAGTTCTCCCAACTGTTCGGCGAAAAACTGATTGCCGAACTGCGGGGTCACGCCGACGAGCAGGGTTGCTCACCGTTCTGGGACAGCCTGGGCCGGCACTTTTTCAAGAAGGACTTCAGCTACGCCGATCAGTTGTCCGGCATGGGCAACAAATCCTTCATTGCCGAACTGATGCCGCGCCAGCCGCTGTACACCTGCCTGCTCACCGAACAGGCCCAGGCCGTGATCGGCCGCGCCCACCCGAACACCGAGCCGGCTCTGAAGATCCTGGGTGCCGAGGGCTTCAGCCATAAGGGTTATATCGATATTTTCGACGGCGGCCCGGTGATCGAAGCATCGGTCTCGAAGATCCGCGCCGTACGCGACAGCCAATCACTGGCCCTGGCCATTGGCGCGCCGGATGAACAGGCGCCGGTGTGGCTGATCCACAACCGTCGCCTGGCGCACTGCCGCGTTACCAGCGCACGAGCCCACCTGCACGGTCATAGCCTGCTCGTCGATCGACTCACCGCCAAGCGGCTGCAAATGCAACCCGGTGACACCGTACGGGCGGTGCCGCTGCTCAGTCAGGCCCGGCAGGCCGTAGCGGCGTAGGCCGCATACAAATACCTTATCCAAAGCAGCGGCCTGACCACGCTTGCCTGCTTGCCATCCCCCCCCTCACCCGACTCTTTTCGATCCCCTCGGCAACATGAGGGGACATGTTCTATACATCGAAAAAATACTGAATTGCATGACGGATCGATAAGCACTTAGTTCACCGGCAATACTTATCGACAATTCCATAATTGCCACTCCCCCACTCAAAATCCATACTTCCCAACACCCACTCACCGCAACGAAAAGCGCTCATGATCAAGAATCTGATTTCCAATCCATTGCCACTGGAAGACATTATGAAAAGAATAAAAACATTAAACATGGCAACGGAAATCAATGAACTGGTTACTACTCTGTGCAACAACGAGACACTTGCCACCGCACAATCCCGACGCGCAACCATTATGCGCATGGTCAACCCCCACACAAATACCCTGACGTTGCATTGCACAGGGATTGGCAATATCACCCTCACGACCATCACCCATAACAGGCCCTCCCCGCACCTGTTCTCGGTACCGGGCAAAAGTATTTTATTCGCCCTTGATCAGCCATTCGAAGTTCAGCGATATGCACGTCACGATAACGAACTTGAAAAAACCGATCTCGTTACTGTCAGCCCGAACAAGCCACTGGTCATCGAGGGCAGTCGAACAGTTTTCGACTATGGCCAAGTGCACCGGGCTTCAACCGGACTGGCAGGCAGGATCAACCTGTTGAACAAAAGTTCGGACATCGGCGTGTTTGATCGCACCTCGCTGAAAAAAGTCGCCTGGCTTCCTCACGATGAAAGTGCCGCCCGGTACCTCGTGAGCCTGGAGCTGCTGGAAACGATTCGGGATCCCAAAGTAGCCACCGTCGCCGAGGAGCTGATCTATCACTATCACCCCGCCGTGGCGTGGAAGGCCTTCCAGCTGCTTTATCAGGCCGCGCCACAGCATGCATCGGGCTACATCCCACTATTGAAAAAACACCAGAGCTCGCGACTGGATCAACTGTTGGGCCCGTTGGAGATGGCCGCATGAAGTTGGAAACATTTGTCGCACGCCTGAGCACCTATGATCTGCAGCGTGACAAAACCCACATCATCGAAGACCTCCGGCAACTGGCAACAAACCGCTCCTTATTGAGCGACCACCTCCATGCCACGATCCAGCAGGATGGTTTTGCTACGCATAACAGCCTTTACAACATTTATGCTTTTGTCTTGTACAGCAATGATCTATTCACCCTTCGCATGGGTTTCTGGTCGCCGGTTGATACTTACGATGAAAGCGAGACATTCATTTACGACCTGAACCACAGCCATGACTTTGAAATGTATGCCGTGGGCTATAGCGGTGATGGTTACACCACTGTCATACGCGAAATACTCGACGACCTGCCTCTGCAAACAGGCAAGACACCCCGACTAGGCAAAGAACGAATCATCAAACTCGCACCTGGCAAAGTCTTGTACATGCCGGCATTGACAGCGATCCACAAACAAGTTGCCCCTCAGTCGATGTCCGCATCACTGAGTCTGCTCATTCACCCTGAGACATCAATAAAGGTCGACGAAGCCTGGTGTTTCGACGAGCACTACATGCCGCTTTACCCCGGCATTGCCGCGCAAGAAACGGCGTTATTTACACAGACGCTGTCATTGCTCAATCCCGGACAGCCTTACGCTGCCCAATAACCAAAAGGAAGAAACATGAACACGCTGATGAACAACTGGGACGAAGCCCCTTTGCTGCGAGCGGGAGCCAATGTAATCGATACCGCAACCCAATTGAGCAACGAAATCTATTGCACCATTCCCGGCTTCCCGACACGTTTCAATGTCGGAAATATTCATGAGATCAAGCAAATCTGGAGCGTTCCGGCCCAAGGCTGAATAGCCCGGGAATGAAGGGTGCATGACCCAGGCCGCCGACCTCAGGTCCGCGGCCTTTCGATGCGCCGCCAACATAGCCCATGCACATTCGTCATCATCTGGGTGGTAGCCACGTGATAGCCTTTGGTACTTTCGGCGTTGACACTTTTGCTCAAGCCCTTCCATTCCATTGGTGGAACTCATATGTCCAGGCTTTCCCATCAAGATTTACGCCGTAACTTCCGCCAACTGCTGGCTTCCCAGACCTGCTACCACACCGCTTCGGTGTTTGACCCAATGTCGGCGCGCATCGCCGCCGACCTGGGGTTTGAAGTGGGTATCCTGGGCGGCTCGGTTGCATCGTTGCAAGTGTTGGGCGCGCCGGACTTTGCGCTGATCACCCTGAGCGAATTCGCCGAACAGGCCACCCGTATCGGCCGTGTCGCCCAGTTACCGGTGATCGCCGACGCCGACCATGGCTATGGCAACGCCCTTAACGTGATGCGCACGATCATCGAACTCGAACGTGCCGGCGTCGCGGCGCTGACCATTGAAGACACGCTGCTGCCGGCACAATTCGGGCGCAAATCCACCGACTTGATCAGCGTCGCGGAAGGCGTCGGCAAGATTCGTGCAGCGCTGGAAGCCCGGGTCGATCCGGAAATGGCAATTATCGCCCGCACCAATGCCGGGATCCTGCCGGTCCAGGAAATCATCAGCCGCACCCAGCAGTATGAGCGGGCCGGGGCTGACGGGATTTGCATGGTGGGCGTGCAGGACTTCGAACACCTGGAGAAAATCAGCGAGAACCTGAACGTGCCGTTGATGCTCGTCACCTACGGCAACCCGCTCCTGCGTGACGACAAGCGCCTCGCTGAATTGGGTGTGCGGGTCACCATCGACGGTCACGGTGCCTATTTCGCGGCCATCAAGGCCACCTATGACAGCCTTCGCGAACAACGGCAGATCTTCACCCAGGCTTCGGACCTCAGCGCCACGGAACTGACCCACACCTACACCCAGCCCGAGGAATACATCCGCTGGGCCGAGGCGTACATGAGCGTCAAGGAGTGACCTGAGCTTCGGCCCGGTGGTGGACCCAAGGACGCATCGCGAGCAGGCTCGCTCCCACAGGGTTCCATGGCGGATGCAAAAATTGACGACCGCCGCTATATCCTTGTGGGAGCGAGCCTGCTCGCGATGGCGTCACCAGGATGAAATGATATTTCAGCGCCCGCTGCGCAGCATTTCCTTGGGCACGTACTTACCGATCTCGAACTTGCCGATGGCGGCGCGGTGGACTTCATCCGGGCCGTCGGCCAGGCGCAGGGTGCGTTGCATCGCGTACATGTAGGCCAACGGGAAATCGTTGGAAACCCCGGCGCCACCATGAATCTGGATCGCGCGGTCGATGACTTTCAAGGCCACGTTGGGCGCCACGACCTTGATCTGGGCAATTTCGCTCCTGGCCACTTTGTTGCCGACGGTGTCCATCATGTAGGCCGCTTTTAAGGTCAACAGCCGCGCCATGTCGATTTCCATCCGCGAATCGGCGATCTTGTCGACGTTACCGCCCAGCCGCGCCAACGGTTTGCCAAAAGCGGTGCGACTCACCGCACGTTTGCACATCAATTCCAATGCTCGCTCGGCCATGCCGATAGAACGCATGCAGTGGTGAATCCGGCCCGGGCCAAGGCGCCCCTGGGCAATTTCAAAACCACGTCCTTCACCCAGCAGCACGTTCTCGTACGGCACCCGCACGTTGTCGAACAGCACTTCAGCGTGGCCGTGAGGCGCATCGTCGTAACCGAACACCGGCAGCGGTCGTACGATTTTTACCCCGGGGGTGTCCACCGGTACCAGAATCATCGAATGCTGGGCATGGCGCGGCGCATCAGGGTTGCTCAGCCCCATGAAGATCAGGATCTTGCAACGCGGGTCGCAGGCGCCGGAGGTCCACCACTTCTTGCCATTGATCACCCACTGGTCGCCGTCGCGCTCGGCACGGGCAGCCATGTTGGTGGCGTCCGAAGAGGCCACGTCCGGTTCGGTCATGGCGAAGGCCGAACGAATCTCGCCACGCAGCAACGGCTCCAGCCAGCGTTGTTTCTGTTCTTCATTGGCGTAACGCACCAGCACCTCCATGTTGCCGGTGTCCGGTGCCGAGCAGTTGAACGGCTCCGGGCCCAGCAAGGAGCGCCCCATGATCTCTGCCAGTGGCGCGTATTCCAGGTTAGTCAGGCCGGCGCCCAGCTCGGACTCAGGCAGGAACAGGTTCCAGAGCCCCTCGGCTTTTGCCTTGGCCTTGAGCTCCTCCATGATGGCCGTGGGCTGCCAGCGGTCGCCTTCGGCCACTTGCCGTTCGAATACCGCTTCGGCCGGGTAGACGTAGGCGTCCATGAACGCCGTGACGCGTTCACGCAGTTCCTGAACCTTGGGGGAATACGCGAAATCCATGAGAGCACCTTCTTGGCAGAGGTTGTTTTAGGTCATGAAATCGATCCTAGTTCAGCTACGAAAATTTACCTAACCTATTCTCGGCGTGTATTAACATTCATCACCGATATATGTTTCACTGATTCGCATCGCCACCTGGCACCTCACAACAGTCCAAGAACAAGAGTGCAGCGCATGAATCTGAGCAAGGTCGACCTCAACCTTTTTATTGTCTTCGATGCGATCTACACCGAAGCCAACCTGACCCGCGCCGGGCAGATCGTCGGCATCACCCAGCCAGCGGTATCCAATGCGCTGGCGCGCCTGCGCGAGACGTTCAACGATCCGCTGTTCGTACGCACTGCCCAGGGCATGGTCCCCACGCCCATGGCCCAGAACATCATCGGCCCGGTGCGCAATGCCTTGTCGCTGCTGCGGGTATCAGTGCAGGAAAGCCGGATCTTCAACCCGCTCCAGGCGGTCAAGACCTACCGGATCAGCATGACCGACCTCACCGAGGGCGTGATCCTGCCACCGCTGTTCCAGCGCCTGCGCCGACTGGCGCCCACCGTGGCCATCGAGAGTTTTCTGTCCAAGCGTCGCGAAACCACCAAGGAACTTGCCGCTGGCCGCCTCGATTTTGCCGTGGACGCGCCGCTCAATACCGACCCGCAAGTGCGTCACGTCAAGCTGATGGAAGATCGCTATGTGTGCGCCATGCGCAAGGGGCATCCGCTGGCGGGCAAGGAAAAGCTCAGCCTCGATGACTACCTGGCCCAGACCCACGTTCATATTTCCAGCCGGCGCAACGGGTTGGGCTATGTCGACCTCGCCCTCGGCAAGATGGGCATCCAGCGCAAGATTGCCCTGCGCTCCCAGCACTACCTGATGGCCTCCCAGGTGTTACAACAGACTGACATGGTCATGACCGTGCCTGAACGCTTTGCGCGCCGTCACGATTTGCATGCCTTCCTGTTGCCGGTCAACGATGTGCCGCCGGTGGAAACCCATCTCTACTGGCATGAAAGCACCGACCAGGACCCGGCCAACCGCTGGATGCGCGAGCAGATGATCGAGCTGTGCCAGCAGGTGACAGCGCACGAGAGGAAGCTGGAGACGGCCTAGGCGACTAAACCTGTGGGAACGCTCCCACAGGTTTTGTGTCCCTAAGTTCCAGAGCGCTTTGCTTGACGTGAACGTCAACCTGCCATTAGCTTAGCGCCAGCCCCTTCCGTTTCGAGCGCTTCCATGAGCAGCCAGACCTACAGCATTTCCGACCTTGCCCGCGAACTGGACATCACTACCCGGGCCATTCGCTTCTATGAAGAACAAGGCCTGCTGAGTCCCGAACGACGTGGGCAGGAACGCATCTATTCGCCGCGGGACAAGGTCAGTCTGAAACTCATCCTGCGAGGCAAGCGTATTGGTTTTTCCCTGGCCGAATGCCGCGAACTGATCGAACTCTACGACCCTTCCAGCGGCAACCAGAAACAGCTGCACAGCATGCTGGCGAAGATTGCCGAGCGCCGGGAACAACTCGAACAGCAATTGCTCGACATCGAGCAGATGAAGCTTGAACTCGACACCGCCGAAGAACGCTGCATCCAGGCGCTGGAGCAGACGCTCAAGGGTGAAAAAACCGTCCAGTAACGATACGGATCCATTGTGGGAGCGGGCTTGCTCGCGAACGCGGATTTATTTCGACTCATCTGTCGATTGACACACCGTTTTCGCGAGCAAGCCCGCTCCCATACTGGACCTGATGAGCCCCACCACTACAGGTCAATCTCCATGTCCCTCCCCTCCTTTGTACGCCTGATCGAAGTCGGCCCCCGCGACGGCTTGCAGAACGAAGCCCAACCCATCAGCGTCGCCGACAAAGTTCGCCTGGTGGATGCCCTGAGCGCCGCTGGTCTGGGTTACATCGAGGTGGGCAGCTTTGTCTCGCCCAAATGGGTACCACAAATGGCCGGCTCCGCCGACGTGTTTGCACAAATCCAGCGCAAGCCAGGCGTCACCTACGGCGCCCTGGCACCGAACCTGCGGGGTTTCGAGGATGCACTGGCGGCCGGCGTCACGGAGGTGGCGGTATTCGCCGCCGCGTCCGAAGCGTTTTCCCAGCGCAATATCAACTGCTCCATCAAGGAAAGCCTGGAACGCTTCGCACCGATCATGGAGGCTGCGAAGCAGAACGGCGTCAGCGTACGGGGGTATGTGTCCTGCGTGCTGGGCTGCCCGTACGAAGGCGCGGTCAAGCCTGAGCAGGTCGCCTGGGTGGCCCGCGAGTTGTATGCGATGGGCTGCTACGAAGTGTCCCTGGGCGACACCATCGGCACAGGCACCGCAGGCTCCACCCGCCGAATGTTCGAGGTGGTTGGCGAACAAGTGCCGCGTAGCAAGCTCGCCGGGCATTTCCATGACACCTACGGTCAAGCCATGGCCAACGTGTATGCCAGCCTGCTGGAAGGCATCGCCGTGTTCGACAGCTCCATCGCCGGGCTCGGCGGCTGCCCCTACGCCAAGGGCGCCAGCGGTAACGTTGCCACCGAAGACGTACTGTACTTGCTCAACGGCTTGGGCATTGAAACCGGGGTCGACCTGGACGCGTTGATTCTCGCCGGCCGACAGATCTGTGACGTGCTGGGTCGCCCGACCGGTTCACGGGTCGCCAAGGCACGCAGCGCGCCGTGAGTGTTACCTGCCTCGTTTGTAACGACGGCGAAACGAGTAACACGGAAACAATTTGTCAGATCTGCCGTGCTCTCGACGGCGCCAGAAAAAATCAACTCGTTGATTTTAAAGGATTTTTAAAAGTTGGCACGGCACCTGCTTTCTCTCTGGCATAACAAGAATAAAAAAGTAGCAAACCAATAAAAACAAGACGAAACGACTCTGACATAACAAAAACAACACGGCAGAGACGCAGCTAACAGATTTTTTTGGAGAAGATGTGCTTTTCAGGGTGCTTCCAGGAGCAACCCGCAACCGGGCAGAGAAGAATAAGACTACCGTCAGGTAGTACCCGAATCGGTTGGATCGCGAAGCGAAAAAGCAGATCAGCGCTCAAAAAAATACGTTTGCTCTTGATCCCGGATGGGGATCGCCCGAAACAGCGGTAAAGGGTCACGGCTGCCAAAAACAACAACAGGCCGCCCCTCAATAATAAAAAGAGCACGCGACGACAAAATTAAAGGGGAGCTTCGGCTCCCCTTTGTGCTGTCTGGTGTTTGGGTTTCCTTGTGGGAGCGGGCTTGCTCGCGAAGGCGGCGTGTCAGTTAAGAATGATGCTGACTGACACACCGCTTTCGCGAGCAAGCCCGCTCCCACAGGCCAGCCTCAGCCTTCCCTATCGCACAGTTCCTCAATGCTGATTTCCCGCATGCGGAATTTCTGGATCTTGCCGGTCACAGTCATCGGAAACGCCTCGACGAACTTGAAGTAACGCGGTGTCTTGAAATGGGCAATGCGCTCCTTGCACCAGGCCTGCAGTTCCTGTTCCGTGGCACTGTGGCCGGGGTGGAACTTGATCCAGGCGACGATCTCTTCGCCATAACGCGAGCAGGGGATGCCGATCACTTGCACGTCAGCCACCGCCGGATGGGTAAAGAAGAACTCCTCCAGTTCACGAGGATAAATATTCTCGCCACCGCGGATAATCATGTCCTTGTTGCGTCCGACGATGCAGACATAACCCTGCTCATCCATGGTCGCCAGGTCGCCGGTGTGCATCCAGCCGTCCGGATCGATGGCCTCGGCGGTGCCTTTGGGATTGTTCCAGTATCCGAGCATCACGCTGTAGCCGCGGGTACACAGCTCGCCGATGGTCCCCCGTGGGACGACTTCGCCGGCCTCGTCGATAATCTTGCTTTCCAGCTGCGGCTGGGTACGGCCGACAGTGGTGACGCGCAATTCCAATTCATCTGAAGGACCGGTCTGCAATGACACCGGACTGGTTTCCGTCATGCCGTAGGCGATCTGCACCTCGGCCATGTGCATCTCGCTGATAACCCGCCGCATCACTTCGATCGGGCACGTCGCGCCGGCCATGATCCCCGTGCGCAGGCTGGACAGGTCCAGTTGGCGTCGCTCAGGGTGGTCCAACATGGCAATGAACATCGTCGGCACACCATAAAGCGCAGTGGCTTTTTCCTCGGCCACGGTGGTCAGGGTCAGCAACGGATCGAAAGCGTCGTTGGGATAGATCATGGTGCTGCCGTGGGTCATGCAGCCCAGGTTGCCCATCACCATGCCGAAACAGTGGTAGAGCGGTACCGGGATCACCAGCCGATCGTTGGCCGTCAGGCCGAGACTTTCACCCACCATGTAACCGTTGTTGAGAATGTTGTGGTGACTGAGGGTCGCGCCCTTGGGGAAGCCAGTGGTACCTGAGGTGTATTGAATGTTGACCGGCTGATCGATGTGCAGGCTGGCCTCGCGTTCAGCCAGTTGTGCGGGCGATACCGCCATGCCGAACGCCGCCAGTTGCGACCAGGGCAAAAAGCCTGGCGGCGGTTGTAGATCAAGGCTGATCACGCCTCGCAGGTCCGGCAAACGCTCGCTATCCAGATGACCGATCGACTGCTGCGCCAGTTCCGGCGCAAGGGATTGCAACATGGCGTGATAATCGGAAGTCTTGAACGCCCCTGCGCACACCAGCCACTGGCACCCGGACTGCTTGAGCACATACTCCAGTTCGGAGGTGCGATAGGCCGGGTTGATGTTGACGAGGATGACGCCGATCTTCGCACTGGCGAACTGGCTGATGCACCACTGGGCGCAATTGGGTGCCCATACACCGAGGCGGTCGCCAGCTTGCAAACCCAGCGCCAGAAAGGCCCGAGCGTGCAGGTCGACAGCTTCGGCCAATTGTCGCCAGGTGTAGCGCAACGATTGATGACGAACCACCAGCGCCTCGCCATCGGGATACCGCTGCACGGTCTGATCGAAAGCCTCGCCGATGGTTTGCGCCAGCAGGTCCTTGGCCTGCAGACCTCGCGTATAGCTGAGCTGCGAATGCGAACCGGGTTGATCCATGATGCTCCCTCTTGTCTTTATTAGTGGGTGTATCGGTGAACCGTATGCACACAGGCTCCCTCGTCACAGGAAAGCTGATGCAGCGTTCTTACTCTCGCTCAAGTTGACGTTAACGTAAAGGGCGATTGACAGTCACCCATCGCAGGCTTACGTTAACGTAAAGGTGAGAGCCATCCCATCGCTCCTCCGCACCCACAAAAAAGCCAAAGGTGTCCCATGAGCTACCCATCCCTGAATTTTGCCCTCGGCGAAACCATCGACATGTTGCGCGATCAGGTGCAAGCCTTCGTCCAGGCCGAACTGGCCCCTCGCGCGGCTCAGATCGACAGTGACAACCTGTTCCCTGCCGACATGTGGCGCAAATTCGGCGATATGGGCCTGTTGGGCATTACCGTGCCGGAAGAGTACGGCGGCGCCGGGCTGGGCTATCTCGCCCATGTGGTGGCGATGGAAGAAATCAGTCGTGGTTCGGCCTCGGTCGCCCTCTCCTATGGCGCCCACTCCAATCTGTGTGTCAACCAGATCAACCGCAACGGCAATCACGAACAGAAAGCCAAATACCTGCCAAAGCTGATCAGCGGCGAACATGTCGGCGCCCTGGCCATGAGCGAGCCCAACGCAGGCTCCGACGTGGTGTCCATGAAGTTGCGGGCCGATAAGCGCGGTGACCGTTATGTGCTCAATGGCAGCAAGACCTGGATCACCAACGGCCCCGACGCCAACACTTACGTGATCTACGCCAAGACCGACCTGGAAAAGGGTCCCCACGGCATCACCGCATTCATCGTCGAGCGCGACTGGAAAGGCTTCAGCCGCAGCAACAAGTTCGACAAGCTCGGCATGCGCGGCTCCAACACCTGCGAACTGTTTTTCGATGACGTCGAAGTGCCGGAAGAAAACATCCTCGGTGTGCTCAACGGAGGCGTAAAGGTCCTGATGAGCGGCCTCGACTACGAACGCGTGGTGCTGTCCGGCGGCCCCACCGGGATCATGCAGGCCTGCATGGACCTCATCGTCCCCTACATCCATGACCGCAAGCAGTTCGGCCAGAGCATCGGCGAGTTCCAGCTGATCCAGGGCAAGGTGGCCGACATGTACACCCAACTCAATGCCAGCCGCGCCTACCTTTACGCGGTGTCCCAGGCCTGCGAGCGCGGCGAGACCACCCGCAAGGACGCCGCCGGGGTGATTCTCTACACCGCCGAACGCGCCACGCAAATGGCCCTCAATGCCATCCAGATCCTGGGGGGCAACGGCTATATCAATGAATTCCCCGCCGGACGACTGCTGCGTGACGCCAAGCTGTACGAAATCGGCGCGGGCACCAGTGAGATTCGTCGGATGCTGATCGGCCGCGAACTGTTCAACGAAACCCGCTAACGGAGCTGACCATGGCCACGCTGCACACTCAGCTCAACCCCCGCTCGCCGGAGTTCATCGCCAACCGCGATGCCATGCTCGGCCAGGTCGAGGCCCTGCGCACCTTGCTCGGTCAAATCCGGCAAGGGGGTGGCGCCAAGGCCCAGGAACGCCATACCTCACGGGGCAAGCTGCTGCCTCGCGAACGCATCAACCGGCTGCTGGATCCGGGCTCGCCCTTTCTGGAGATCAGCCCGCTGGCCGCCCATCAGGTTTATGGCGAAGACGTCCCTGCCGCCGGCGTCATCGCCGGGATCGGTCGCGTGGAAGGCGTCGAGTGCATGATTGTCGCCAACGATGCGACGGTCAAAGGCGGTTCCTACTACCCACTGACGGTGAAGAAACACCTGCGGGCCCAGGCCATCGCCCAGCAGAATCGCCTGCCCTGCATTTACCTGGTGGACTCCGGTGGCGCCAACCTGCCCCGTCAGGACGAAGTCTTTCCGGACCGCGAGCACTTCGGAAGGATTTTCTTCAACCAGGCCAACATGAGCGCCCAGGGTATCCCGCAGCTTGCGGTGGTCATGGGCTCGTGCACCGCCGGTGGCGCGTATGTACCGGCGATGGCCGACGAAGCGATCATGGTTCGCCAGCAGGCCACCATCTTTCTGGCCGGCCCGCCGTTGGTCAAAGCCGCCACCGGTGAAGTGGTCAGCGCCGAGGACCTGGGTGGTGCCGATGTGCATTGCAGGACTTCCGGCGTGGCCGACCATTACGCCGACAACGACGAGCACGCCCTGGCGTTGGCCCGCCGCAGCATCGCCAATCTCAACTGGCGCAAACTCGGTGACGTGCAGGCCCGCACGCCGATCGCCCCGCTGTATTCGGCCGACGAGCTGTACGGCGTGGTGCCGGCCGATGCCAAACAACCTTTCGACGTGCGGGAAGTCATTGCGCGCCTCGTAGACGGTTCGGTGTTCGACGAGTTCAAGGCGCTGTTCGGAACCACACTGGTGTGCGGCTTTGCCCATCTGCACGGCTACCCGGTGGCGATTCTCGCCAACAACGGCATCCTGTTTGCCGAGGCGGCGCAAAAAGGCGCGCACTTCATCGAGCTCGCCTGCCAGCGCGGCATCCCGCTACTGTTCCTGCAGAACATCACTGGGTTCATGGTGGGGCAAAAATACGAGGCCGGTGGCATTGCCAAGCACGGCGCGAAATTGGTCACTGCGGTGGCATGCGCCCAGGTGCCTAAATTCACCGTCATCATCGGTGGCAGTTTTGGTGCGGGTAACTATGGCATGTGCGGGCGGGCCTATGATCCCCGCTTCTTGTGGATGTGGCCGAACGCACGCATTGGCGTGATGGGGGCCGAGCAGGCCGCCGGGGTGCTGGTGCAGGTCAAGCGCGAGCAGGCCGAACGCAGCGGTCACCCGTTCAGCGCCGAGCAGGAAGCCGAGATCAAGCAACCGATCCTCGACCAGTACGAAGAACAGGGTCATCCCTACTATTCCAGCGCCAGATTGTGGGACGACGGCGTCATCGATCCGGCCCAGACCCGCGACGTACTGGGCCTGGCCCTGTCCGCGTCACTTAACGCCCCCATTGAACCGAGCCGCTTCGGCGTGTTCCGGATGTAACCGGGAAATGTCCATGGATAACTTCAACACCCTCGAACTGCTCACCGACCCACGCGGCGTCGCCACCCTGTGGCTGAGTCGCGAGTCGAAAAACAACGCGTTCAACGCCGAAATGATCCGCGAGCTGATCCTTGCCCTCGACCATATCGGCAGTGATCCGAACCTGCGTTTCCTGTTGATCCGGGGACGTGGCAAACATTTCAGCGCCGGCGCCGACCTGGCCTGGATGCAACAGTCGGCCGAACTCGACTACCACACCAACCTCGACGATGCCCGGGAATTGGCGGAGTTGATGTACAACCTGGCCAAGCTGAAAATTCCTACGCTGGCGGTCGTCCAGGGTGCGGCGTTCGGCGGCGCCCTGGGGTTGATCAGCGCCTGCGACATGGCTATTGGCGCCGATGATGCGCAATTTTGCCTGTCGGAAGTGCGCATTGGCCTGGCCCCGGCGGTCATCAGTCCGTTTGTGGTACAGGCCATCGGCGAACGGGCAGCCCGTCGTTATGCCCTTACCGCAGAGCGTTTCAGCGGCCAGCGTGCGAAAGAACTCGGTTTATTGTCGGAAAGCTACCCGCCCGAGACGCTGGAGGCCCAAGTCGAACGATGGATCGACAACCTGCTGCTCAACAGCCCGGCGGCCATGCGCGCCAGCAAGGAACTGCTGCGCGAAGTCGGCAGCGGTGCCCTTACCCCGGCGTTGCGGCGGTATACGGAAAATGCCATTGCTCGCATCCGTGTCAGTCCCGAGGGCCAGGAAGGCCTGCGGGCCTTCCTGCAAAAACGGGCGCCGAACTGGCAAGCCGATACGCCCCCTGCCGCGTCGAAACATAAGGAGTCGCGTTGATGACCGCCCCTGTCCTCACCACATTGCTGGTGGCCAATCGCGGTGAAATCGCCTGCCGCGTGATGCGTACCGCCAAGGCCATGGGTCTGACCACCGTGGCGGTGCACAGCGCCATCGACCGCGACGCGCGCCACAGCCGCGAAGCCGATATACGCATCGACCTGGGCGGCAGTAAGGCCGCCGACAGCTACCTGCAGATCGACAAACTGATTGCAGCGGCCCACGCCAGCGGCGCCCAGGCTATTCATCCGGGCTACGGCTTTCTTTCAGAGAATGCCGGGTTTGCCAGGGCGATTGAAAACGCCGGGCTGATCTTTCTCGGCCCGCCGGCGTCGGCCATCGACGCCATGGGCAGTAAATCCGCGGCCAAGGCCCTGATGGAAACCGCCGGGGTGCCCCTGGTGCCCGGTTACCATGCCGAAGCCCAGGACCTGGATACCTTTCGTGATGCGGCCGAGCGCATCGGCTACCCGGTCCTGCTCAAGGCCACGGCCGGTGGTGGCGGCAAAGGCATGAAAGTCGTCGAAGACGTCAGCCAGTTGGCCGAAGCCCTCGCCTCGGCGCAACGTGAAGCGCAATCGTCGTTCGGCGACTCACGGATGCTGGTGGAAAAGTACCTGCTCAAGCCGCGTCATGTGGAAATCCAGGTATTTGCCGATCGGCATGGCAACTGCCTGTACCTCAACGAACGGGACTGTTCGATCCAGCGCCGTCATCAGAAGGTGGTGGAAGAAGCCCCCGCCCCCGGCCTGACCCCGCAATTGCGCAAGGCGATGGGCGAAGCCGCCGTGCGTGCAGCCCAGGCGATCGGCTACGTCGGCGCCGGCACGGTGGAATTCCTGCTGGATTCGCGAGGCGAGTTTTTCTTCATGGAAATGAACACCCGGTTGCAGGTCGAGCACCCGGTCACCGAAGCCATCACCGGCCTGGACCTGGTCGCCTGGCAGATCCGCGTCGCCCAGGGGGAGCCGCTGCCCATCACCCAGGAGCAGGTCCCCCTGCTAGGCCACGCCATCGAAGTGCGGCTGTATGCCGAAGATCCGGCCCATGACTTTCTGCCCGCTACGGGGCGGCTGGCCTTGTACCGTGAATCCCAGGCAGGCCCCGGTCGCCGCGTCGACAGCGGAGTGGAGGAAGGCGACGAAATTTCACCTTTCTACGACCCGATGCTCGGCAAACTGATCGCCTGGGGTGAAGACCGTGAACAGGCACGGTTGCGGTTGTTGAGCATGCTCGACGAATTTGCCATCGGGGGCTTGAAAACCAATATCGGCTTCCTGCGGCGCATCCTGGCTCATCCGGCCTTCGCGGCGGCCGAACTGGACACCGGATTTATCCCACGTCACCAGACGCAATTGCTGCCGGAATCTGGTGAACTGGACGACGCATTCTGGTTCGCCGCAGCCCAAGGGTTCGCCTTGAGCCTGACGCCACGCCAGCGATCCGACGATACCGGCTCGCCCTGGTCCCAACCCACCGGACTGCGCCTGGGCCTGCCAGGGGAAACCACCCTGCATTTGAGCTGCGACGGCCAGGACCGAGCCGTGACACTGGACCTCCAGGCTGCGGCTGCGGAGCTGCGTGGTGAGCAACTGATCATCGAGCATCACGGCCTGCGCCGCTGCCATCGCGTCATCCGCCAGGGCGATAGCCTGTATCTGCAATGGAACGGCGATCTGCACCGCGTCGACCTGTACGATCCGCTGGCCGCCGCCGAAGCCAGCCATAGCCACCAGGGGGGCCTGAGCGCGCCCATGAACGGCAGCATCGTCAGGGTGCTGGTGAGTCCCGGCCAGGCAGTGGAAGCAGGTACTCAACTGGTGGTGCTGGAAGCCATGAAGATGGAACACAGCATCCGCGCGCCCAAGGACGGCGTGATCAAAACGTTGTATTGCCAGGAAGGCGAAATGGTCAGCGAAGGCAGTACGCTGGTGGCGTTCGAGGAGTAGATATCGGCCCGTCCCAGGGGCCGATATGATCAG
The DNA here is from genome assembly GCF_022342325.2 of Pseudomonas sp. AF32. Lineage (NCBI taxonomy): Bacteria > Pseudomonadati > Pseudomonadota > Gammaproteobacteria > Pseudomonadales > Pseudomonadaceae > Pseudomonas > Pseudomonas sp. AF32. Next base: position 24,692 of record NZ_RQJK02000021.1, on the reverse strand, counting down.
AACCGGATAGTGGCTTGCACGACGACACCGATGATGTGGCACTGCTCGGTGTACAGGTTTTTCGGGTAAGTCGGATTGAGCGGGACCAGGTAAAGCTGCCCGCTTTCTTCGATCAGTTTGCGAAAGGTCGCATCGCTGCAACCCGGTAACTGGGCAACCACCAGCTTGCCGGGCACCGCCTCGATGGCCGGGTCCACCAGGATCGACATCCCCTCGGGGATGCTCAACCCGGTCGGGGCCGTCATCGCATCCCCCACCACGACCAGCCAGAACGCGTCTCCTTGCGCGTGGTAGTCCGTCAGCTCGAAGCGTGCCTGGCCGTAATCACCAGGACCACCTTCGCGGACGGCGCCAACCTCCTGCCAGTCGCTCACCGGGTAGCGGAAGTACGGGTTGTACTTTTGCGCCAGGGCCATGCCCTCTTCGGTCGATGTGTCCGGCTCGCGGATCACCATCGCCACTTCGAGGAACTCCATGCCCAATTCCTGCAGGACCCGGTTCATGTCTTCGACACTGGGTTGCCGGCGCTTGGTCAGCCAATGGCCGACCCCGCCCTGAGACATTCCCAAACGTTCTGCGAGCACCACTTGCGTGACGCGCAGCTCCTTCATCTTGGCCTTGACCAACTCTATCCATTTATCCATGAGCGGCACGATACGTGGATGATCCTCACCATCAAAACACATATTGTAGTATTTAAATCGCCGTCACAATTACGATTGGTACTATCCTGAACCGAGGATCCAAGCCCCTCACGGAGAACCTCGATACCATGGACACAGCCAACAAAAACGAGCCTATCAGCTCTTTCGACAGCGCCTTCCCTTCGCTACAGGATTGCCCGGCCGCCCAGCGGGCCCTGGATTACTACTTGAAACCGGGTGTTTCAGAGACTCAAGAGCACCGTTTTTTCGACGTGAACCGCAACATCAGCGGAGAAGAAGCCCTGGTTCACGCGTGCGACCTGCTGCGCTGCGCAGCCGCCACCGCCCACGAGTCAGCCAATCGGCTGGAGGGTTCGAGCCGTGACCTGGCATTTTCAGTGGTGCACATGATCGATCTGGTCAAGGCGATGCTTGACCGGTCGCTGGATAGCTACCCTGCCCGTCAGGCGTAGCCATTGGGAGTGGCGTTGCGAACACGACCGGCAGGAAAAATTTTTCCAATGAACGCAATAAAATCATTTGACTTGCAAATGATAATGATTATTATTGCATCAGCTGGTCGCGAGATCAGTCGATAGACCAGAAGACCTTAGGTCGGACTTCTGGAATATCTCCTCATCAGGCTAATCACGGTTTTTGACCCGGCTTTTGCCGGGTCTTTTTTTTTGCCGATTTTCGGCTTATGGCTTCAGGCTAATGAAGTCTTTTGGATGTGGCTGATTGGATGGCGGCGATGATAGCAAATGAAAACCCGTTGACAAACATCACCTTCCATCGCGGTGAAAACTATCGACAGGCAGCACTTGAGAATCAATTGCAGACTCTCTAAGCTGCTTTTGCGTCCAGGGAGGACGCCCCCTTCACGCATGATGCAAATCGTCCCGATTTTTCTTTTCCAGCGTGTAAAGTAACGGCCATAAAAATCCTTTTCGGGAATCGTGACCGTGGCTAAATCCTCTTTTGATATCACTGCCAATTTCGACAGCGGCAACATCGAGGTCGTGGACATCAGCAACCCGTTGCAGTCGTTGCTGAAAATCAGACCCGACACCCGCAGCGCCCATTTCCAATGGTTCCACTTCAAGGCCAGCGGTCTTCACGTTGGTCAGGAATATTCCTTCAGACTGCTCAATGCCAGTCAATCGTCCTACAACAAGGCGTGGACGGGTTATCAGACCGTCGCATCCTACGATCACGTCAACTGGTTCCGCATCCCTACTCAGTTCGAAGGCGATGCCCTGCGTTTCCACCTCGAAGCCGAACAGCCTCACGCCTGGTTCGCCTATTTCGAACCCTACAGCCGTGGCCGGCACGACTGGCTGATCGAGCAGGCACAACACAAGGCCGGAACCGAACGCCTGGCCATCGGTAAAAGCGCCGAAGGGCGCGACATTCAATTGCTGCGCAAAGGCAGCGGTGCAGAAGGCCAACGCAAGATCTGGATCATCGCCCAGCAGCATCCTGGCGAGCACATGGCCGAGTGGTTCATGGAAGGCGTGATCGAACGCCTCCAGGACAAGGACGACGCCCAACTGAACCGTCTGTTGGCCAAGGCCGACCTGTACCTGGTACCGAACATGAACCCGGACGGTGCGTTCCATGGCCACCTGCGCACCAATGCCATGGGCCAGGACCTCAACCGCGCGTGGCAGAACGCCAGCCAGGAAATCAGCCCCGAGGTACTTTTCGTACAACAGCAAATGGAAAAGTACGGCGTCGATCTGTTTCTGGACGTCCATGGCGACGAGGAAATTCCCCACGTATTCACGGCCGGCTGCGAAGGCAATCCGGGCTACACACCGCGCATTGCGAAACTCGAAGAACGCTTCCGCAGCCACCTCAAACACCAGACCAAAGACTTCCAGACCACCTATGGCTACACCCGGGACGAACCGGGCCAGGCCAACATGACACTGGCCTGTAATGCGGTCGGTCAGAAATACGACTGCCTTTCCCTGACCCTGGAAATGCCTTTCAAAGACCACAACGACCACCCGAACCCGCACACAGGCTGGTCCGGCAAGCGCTCGATGCAACTGGGCAAGGACGTGTTGAGTACCATGGCGGACATGGTCGACGAGTTGCGCTGAGGCAAGCACACGCCTTGTGGCGAGGGGGTTGGGTTGCTGGGCAACCCAGCGGGAATAAATCCCTCGCCACAAAATCTTCAGCTATCTCAAGTCCGATCTCTACCCCGCAACATACTGTCCAACACCTCATCCCGTCTTACCCAACCGTGAAACAGCGCCGCCGTCAGATGCACCAGCACGGTCAGGAACAGCAGATACGCCAGGTAACCGTGGGCCTTGCGCAGCAGCGCGAAGGTCGGTGCGTCCGCCGGTAGAATCGAAGGCAGTTGCAGCGAGTCGCTGAGCATCACCGGGTCCCCGGCCGCTGAAATCATTCCCCAACCCAACAACGGCAACACCAGCATCAAGGCGTACAGCAGGACATGCGACGCTTTGGCCGCCAACGCCTGCCAGCCCGGCAGATCGGCTGGAAGCGGCGGCTGCCGAGTCGTGAACCGCACCACCAGGCGCACGATCACCAACAGCAGGATCGCCACACCCAAAGGCTTGTGCAGTTGCAGCAGCCACTCATGACGCTCGGACACCGAAGCCACCATGCCCGCGCCAATGAACAGCATGGCGATGATCATCAGGGCCATCAGCCAGTGGAGCAACCGGGCCAGCGGCGCGAAGTGATGGGGGGCGTTCATGGGCGGGACTCCTGGTTGGCGGGCAATGGGTTCACTTCACTGGTACGCCGCAAGTAGGAACTGGCATAGGCGGCGGACCGTGCGACCAGCAGCGGGTCTTCGGAACCTTCGATACCGCTGGGCAGGATCAGCGGGTCGTAGTTGATGTCGCGGCATTCACCGTTGTCCTGCGCCTGGGTGCGTTCCAGTACCAGCGTGCCGGCATTGAGCACCTTGCGATCGGCGGGCCAAACCTTGCTGGCGTCGTTTACTGGATCCCCTGGGTTGGCCAAAGTGATGTTCAACCGCCAGCGCAACGGTCCGGCAGCGAGGCGCTTGGCCAGATCCTGTTCGAGGAAGTCGGCCCCCTGGGGTGGCGTTGCATCCGCCGCATCCTGGCTCAAGGGCACCACGCCCCAGCGCACCGCCTGGCGTTGCCCTGCCTGATTGACCAGATAAAACGCGTTGATACCGTTATAGGTTTCAGTGGCATAACTGGCCGACGGCCTGGCCGTCTTGATCCATTGCAGGAACGGCATGGCTTCCGGATGCGCGGCAAAAAAAGCCGGCACCGCCGCCGGATTGGGTTTACCCGTGGCCGGGTCGGGCAACTGAGCCTGTTGGAACTGGTAAAACGCCTCAGGCGTACCCACCGGGAACACCGGCATGCTGTTCATGCCGGTACGCCATTGTTGGCCGTTGGCCTGGGTGAAACGCAGCGCAAGACTGCGGATCGGCACGCTGCCGTCCGGTGCGTAAGGATTCCCACTGGGCAAGGCGAAACGCCCGACTACCGGCGTGCGCGACTCCGTGAACACCTGGGCGCGGGAATAGGCTCGTGCCTCACCGCTGCTTTCGAAATAACCGGCAACGCAGACCCCTTTTGAATGGTTGCGTCGAAAGCCGGGGTGAACACCGTTGTTCTTTTCCAGCACATTGACCAGCGCATTGGGCGTCAGTCGCTGGGGGTCAAGAGAGCCGTTGACGTAGGCAAACGCCCCGCCCAGCGCGGCCACAATGACGGCAATGCCGCTCAGGCGCAGCGCCAGGGCTGCGGGGCTCAACGGCGGCCGGCTCGGTGAAGCGGAAGGGTCAACCATGACGAAGCTCCAAGGCCCAAGGCCATTTAAGGAAAGGACCCGTCAGACGAAGGCACGACAGGTTTATTCCCACGCCTCGTATTTATTTTTCCTGCTCTGGAATAATCTTGTTCGCGGGTCGTCTCTCCAGTCTCGGTGCACTGACTGCCTCACAGAAGCCTCCCATGAACGAACTCGATGACCAGTTGCGCGTGCTCATCCCCCGGCTACGGCGCTTTGCCGTGTCGCTGACGCATAACCCCAGCAACGCCGACGACCTGGTGCAGACTTGCCTGGAACGAGCGCTGTCGAAATGGAAGGACAAACGTCCCGAGGGCGATTTGCGCGCCTGGTTGTTTTCCATTCTTTATCGGCAATTCCTCGACGCTCATCGCCGCTCCCGGCGTTATGCGCGCATGCTGGAGTTTTTCACCGGTCGCGACGACACCCAGCCTTCGGCCGAGCGCAGCGTGATCGCCCAATCGTCGCTCCAGGCGTTCGATCAGCTCACCACCGAGCAACGCGCCCTGCTGCTGTGGGTGTCGGTGGAAGGCTTGAGCTACCAGCAAGTCGCGGACATTCTCGACGTGCCGACCGGCACCGTGATGTCGCGCCTGTCCCGCGCCCGCCAAGCCTTGCGCCAACTCAGCGAAGGCGAAATCACCCGCCCTGCCCTGCGGATACTCAAATGATCAGCATGCCCCCCAGCGAAAACGACCTGCACGCCTACATCGATCGACAACTGAGCGAAGCCGACCAGCACCTGGTGGACACGTACCTCGCCAATCACCCCGAAGTCGCCGCCAAGGTCCGGGCCTGGCAGCAGGATGCGCAGCGCTTGCGCACAGCCTTGAGCGGAGCCCTGCAGCAACCGGCGAATCCGGACCTCGATCCAGCCATGATTCGCCTGCGCCTGAAGCACCGTGCCCGCCGTTATCTGGCCAGTGCGGCTGTCTTGTTGCTGGCCGTCAGCGTGGGCGGGCTCGGTGGCTGGCATGCCCGGGAAATGACGCTTCTCAGCGCTGCGGCTCCCATGGCGGATGCCATGCAGGCCTACCGTCTATTTGCCCAGCAAGGCATCCTGCCGGCCGACTACCAGACCGGCGATGAACACAGCATGCAGGATTGGCTCGACCGCTACTTCAACCAGATCAATCGGCTGCCGGATTTGTCGGGCGCGGGTTTCAAACCGGTCAGTGGACGGTTGCTCAGCACCGAGCAAGGGGCGGCGGCCATGGTGGTCTATCAGGACCCGAGCGGCCAGAAGATCAGCTTTTATGTACGACCTCCGGGCCCCAGGAATTTCCTGCTGCCCCGGGGCAGTCGTCGCGACGGCGAGTTGCAGGCCGAGTACTGGTCCGGACCGGGCTACAACTATGCGATGGTCATTCCCAGCGACCTGCCGGCGGCGCAGAAGCTCAGGCAGACACTGAACTTCTGACCACCACAGATGCCTGTGGGAGCGGGCTTGCTCGCGAAAGCGACCTGACATTCAACATCAATGTTGACTTCACCACCGCATTCGCGAGCAAGCCCGCTCCCACAAGGGATCTGCGGATGTTTGATGTACTCACCCCTGCCCGAACACCTGCGACGGCCGGCGCAACACCGGATCGAACGGGTTGATCCGTGGCCCGATCAGGTTCGCCTCGCGCTTGAGCATTTCCACCACGGTCGGCAGGCGATCCGGCCCCAGCCGATCGCTGATCGTGGCCACGCTCAAGGCCGCTACGGCCCGGCCTTCGCGGTCGAGGATCGGCACGGCCACTCCCGCCATCCCCTGCAACACGCCCGTATTGCGTCCGGCGTAACCCAGGGTGCGGACGTTCTCGACTTCCGAACGCAGGAAGACCTCGTCGTACAGATGAAAATCCTTGAGCCGCGGCAGGTTGTAGGTAATGACGGTGTCGCGCTCTTCTTCCGGCAGGAACGCCAGGATCGCCAGGCTGCCCTGGCCCACACCCAACGCCACCCGGCCACCAATGTCACCGGTGAAGGTGCGGATCGGGAAAGGCCCTTCGCTACGGTCCAGGCAGATCGCATCAAAACCACTGCGGGCCAGCAGGAACAACGAGTCCCCGAGTGAGGCCGACAGCCGCAACATGGCCGGCCGCGCCAGTTCGCGCAGGTTACCGGTGTTGCCGGCGCGGGCGGCCAGGGCGAAGAAGTCCAGGCTCAGGCGATAACGCTTGCTGCGCGCATCCTGCTCGACCATGCCCTCGTCCATCAAACTGCGCAACATACGATGGGTGGTCGGCTGGGAAAGACCGATGCGCTGGGCCAGTTGCGTTACCCGCTCGCCGCCCTCGGCGGTGTCCCCCAGGGTGCGCAACACGGCAAACAGCCTGGATACCGCACCGACGCCCACTTCGCCCTTATCATCATTCCGATCAATGGAATCTTTCATCAACTTTCTCGTATAAAAATTTGCTCACCGAATAAAACTGAAAATAATCATCGCTTCAGTGAAATAGTCCATTGAGCCCATCCTAGTCTTCGTCCTACTCTGCGTCCATACAGGGGCGATTCGAACAACAGCGGCAGCCGACCCGAGGTCGAGCGCCAACGCACCCCGCAACATCCTTTCGTATCTGCCCATACAAAAAAGCGCGCCGGCTGGCGACGCATAACAATCTCAGGTGGAGCGCGTCATGGCTTTCGTGCAACTTCAAGACTTGAGCAAACGCTACGGCGACATCGACGCCGTGGTCGCCACCAACCTTTCGGTGGAAAAAGGCGAATTCGTCTCGCTGCTGGGCCCTTCCGGCTGCGGCAAAACCACCACCCTGCAAATGATCGCCGGCTTCGTCGAAGTCAGCAGCGGTCGCATCCTGCTCGATGGCCGGGACATCACCCACGCCAAGCCTGCCAGTCGCGGCCTGGGCGTGGTGTTCCAGAGCTACGCGCTGTTTCCCCATATGTCCGTCCGGGACAATGTGGCCTTCGGCCTGCGCATGCGCAAAGTGCCCAACGCCGAGCTGCAACCTCGGGTGGATCGGGTGTTGAAACTGGTGCGCCTGGACCGGCACGCCGAGCGCTACCCACGGGAACTCTCCGGCGGCCAGCGCCAACGTGTGGCACTGGCCCGGGCGTTGGTGATCGAGCCACCGGTGTTGTTGCTCGACGAACCGCTGTCCAATCTGGACGCCAACCTGCGCGAAGAGATGCAATTCGAAATCCGCCGCATCCAGCGGGAAGTTGGCATTACCACGTTGATGGTCACCCACGACCAGTCCGAAGCGTTGTCCATCAGTGACCGGGTCGTGGTGATGCAGGCCGGGCGCATCACCCAGATCGACGCGCCATACACCCTCTACGAACACCCCCGCACGGAGTTCATCTCCGGCTTCGTCGGCAAAGCCAACCTGCTGCCGGGCGAACGTGACAGCGCGGGCGTCGTCCAGGCTTGCAGCCCAGGCACGGGCGACCTGACCCTGAGTCTGCGGCCGGAAAAAATCGACCTGTGCCCCGCCGGTACCGGGCGCCTGCAAGGCACCCTCGTCAGCCGTTTCTTCCTCGGCAGCCAGTGGCTGTACGGCGTGTCCACCGATCTGGGCGAGCTCTGTGTCGTACGCCGCAACGACGGCTCCGCCCCCCTGACCGAAGGCACGGCTGTAGGCCTGGACTGGGACCCGGCCCTGCTGCGGGTGCTGAGCGTGGACGAGGTACCGGCATGAAATGGCTGGATAAACTGCGCCGGGGCCGCCCAGGCTACCTGATGTCCGCACCGGCCCTGGCGCTTTACCTGGGCTTGCTGGTCATCCCGCTGGGCCTGACGCTGGTGCTGTCGTTCAACGTCTTCGACTATGGCTCGGGCATCGACAGCGGCGCCTACACCTTCGATCACTACATCAGCCTGTTGGGCGATCCGTATTTCTACGAGATCTTTCTGCGCACCTTCTGGATCAGCGCCCTGACCACGTTGCTGTGCGTGCTGATCGGCGTGCCCGAGGCCTACATCCTCAGTCGCATGGGGGCACCGTGGCGCTCGATTTTCCTGATCCTGATCCTGACCCCGCTGCTGATTTCAGTGGTGGTGCGCGCCTTCGGCTGGAGCCTGTTACTGGGTGCAGACGGTCTGGTCAACCAAACCCTGCAGGCCTTTGGCGGCGCGCCGATGAAGCTGCTCTACACGTCGTTCGCGGTGGTCATCGCCCTGGTCCATGTGATGCTGCCGTTCATGATCATTCCGGTCTGGACCTCGTTGCAAAAACTCGACCCGGCCGCCGAACAGGCCGCGCTGTCCCTCGGTGCCAGTCAGTTCACGGTGATCCGCAAGGTCGTGTTGCCGCAGATCATGCCCGGCGTGCTGTCCGGCACCCTGATCGTGTTCGGCCTGGCCGCCAGCTCCTTCGCCATCCCCGGCCTGCTGGGCGGACGTCGCCTGAAAATGGTCGCCACGCTGATCTACGACCAGTACCTGTCGGAACTCAACTGGCCCATGGGCGCGGCCATTGCCATCGCGTTGCTGCTGCTCAATCTGCTGATCATGCTGTCGTGGAACCGCATGATCGAAGGCCGCTACAAGAAGTCACTGGGGTAATTGATGATGTCCAGGAACGGTCCGTTCGCCCTGTTGTTCCATGCCCTGGTGGTGGTGTTCATGCTGGCGCCGCTGGTGGTGGTCTGCCTCGTCGCCTTCACGCCGGAAAACACCCTGAGTCTGCCGACCACGGATTTCTCCCTGCGCTGGTTCCGTGCCGTGTTCGAGCGCGCGGACTTCGTCGATGCGTTCTACAACAGCCTGGCCCTGGCGTTCTGCGCGGCCTCGCTGGCGACGTTGATCGCGGTGCCGGCGGCGCTGGCCATCACGCGCCTCGAATTCCCGGGTCGGGATTTCTTCAACGGCCTGTTCCTCTCGCCGATCATCATCCCTCACCTGGTGCTGGGCGTGGCGTTGTTGCGGCTGTTCGCGCTGATGGGCGTCAACGGCAACTTCACCTGGCTGATCTTCGCCCATGTGCTGGTCATTACACCCTACGTGCTGCGCCTGGTGCTGGCTTCGGCCATCGGCCTGGACCGCAGCGCCGAACAGGCCGCGCAATCGCTGGGAGCCGGGCGCTTCACGCTGTTCCGGCAGATCACCCTGCCGATGATCCTGCCGGGGGTAGCCGGGGGCTGGCTGCTGGCGTTCATCAACAGCTTCGATGAAGTCACGCTGTCGATCTTTGTCACGTCACCGGCCACGCAGACCCTGCCGGTGCGCATGTACGTCTACGCCACCGAATCCATCGATCCGATGATGGCCGCGGTGTCGGCGCTGGTCATTGCCCTGACGGCGCTGACCATGATTCTGCTCGACCGGGTCTATGGCCTGGATCGGGTCCTGGTAGGCAAACAATGAGGGCGCCATGGCTCTGCTGAAACGACTGGCCGAAGGCGACCGCCCGGTGCTCGACTTTACCCTCGACGGCACACCGGTTACCGGCCTGCTGGGGGACACCTTGCTGACCGCGGTGCTGACCTGCGAGGAACACCTGCGCGGCAGCGATTTCAGCGCCGAACCCCGGGCCGGTTTCTGCCTGATGGGCGCGTGCCAGGATTGCTGGGTCCGCCTGGGCGACGGCCGCCGCGTACGCGCCTGCTCGACCTTCCTGGAAGCCGGGCAGCAGATCACTCGCGAGCCGGGGCGGCAGGTATGAAACCGATCGCCATCATCGGTGCCGGCCCGGCCGGGATCCGTGCTGCCGAGACCCTGGTCGCCCACGGCGTGTTTCCCGTGCTACTGGATGAAGCCGCCCGCGCCGGTGGGCAGATCTATCGGCGCCAACCGGCCAACTTCAAACGCTCACCGACCCGCCTGTATGGCTTCGAAGCGCACAAGGCCACTGCCCTCCACCAGACCGCCGATGCACTGCGCGGACAACTCGACTACCGTCCCGACACCCTGGTGTGGAATGCCGAGGCTGGCTTGCTGGATACCTTGCATCAGGGGCGTGCCGCCCGGCTCGAGTACGCCGCAGTCATCGTCGCGACGGGCGCCACCGACCGGATCCTGCCTGTGCCGGGTTGGACTTTGCCGGGGGTGTACAGCCTGGGCGCGGCGCAGATTGCCCTGAAGTACCAGGGCTGCGCCATCGGCGAACGAGTGGTTTTCGCCGGCAGCGGCCCCCTGATGTATCTGGTGGCGTATCAATATGCCAAGGCCGGCGCCGATGTGGTCGCGGTGCTCGACAGTGCCCCGCTGAGTGCCCAGGTCCGCGCACTGCCCGGCCTGCTGGCGCAACCGGCCACGCTCGCCAAGGGCCTCTACTACCGAGGCTGGCTGGCCGCTCGCGGCATCGCCGTGCATCAAGGCGCGAACCTGTCGCGGATCGAAGGCGAGCGCCGGGTGCATGGGCTGAAATGGCGCAACGCGAAAGGCGAGCACTTTCTCGATTGCGATGCGGTGGCCTTCGCCCATGGTTTGCGCAGCGAAACCCAACTGGCCGACCTGCTGGGCTGCGAATTCACCTGGCAGCCCCTCAACCGGGCCTGGCTGCCCCGGCGGGACGCCGCCGGTCGCAGCAGTGTGCCCGGCGTCTACCTGGCGGGCGACGGCGCCGGGATCATGGGCGCCGATGCAGCGGAAAAGGCCGGCGAGCGGGCCGCCCTGGCCTTGCTCGCAGACCTCGGATACCGCGTCGACCCCGAACGTTGCGCTCAGCTTGAGCGCTCCCTGCAACGCATCGGTCGTTTCCGCCAGGGCCTGGAGCAGGCCTTCACCTTTCCGAAACATTGGGCCGGCGACACCACTGACGATCTGGTGATCTGCCGCTGCGAAGAAGTCAGCGTCGGCGACATCCGCCGGGTGGTGAACGAAGGCCATTGGGAGATCAACCGGGTCAAGGCCCATTGCCGGGTCGGCATGGGGCGTTGCCAGGGCAGAATGTGCGGCGCAGCAGCCGCGGAAATCATTGCCCGCGAAAGCGCACGCCCGGTCTGCGGGATCGGTCGCTTGCGAGCCCAGGCACCGGTCAAGCCCCTGCCCTTTGGCCTGGAGGTCGAGCCATGATCGAAGTGGACGTGGTGATCATCGGCGGCGGCATTGTCGGTGCTTCAGCGGCGTTATTCCTGAGCAAGGCCGGGCGCCGGGTAGCGCTGTTGGAGCGGGATTTCTGCGGCTCTCACTCCAGCGGCGTGAACTATGGCGGCGTGCGGCGCCAGGGACGGCCCTTGTCTCAACTGCCACTGTCGCAGCGGGCCCATGAAATCTGGAGCCAGTTGCCACAACTGATCGGCATCGACGGCGAATATCAGCGCAGCGGTCATCTGAAACTGGCCCGCAGCGCCGATGACCTGCGAGCGCTGCAGGACTATGCCGCCAGCAGCCAGGGCTTCGGCCTCGACCTGCAACTACTGGATCACGACGAGCTGCACACCCGTTTCCCCTGGGTGGGCGCCGTCGCGGTGGGGGCTTCGCTGTGCCCGGATGACGGCCACGCCAACCCACGCCTGGTGTCCCCGGCATTCGCTCAGGCCGCTCGCAGGCACGGTGCCCAGGTCCACGAACAATGCCCCGTGAGCACCGTTGAACACGATGGTCAGCGCTTTGTCGTGCGTACCGAAACCGGCCTGACGTTTCGCGCGCCCTGGCTGCTGAATTGCGCCGGCGCCTGGGCCAGCCATTTTGCCGCGCAATTCGGCGAAACCGTGCCGCTGTATGCCGGCCACCCGGCCATGCTGGTCACCGAACCGCTGCCATTGGTGATGGATGCCAGTACCGGCGTGGAAGGCGGCGGAATCTACTCCCGCCAGGTCGCTCGCGGCAATTGCGTGCTGGGGGGCGGCCAGGGTTTCGCGCTGGACGAAGCACGCGCCCGTCCCGGCCAGAACGCCGTGCTCGAGATTCTGCGCCAGGCGGTCGAGCTCTATCCATTTCTGGAGGGCGCCCAGGCGATTCGTACCTGGAGCGGCACCGAAGGCTACCTGCCTGATCGCCAGCCGGTGATCGGCCACAGCGGCACCCAACCCGGTCTGTTGCACGCGTTCGGCTTCGCCGGCGCCGGCTTCCAGATCGGCCCTGCGGTGGGCCAGGCACTCACCGAAATCATCTGCTGCGGCGCCTCGAACACGCCGCTGGATGCGTTTTCCATCACCCGGTTTCACTCCATCTCCGTTGCTTGATAGAGGAAGGTCGCGCCAATGAATAACGTCAAACGCACTGCACTTCTGGGTTTTTCCTGCTTGAGCGTCTTGCTCGGCATCGGCCAGGCACACGCCGAGCCGACGCTTTACCTGGGCATGAACGGTGGGACCATGGAGCGGCTCTACGCCGACAAGGTTTTGCCGGCCTTCGAGAAAGCCAACAACGTAAAAGTGGTGATCGTGCCCGGCACCTCCGCCGACATCCTGGCCAAAGTCCAGGCCAGCAAGGACAACCCGCAGATGCACGTCATGTTCCTGGATGACGGCATCATGTACCGCGCCATCGCCATGGGGCTGTGCGACAAGCTTCAGGACAACCCGACTCTGGCGCAGATTCCGGCCAAGGGTCGCATCAAGGACGAGGCCGTCGCGGTCAGCCTCGGCGTGACCGGACTGGCCTACAACACGCGGCTGTTCAAGGAAAAAGGCTGGAGCGCACCCACCTCGTGGATGGACATGGCCGACCCGCGCTTCAAGGACAAACTGGTGTTCCAGTCGATGGCCTCGTCCACATTCGGCCTGCATGGCTTCCTGATGTTCAACCGGATCCAGGGGGGCAACGAGACCAACGTCGAACCGGGCTTCAAGGCCTGGCCGGACACCGTCGGACGCAACGTGCTGGAATACATCCCCAGCTCGGCGAAGATCTCGGAAATGCTGCAAACCGACGAAGCGGCGTTGTTTCCGCTGACACCGACCCAGGTCACCGCGCTGAAACTCAAGGGCATGCCGGTGGAGTACGCGCAACCGAAGGAAGGCGCCGTGGTGCTCAACGTTGCCGAATGCGCCATCGCCCGCAACACCGAGCCTGAACTGGCGCAGAAACTCGCCGCGTTCCTGTTGACCCCAGAGGCCCAGGCCATTGCCCTGGAAGAAGGCGACCAGATCCCATCCAACCCCAACACCCCGACCACCGACAAGACCCGTGGCCAGGTCGAAGCGATGAAGCAATACCTCACCACAGCGATTGCCGTGGACTGGGACCAGGTCAATGAACAGCGCCCGGCATGGAACGCACGGTGGAACCGCAGTATCGAGCGCTAACCGGGTTAGCCCTGTGGCGAGGGAATTATCACCTCGCCACAGGGTTTTGTAACAAACTAGCTGGCATCAGACTTCACTTGATGACAGTGACCCCCACCATGGACACCCTAGACGCACTTCGCGCCGGCCAATTATCGGGCACTACCCGGTTGAAACTGGCCTGCGGCCTGACGCAGTTCCCTCGGGAAATCTTCGATCTGGCGGACTCCCTCGAAATCCTCGACCTCAGTGGCAATCAGCTCGATACGCTACCCGACGACCTGTATCGGTTGAGCCGGCTACGCATCCTGTTCTGCTCGGACAACCGTTTCACCGAACTGCCCGAATGCCTGGGGCGCTGCGCCGCCTTGACCATGGTCGGCTTCAAGGCCAACCGCATCGAACGGGTGACGGGCGCGGCCCTGCCGCCGCTGCTGCGCTGGCTGATCCTCACGGACAATCGCATCAGCCAGCTACCGGACGAACTGGGTCATCGCCCTTATCTGCAAAAACTGATGCTGGCCGGCAACCGCCTGCAGCAATTGCCGGAGAGCCTGGCCCAATGCCACCGACTTGAGCTGCTGCGCATCGCCGCCAATCGACTGACCGAACTGCCGCAATGGCTGCTTGACCTGCCCAGCCTCAGTTGGCTGGCCTACGCCGGGAACCCGCTGGAAACCCAGGCCGAAGCCGCCGCACCGAACAGCACGACGCCCATCGATTGGTCACAGTTGACGATGCAGCAACGGCTGGGCGAAGGCGCCTCGGGGGTGATTCATCAGGCGCAATGGCAGCCCCCGGGCCAGGCGGCCCGGAACGTTGCGGTGAAGCTCTACAAGGGCGAGATGACCAGTGATGGCTCACCGCTGCATGAAATGCATGCCTGCATCACGGCGGGCCGGCATCCGAACCTGATCGAGGTGTTGGGCCAGATCGTCGGGCATCCCGAGGAGCAGGCCGGGCTGGTCATGGCGCTGGTCGAACCCCGTTATCGCAACCTGGCCGGACTGCCGAGCCTGGAATCCTGCACCCGTGACGTGTATGCCGATGAACTGCGCCTGGGTCTGCCCGTAGCGTTGCGCATCGCCCACGGCATCGCCTCGGTGGCGGCGCATCTGCATCGCCAAGGCATCACCCATGGTGATCTGTACGGACACAACATTCTGTTCAATGACCAGGGCGATTGCCTGCTGGGGGATTTCGGCGCAGCGTCATTCCATACCACTTCGGACAGCGTACAGACCAGGGCACTGCAACGTATCGAAGTACGGGCGTATGGAATTCTGCTGGGGGAATTGCTGGAGCGCGTCGAACCCGGTTTTGTGGAGCCTGGAACGCTGAGGGAGTTGCAGGCGCGCTGCTGTCAGCCGCAAGTGCTGGCTCGGCCGGGGTTCGATGAGATTGAGGGCTTGCTAAGCGAACTCAAGCATATTGGTCACTCCCATACCCACTGAGCTCACCCATCCTGGTGGCGAGGGGATTTATCCCCGTTGGGCTGCGAAGCAGCCCCATGCAAACCGCCTGACGCACCACAAGTCGGGGTTCAGGGCCGCTTCGCGCCCCAGCGGGGATAAATCCCCTCGCCACAGGGGGAGTGTGTTCCAGGAACACAGGAACTGACTTTTGTTTTAACCGGCCAACCCGACGAACATATCCTGCACGTCATCGTGGTTGTCGAGACCTTCCAGGAACGCTTCGACTTCAGCCATCTGCTCGTCGGACAGACCGCTGACCGGGTTCTTCGGCTGGTAGCCCAGCTTGGCGGACAGCACCGTGAAGCCCTGCTCCGGCAGGGCCTTCTGCACGGCGTCGAGATCGGTAGGATCGGTAATGAACAGGGTCGCGCCCTCTTCGCCCGGCTCGAAATCCTGGGCGCCCGCTTCGATGGCGGCCATTTCCGGATCGGCGTCAGGGCTGTCCGGCGTGGCCTCGATCATGCCCACATGGTTGAAGTCCCACGACACCGAACCCGAAGCGCCCAACTGGCCCTTGCGGAACGCAACGCGGATCTCGGCCACGGTGCGGTTGATGTTGTCGGTCACGCACTCGACGATCAGCGGCACCTGGTGAGGCGCGAAACCTTCGTAGGTGACGCGGTGGTATTGCACGGTTTCGCCGAGCTGTCCGGAGCCTTTCTTGATGGCACGCTCCAGGGTCTCGCGGGGCATGGAAGCCTTCTTGGCCTGCTCGACTACCAGCCGCAGGTGCGCGTTGGTGGCAACATCAGCGCCGTTTCGTGCGGCAATGCTGATTTCCTTCACCAGTTTGCCGAAGATCTTGCCCTTGGCGTTGGCAGCCGCTTCTTTGTGTTTAACCTTCCACTGTGCGCCCATTACTCACTCTCTTGTCTGACGCGCCGAGACATCTGCTGGCCGACGCTGTGGCGCAAGTTTATACGGCCTAAACCGACTGATCGACCAAAAAATGCACCCTGGAAAATCGACATTTTCGCAACGCGTTGTAGGGGGTTTCTGAAATAGCGACTCGCCTCACCCGTTTTGCCCAATGGTTTCGTACTCTCGTGGCTTTCTCTTCTCAAGTAAGCACTGCAATGCGCAATGACATGGAAAGCCCCTTCAGCCTGACGCTCACGCAAAGCGACTTGCGCCTGCAAGTGCTGCGGTTCAGCGGTCGGGAAGCGCTCAACCAGCCGTATCGCTTCGACCTCGAACTGATCGGCCTGGCGCCCCCCATCAGCCCCGACGCATTACTGGGGCAACCGGCATTCCTGTGCATGGACCGCACGACGGGTGTGCACGGAATCGTGTACGACGTCAGCCTCAGCGCCCATGCCCCGCACCGTATCGGCTATCGCCTGACACTGGTTCCTTTTCTGCAGCTGCTGGAACAGGGCCCGCAACGACGGGTTTTCCAGCGGCTCAGTGTCGTCCAGATCCTCCAATGCCTGCTGGAAGACCACGCACTACCCACCCACAGTTACCGCTTCGAATTGCCTCATGGGCATTACCCGTGTCGTCCGTTCTGCATCCAGTACGAGGAAAGCGACCTGGAGTTGCTGCAACGGCTGTGCGAGGAAGAAGGCATTCATTACCACTTCGAACAGACGCCTTACGGTCATGTCTTGGTATTCGCAGAGGATCCGAAAAGCTTTCCCACGCGACCGGGCGAACTTTCCCTGCGTGCCGACGCCAACCGCCAACCGGCGATCGAGCGGCTCTACCAGCATTACCAGCACTCAACGCCCTTCCTGCCTCCCCGCTTCAGCGACCGGGCAACGACCCACGCCACCGCCAGCGCGGCGAATCATGCCTTCAACGATGCCGATCGCGAGCCAGCGCGGGGCAATCCAGCGCAGGCTCATGCCCGCCAGGTCGGGCGCCGGAACCTGGAGCGGTTGCGCTGCCGACAACGGGAAGTCCGCGGCCACACAGCCCTGCCCGTCCTGCGCAGCGGTCAGGTTGTGCAAATCACAGGGCACGCGATTTCCACCTTCAACGATCAATGGCTTGTTACCGAGGTCGAGCATCGCGGGCAGCAACCATCCATTCTCGAGGCGAATCCATCGTTCTCACCGCCGGTTCGGGACTACCGAAGCCGTTTCTCGGCCATTCCCTGGTCTACGGTGTTCAGGCCTGCCCTGGACCACCCCAAGCCCTGCGTTCCCGGTTATCACATTGCCTACGTACTCGGCGCGCCGAGCCAGCCAGCCACGCCCGACGAGCGTGGGCGGATCCAGGTCAGCCTGTGGAGCCCGGACCAGGAAGGCGTCGCCCTGCCCGTGTCGCGTCCGATGTCCAATGGCAACAGTCCCCTGATAGCCGGCAGCGAAGTGCTGGTGAGCTTCCTCGATGGCGACCCCGACCGGCCAGTGCTATGTCCTGGCGCCATCGACACCGGCAGTGGCCAAGTCGTCGCGCCACGTAAACCCGCGCCAGGCAACCGGGACGCAAGGCTACTGTTCGACTGGCTCTTGAACCCTCCCGACACCACAGCCTGACACGACGAAGGGGCTGGCTCGCTCAGGATCCCACCTGCGCCGAGCCGGCAAACCTGATCTGGCACAAGCAAACCCAGCGAAACGGGCTTACAGTAGATACAACGCCGCTCAAGACGGTGCTCTACCCTGACAGTTGGAGATATTGCAATGCCCTGGAAAAGCTCCGAGAGCCGATACAGTACCGTCACGGTCGCCCTGCACTGGCTGATGCTGGTGCTGCTGGCGGTGGTTTATGCCTGCATCGAATTACGCGGAATTTTTCCCAAGGGCAGTGGCGGTCGAACGCTGATCAAGGAAGCGCATTTCATGCTGGGCCTGACGGTGTTCCTGCTGGTCTGGCTACGCCTGTTCGCCCGCAGCATAGGCAAGGCACCGGCGATATTTCCGGCATCGCCTGCCTGGCAGACCGTTCTGGCGCGCCTGATGCACTGGGCGCTGTACCTGTTCATGATCGCCATGCCACTGCTGGGTTGGCTTATCACCAGCGCTGAAGGGCATCAAGTGATGTTCTATGGATTCGACCTGCCATTGCTCGTCGACCAGGACAAGGATTTCGCCAAGCGGCTCGAGAGCTGGCACGTACTGGGTGGCACCCTCGGCTATTGGCTGATCGGCCTGCATGCCCTGGCGGGGTTGTATCACCACTACGTGGTGCGCGATAACACGCTGCTGCGCATGATGCCCAAACGCGGCTGACAGCCCGTCACTCGAATCCCCGGCGGCCTTGCATGCCGCCGGTATGGACGAAAATCAGGCGGGTGCCGGGTGCGAACTGCCCGGCTTCGACCCGCGCCTTGAGCATCATCAGCGCCTTGCCGGTGTACAGCGGCTCCAACTCGATGGTATCGGTCGCCCTGATGAAAGCGCTGAGCTCGGCGTCGATCCGGGCGAACCCGTCACGACTGCCGTCGAGCAGGTTATAACGCGGATTGGCAAGGCCGGCTTCCCGCAGGATGCTTGCGACCTGCGACGCCACACCGTGATCCTCGGGCACCGCGAGTACGCCATGGACCGGTCGCTCCCCCGCTTCCGCCAGCACCAACCCCGCTAACGACGTTCCCGTGCCGCAGGGCAACCACCAGCCGTGATAATCCGCCCATCCCAAGGCCGCCAGCTGTGCACGGGCGCTGGCCACCCAGGCCATGCAACCTTGCGCGCCGGGTAACCCCGAACCACCCTCGGGCACTGGATGCAAATGCGGATAGCGCACCTGCCAGGGTCGCCAGAAATCCGCAGCGTGCCGCTCTCTGTATCCACCGTAACCCAACCAGTGCAGGGTCATGCCGAATGCTTGCAGGTCGAGTACGGTCGGCGTCTCCCGAGGATGTCCTCGCAACAGCCCGACCGTTGGGAACCCGAAACGCTTGCCCGCCGCAGCCAGGGCATGCAGATGATTGGAATAAGCACCGCCCAGGCTCATGAGCCCGCCGGCTCCAGCCTCATGCGCGATACGCAGATGATGGCGCAACTTGAACCATTTGTTGCCGCTGATCAGCGGATCGATCCGGTCCAGGCGCAACACCGCAACCTCGACACCAGCACGGCTGAGCCAGTCCAGAGGAAGCGGTTCGAGTTTGGGTTGCGGGTGCCAGTCGAGGGCAGGAAGGAGCATTGCGACAAGCCTTGCGGGAAGAAGCCGCATCTTATCAGTTTGGTCGCGGTGACCGCAGGATCCAGGCCCCCAACTGCATTTGTGGGAACGGGCTCGCCCGCTCCCACAAGAATCGGTGAAAAGTCTGACCTTACAACTGCGCCGCCAACCGCGAACCCTGGTTGATCGCCCGCTTGGCATCCAGCTCCGCCGCTACGTCGGCGCCGCCAATAAGGTGGACGGTCTGGCCCGCCGCTTCCAGGCCTTCCTGGAGTTCACGCAGCGGATCCTGGCCGGCGCAGATCACGATGTTGTCCACCGCCAATACCTGCGGCTCGCCGGTTTCGCCGATGCGGACATGCAGGCCTTCGTCGTCGATCTTCAGGTACTGAACGCTGTTGAGCATCTGCACCTGTTTGTTCTTCAGCCCCGTGCGGTGAATCCAGCCAGTGGTCTTGCCCAGCCCATCACCGACCTTGGAAGTCTTGCGCTGCAACAGAAATACCTGACGCGCCGGCGCATGGGGCTCGGCCTTGACCCCGGCCACACCGCCACGCGCCTCCAGTCGGGTGTCGATCCCCCACTCTTTCCAGAAGGCTTCGCGATCCTGACTGGTGGCAACGCCCTGGTGAACCAGGAACTCCGACACGTCAAAGCCGATACCGCCCGCCCCGATCACCGCAACAGTGCGGCCCACCGGCTTGCGCTCCAGGATCACGTCCAGATAGCTCAGGACCTTGGCATGTTCCACCCCCGGAATCGCCGGAACCCGTGGCGCGATACCGGTGGCGAGAATGATCTCGTCGTAACCCCCTGCCACCAGTTGCGCCACATCCACACGGGTGTTGAGGCACACTTCGACGTTGGTGGTCTGCAGTTTGCGGTTAAAGTAGCGCAACGTCTCGTAGAACTCTTCCTTGCCCGGCACCCGCTTGGCGATATTGAACTGCCCACCGATCTCACTGGCCGAATCGAACAGCGTCACCTGATGACCGCGCTCGGCCGCCACGGTCGCGGCAGACAGCCCGGCCGGGCCGGCACCGACCACGGCGATTTTCTTCACCTGGGTCACCGGCAGGTAGTTGAGCTCGGTTTCATGACACGCCCGTGGGTTCACCAGGCAACTGGTCAGCTTGCCGCCGAAGGTATGGTCGAGGCAGGCCTGGTTGCAGCCGATGCAGGTATTGATCTCATCTGCCCGCCCGGCGGCTGCCTTGTTGACGAACTCCGGGTCCGCCAGGAACGGCCGAGCCATGGACACCATGTCGGCGTCACCTTCGGCCAGGATCCGCTCGGCGACTTCCGGCGTATTGATGCGGTTGGTGGTGATCAGCGGAATGCTCACCGAGCCGCGCAGCTTGGCCGTGACCTTGCTGAACGCTGCACGCGGAACCTTGGTGGCGATGGTCGGGATCCTTGCTTCATGCCAGCCGATACCGGTGTTGATGATCGTCGCCCCGGCCTGCTCGATGGCCTTGGCCAATTGGACGATCTCTTCCCAGGTACTGCCGCCTTCCACCAGATCCAGCATCGACAAGCGAAAGATAATGATGAAATCCGGACCAACCGCTTCGCGCACCCGGCGCACGATCTCCACGGGCAGGCGCATGCGGTTTTCATAGCTGCCGCCCCAACGGTCGGTGCGATGGTTGGTGTGGGCCGCGAGGAACTGGTTAATGAAATAACCTTCCGAGCCCATGATCTCGACACCGTCGTATTCCGCCTGGCGGGCCAATACCGAACAAGTGACGAAGTCGCTGATCTGCTTCTCGATGCCCGCTTCGTCCAGCTCCTTGGGCTTGAACGGGTTGATCGGCGCCTGGATCGCGCTTGGCGCCACCTGCCTGGGGCTGTAGGCATAACGTCCGGCATGGAGGATCTGCATGCAGATCTTGCCTCCGGCCTCGTGCACGGCCCGGGTCACGATGTTGTGCTTGAGCGCCTCTTCCTCCGTGGTCAGCTTGGCTGCGCCGGAATAGACCCCGCCCTCGTCGTTCGGCGCAATCCCGCCGGTGACCATCAGCCCCACGCCGCCCCGGGCACGCTCGGCAAAATACGCCGCCATGCGCTCGAAGCCGCCAGGCTTCTCCTCAAGGCCCGTGTGCATCGACCCCATCAGGGTGCGGTTGCGCAGCGTGGTGAAACCCAGATCCAACGGGGCCAGCAGGTGCGGGTAATGAGAGGCGGTCATTGGTCACTCCACAACGA
Organism: Pseudomonas sp. AF32; assembly: GCF_022342325.2. NCBI lineage: Bacteria > Pseudomonadati > Pseudomonadota > Gammaproteobacteria > Pseudomonadales > Pseudomonadaceae > Pseudomonas > Pseudomonas sp. AF32. The sequence continues at coordinate 3,343 of NZ_RQJK02000021.1, read as the reverse complement.
GCAAATCACGGAAAAAATGCGAAAGCTCTGCGGCCTCCGTCAGTCATGCCCAACAGCCTAAAAGGCCGGGGGCGACCGCTCAATGACCATAACTGACAAGTTAATGATCCAAATGTGCAGGGCTTTTCTACCAGTCTCGCGGTGGGAGCGAGGGGCCGTGCGCAGAGACGAGTGTGAAGGTTTGCAAATCGCGAACATCGGCGTTGCGGGGCGGCCTTCAACCCCGCCAGGGCGGACTGGTTTGCGATCTCTTTGGCCACGCTCGCCGAGTGTACAACCAGCGCCGTAGAACAGCTGGAATGCTGCCAATTGCTGTACCGACACTTTTTGCCAGACTATTGAAAGGCTTTCCAACTTTCTTCGCTTCGCTTTTTTGCGTCCCGACTCTCCTTGTAAAGTGCCCCAGTGAGAGCCCCGATCTTTGCAGCCAAAGTCAGCGCTGGGGTGTCAAGTGACTTACCGGACATGAGTTTTCTCCAAACATTAAAAAACCCGCCGAAGCGGGTTCTGATTATTTTGACCACTACAGCTACTGCACGCAGGTCAGACGAGCTTGTAGCGCGTAGCGGTTCAACGCTCGTGGGCAACATGGATGAGCTTATTCTGCGGGTGCAGTCGTTGAGTTCGATGAGCCGCATGCCGTGAAGATAGCCCGTCGTGGGTGACGTGTGCAGTGGGTAAAAGGACACTGCATCATTGCGTTGACCGAGGCGAGGCTTTCGCTGAGGTTGGCGAGCAGACTTTCAGTGTCGATGCCGTCGATGACGGTGAAGAGCTGGCCCGGTGGCCGGTCGGTTTTGGCGTCGGTTCCTTTCGGTTTCAGATAGAAATCCATCGCCCGATCGGAGGTGACGTAGCCTCGGGACTAGGGCTCGGGGTTACTGGGTGTGTATGGCTGGAGGACTCGACCCGCCGGATAAAATGGATGACCTTTTCCGGGGTTGTAGGCAAACTCCAATAGTTGCGTAGGAGGTGCCTTTTACGGTGTTTTTTTAATCGTAGCTCCCTTGATGGCCAGCTCTTCACCGGGATATTTTCTTCAGGTCGCTGCAAATTCAGCGACCGGGATTGGTAACCCGATGAGTTACGCAACAGCGCCATTCTCAATGGCGAGTTCGTTACGCCTGCAACATTGTTATGGCGGCTGTGCGTGGGACGCTCTCGGGCGTGCCGGTTTCCTTGACTCCCGGTTTACCAACCTGCGCGCAGCTGCCACCCATTCGCTTGGTAACGAGAAGTGGCAGTTCCTAACGGTCAAGGAGCTAGACAATGCGAACAGTCACCCCATACAGATTCTCGTCCTCCGATCCCCTCGATTCAGAATCTGAATCTCACTGCACCTCCATCATTGGAGGTGATCAATGACTGAACACACGGAAGAAAAGACCATCGGCCTGACGCCCTTCGTCTCTTGCTCAGGTCATCCGCTGTTTCATGTCAGCGCTGGCGTACCCGTCTACGAGGCACTGGCAATGGCGTCAGACCTGCTATTTCTGGCGAAGGCGTTTGCCGAAGACGCAGCGTTCATACGCAATACCGACCGACACGCCTGGGCTGCGCATTATTTCACGGTGATGGGCAAGGCGGTCATTGATGACGTGGTAATGGCCGTTACGCCCAAACCCGGGCTGGACCTGTATGGGGTGAAACCATGACGGTCTACAGGAACACACGCCGCGTTGACTGCGCGGTGATGAGCGCAGATAATTAACCCAATAGCGCCCGAACCTCTGGTGCTGGCTCAGTCCAGCATTATGTTTGGGCCTTCTTTTTTCTGGACAAAGGATGTCGCAGCCATTAGCTCCGCCAAAGCCGTTTCGATCCTACAGAGATCTATGCGCTCTGCTCACCAGCCGTGGTATGCAGATCCTCGACGTACCGCGCGCCGAACGTAAACTCAGTCAGATTGGCTACTACCGCTTGAGCGGATTCTGGTATCCGTGCCGTGAATTTCTTCGTAATGCCAAGGGCGACGTGGTGCTATGCGGCACAGGTAAAAAACCACGACGTCAAAACGCGTTTATCCCTGGCACTCATTTCGATTCCGTTATTGAACTCTATCTGTTCGACAAAAAATTGCGCCAACTGATGCTTGATGCCATTGAGCGCGTTGAGGTGCACTTACGCTCGACAATTGCTCACGAGGTGGGTTATCACGACCCACTGGCCTATCAGGACATCCGCTACATCAATCCTTCGCAAACCAGGACCTTCACGACCAAACAGGGTAAGTCACGCAACATTTGGAACGACTGGTCAAAGCGTCAAGAAGAGCAAATAGCTCGTAGCCGCGAGGATAGCATCGAGTGGCATCGACAGCAGCGTAAAGCAATGCCCTTTTGGGTGATCGTCGAAGCATGGGACTTTGGAATAGCATCGAAGTACTACGAGATACTCAAAGACAGCCATCGGAACAGAATCTGCAAACGGTTCGGTCTCACTAATGCAAGAATTCTTAAAGAATGGCTCCAGGAGATCAGCACCCTGCGCAACCGGTGTGCGCACCATAGCCGCATCTGGAACCAGGTTTCAGCCAATCCTGTACCCACCGTGCCAAACGACCCCTACTTTCAGAGGCTCGGCCTGGACTCGAATGCGACGAGCCGTCTTTATGGTCTGATCGCGGTACTCTGGTATCTGATCAAAAACATCGGCGTCAACTCGAAATGGATCCATCAGGTGGCCGACGTTATCGACGCTAAACCCACCTTACCTGGCTGCCCCTTGGCGGCGTTGGGCTTTTCTGATGAAACCGGGTTCCCTCGGGGGCTGTTCGGGATATGACCATCCTTATGCCGTGAGGACGGTTGTTTGGAACCGACTGTGCTTGGGGGCTTAGGGAAAAGCGCAGGCTGACACCTGCGCGGGTGATTACAGGTAGCGACTATGTCGCTCGATGAGCAACTGCCGATCATAGATTTGCATGTACGGCAGCAGTGCCTGAAAAATTTGCTCACGCTCATTTCCGCGGATCCAGCTTCCGTCGCGGTCAGTTTGAGTAAGCGCAAACCATGCAACCGGCGAGTCCAGTTAGAGCGCAGCATGCGCGCCCTGGTCAACACCAACCACGCAGCAGTGATCAACATCGACCCGAGCGGGCTTCAAGTGATGATCAACTGGAAGAACGGTAAGCAGATCCTCTCAAAGCCGGTGGCTGACGCACTCTGCGATGTTGCTCACCGCTGACGATCTACATCGCCGGCATCTGCGTTCGCCAATACGGTGCCCAGTACATTTGGTTGGCGGCACGTCGTCTGCATCAAGGGAAGTTTTCCTGGCCGAGCAATCGTCATGGTGACCAGATGGAACTCAATCCTGAGCAGCTACAGGCACTGGTAGTCGG